>CAYTOF010000049.1:0-15157 GCA_964439435.1 uncultured Oscillospiraceae bacterium
GGCGACCCCATGCTTTCCATAAACAGTGTCAACTGTAAGTTTGAAAGAGGCGGCGTGGGTGTCCTCATCAGCCAAAGAGGCGATGCCAGATTTGGGCTTGGCGGTTGGTGGAGCTATGAACATGCCGGAACCAAAGGCACTTTCTGCATTGAAAACTGCATTGAAAAGCTCACCTACTGGCCCGGACACAGAGAAAACGACGAAGGCAAACTGTATATGCCCGAACCTGAAGTCACAAACACAGGTATAGCTGATTTCGGCGCCACATTCCCGATTCGCATACATGCCTGGCTTGAAGACATCAGAGACAATGTTCACTATGAGTTTATCCGCTCTTCGGGCCGCGATGCCCTAGCAACCTTGGAATACATCGAAGCTGTGATACAGTCCTACGAGCAAGGCGGCGCCTTGGTTCGTCCCAATCCACTGCCGCCAATCCACGGAACCCCGGAGTACATCCTATAATCAAATCGATATGCCAAAAATCCCGCCTGTGCATAGGCGGGATTTTTATGTGTTTTTTGCAGACAGTATGCATGTCTATTGAGTTGCAGCCACAGGTTCCATGCCCTTTCGGAATTTGAACACCAGCAGAGCAATCAGCAGTTGGCAAAAACCCTGCGCGGCTATGAGCACCTGCACATTGCCAAAGGGCACTCCCAAGATGGAGAAGCTCAAATTCGGCGTGCGCGAGATGAACCAGGTGGCGAGCGTCAGGCCGGCAAAGCCCGACAGGTTGACAAACAGTGTGTAGAAGACAAGGTAATTTGTCTGATCTGTTTCAGGCAGGTTCAAAAAGGGCAGATTGGCATAGGAGAGGTTCAAGCCCACCCCTATGGCGTGTTGGGAAAGTCTGACAAGGGGCATCAACCAGAGATAGTTTCCCGGATAGAGAAATGAATACAAGATCATGGAGGGGGCGTGAATCAGCGCGGTGATGGCAAAGGTTTTGAGCCATGACCACCTTCGGAGAATCCTGCGCCAGAAAGGCGACAGGAATATCAAAAAGAGTGAATATGTGGCATCTATGGTGTTTATAAAAGAGTATTTCACCCCAACATCGTTCAAGAGATAATAGGTCAGGCTGGAGGCTGTAAAATATGCGGCAAAAGTCCAGCTCCCGATCAGCAGCATGACGTACATAAACTTTTTGTTTGAAAAGGGAAGTCGCACAACGTCTTTCAGCTTTGGCTTTGCGACACTCTTGGCATATGGATATTCCTTTGGCAGCAACAAGATGACCATTTCGACCAGTGCAAGGGCAAAGGCAACAACACGCAAGACAATCAGGATGGTCAATTGGTGCGGTGTGCCCCGCAGGGCATCGGCCACAAAGGACGATGTCAGCAACACCGTGCTGGAAAAAGCAGTGGCTATGATCTGTTGCAGAGAAAAATAATCAGCTCTCACATTGTTTGGGATGAAGTTGAGGTGCCATATCGTATAACCGCCGGTGAAGAGGGCGTTTACCAGCGTAGAAAGAAAGACAATGGCGCCAAATGCAACAACACGGGCAGATTTCCCTTGGATGATATAGGGCATGACTGTTATCCCCAGGATGTTGATGGCAAAATATGTAATCCTTGCAACCGCCAAGACAACACGCCTTTTTTTGAAACGCTCCAATATGAGCGGGGCAAATATGGAGAAACTGCTGGCAATCAACGGGAGTATAGAGATGATACCAAGATTTACTATGTCCATATCGTTGGCAATGAGAAAACTGGTATAGAAAACCCCGCCTGTCAGATACGATATGCTCGAGGACAATACGGCAGAGGCCAGCATGACGCTTCTGCCCTTGGCATGATCATCACGCAGATTGAAGATACGGAAAAATAAAGTGTTGCGCAGTGCCATGAAAAATCGGCTCATAGATACAATCGCCCTTTATACTGTTTATAATATAGTCGTATAATATGTCAAGTTTCAAATCCAAACAATGTCTGTTACAGCATGATAAAAAGGCATACAGTTTGACAACCGCGAAACAACTTCCAAGCCTTTGAAAGCAATCTCGGAGCGACCAACGGAGTGTTTCCCGCATAAGAGCTCCTTTGCAGTCATTATGCCTTATTGGCTAAATCTTATCACAGGCACAGGCCTATGTCAATATATCAAAACCTCTTCTCATATACTTGGTTAAATTCACAAGGAAGCGGCGATTTTTTATCCTGATTTGGCTCTCAAAACACAAATCACTGTTGCCCTTCCACAAATTTGGCGGTATAATAGTAACAGTTTATAAACAGTCCTAAATAACTGCTCAAAGCCATCTCGGCTCGAGCTTTTAGAACCGAGGAGAAAAATGACAACATCTGTAAAGCCAAGGCGGATTGGAATACTCACCAGCGGCGGTGACGCTCCCGGAATGAACGCGGCCATAAGGGCAGCTGTTCGAACCTGCGTTAGATATGGAGTTACACCGATAGGCATTCATCGAGGGTATGCGGGGCTTTTAAAGTGCGATGTCACAGAGCTCAACGCCCGTTCCGTCAACAGTCTCACATCCCGAGGCGGAACAATGCTTTATACCGCGCGCGCCCCGGAATTCAAAACCCCTTCGGGTTTGAAAGAGGCCATCTCCAATTGCCGTTATCTCGGCATTGACGGCCTTATCGCCATCGGAGGCGACGGCACGCTGAGAGGAGCATATGATCTGTCCCGGGAGGGCTTGAACGTCGTCGGTATACCTGCGACGATTGACAACGATGTCGGTTGTTCGTTTTACTCCATTGGTTTTGACACCGCAGCCAACACAGCCATAGAAGCCATCGACAAGCTGGCCGACACCATGCAATCCCACGAGCGCTGTTCTGTTGTGGAGGTCATGGGTAGGGATGCCGGACACCTTGCCATGTATGTGGGACTTTCCGTGGGAGCTTCAGCTGTCTTGATACCCGAAGTCCCCTTTGACTACGAAACAGATATAATGGAAAAAGTCCGAGAGAGCCACTACAACAATAAGCGACACTTCTTGGTCATTGTCGCCGAAGGCGTTGGCAACACCTCCGAAATAGCCGCCTTTATCAAAAACAACTCGGGGATGGAAACCAGAGTCACCATAATCGGACATGTGCAGCGCGGCGGCAGCCCGACGGCCAGAGACAGGGTCATGGCAAGCCGCATGGGACACTATGCCGTGATGCGGCTTTTGGAGGGAGAACCCAATATTGTCGTTGTTTATCGCAATTCCAAAGTCTGTCACCTTCCCATCGGTGAAGCCATAAGGATGGAGAAAGACCTCGATTTTTATATGTATGATGTGTCAAAAGATATAGGCATATAGCAACTCACTTGCAACTTGCAAAAAGGAAGGGCGGGAATTTATGCTGCGCGTCAAGGAAGTAACGACCAAAAAAGAGCTCAAGACCTTTGTCAATTATCCGCTAAAACTCTATAAAAACAACAAATACCATGTGCCTGATCTTTTCAAAGAGGAATTGGACTATTTCAACCCCGATGCGAACCCGGCATACAGTTATTGTGAGACAAAACTTTTTCTCGCTTATGATGGCGACAAGGTCGTTGGTCGTATCGCCGCGATCTTAAACAAAAAATACAACGAGAAAACCGAAGAAAAGCGCATGCGCTTTTCCAGATTTGATGTGGATGATAACCCAGAGGCTGCGGCACTGCTGCTAAAAAGCGTCGAGGACTTTGCACGGGAAAAAGGCATGAACATCGTGCACGGCCCCATAGGGTTTTCAGACCTTGACAAACAGGGTATGCTCATTGAGGGTTTTGACCGACCGGATTTGTCCATCACGCTTTACAACTACCCCTACTATCCCGAATTGATTGAAAAAAACGGATATAAAAAAGAAGTCGACTGGATAGAGTTCTATCTCAGACCTTCACAAGTAGACGCAGAGCGCCTGCAAAAGTTTTCTGACTATGTGAAAAAAGTCTATGGAATAAAATTGCTGGAGGCAAGCAAATACGCCGATGTGCAGCCGTATTTAGATGAGATTTTTGAGATTTTAAACAGCGCCTACAGCCACCTTTACGGCTATACGCCACTCAACGAGGAGATGCAGAGATTCTATTTTGACGAGTATTTCAAGCTCATCAACTTCGATTATGTGGCCATCTGCATGGACCCTCAAGGGAAAGTCGCCGCTTTTGGATTTGCCTTTCCCTCTATTGCCGATGCCCTCAGAAAATCAGGCGGAAAGCTTTTCCCCTTTGGTTTTATACGCATTTTAAGGGCACTGAAAAGAGCCAAGGTGCTGGAGCTTGCCCTCATTGCCGTGAGAAAAGACTATCTGGGCAAGGGATTGAACGCCGTGCTCATAAACCATGTCTACAAAAACGGCAGGGAAAACGGCATCGTCGCCGCCGAGACAGGCCCGCAGCTTGAGACCAATACCCAGACGCAAAACCAATGGAAAAAGATTATCGGCAACGTCGAGCAGCACAAGCGCCGCCGTTGTTATGTGAAATACCTTGAAAATGACAGTGGTTGAGATAAGATTTCGAGAGGAGAACCGATGCAATGACATTTGAGACAATCACCCACAAGGCAGATCTATGTGTGGTGGGTGGGGGTGTTTCCGGCATCTGTGCGGCGATTGCCGCAGCGCGAAAGGGGCTTTCCGTGGCTCTGATGCACGATCGGCCCATGCTCGGCGGGAACACTTCGAGCGAAATCCGCATGTGGATTTGTGGTGTGCAGGGAGGAAATCTGCGGGAAACAGGAATCCTGGAGGAGCTTGCCCTAGAAAACCTGCGGATTAATCCGCGTAAAACCTTTCCCATGTGGGATGCGGTGTTGTTTGGCGCCGTAAAGGCCGAAAAAAACATCAAGCTGTTTTTAAACTGCTCCTGCCTTGACGGGGTCTGCGAGGACAACAGGATAAAAAGCATCACAGGCTGGCAGCTGACAACACAGCTTTTTCACAAAATTGAAGCGGATTATTTTGCCGACTGTTCGGGCGACAGCGTGCTTGCTCCCATATCCGGAGCAAAATTCCGCTACGGCCGCGAGGCGCGAGGCGAGTTTGAAGAGAGCATGGGGCTTGAAGAAGCCGACCAAAGAACAATGGGCGCAAGCACTCTCCTGCAGGCCAGGGAGACAAATAGACCAAGCGGCTTCACACCGCCGTCTTGGGCAAAGCGATTTGACGAAAAGAGCATCAACAACAGAATCCCAAACCTTGACAACTACTATGAAAATTTCTGGTATATAGAGCTTGGCGGTGACAAGACCATAGAGGACACAGAGTCCGTGCGCGACGAACTCCTCCAAACGGCATACGGCGTTTGGGACTATGTCAAAAACAACGTGCCCGGCAATGACAACTTTGAGTTGGATTGGGTGGGATACCTGCCCGGCAAGAGGGAGTCCAGACGGTGTGTGGGAGACTATATTCTGACACAAAACGATTTGGAGAACGGCCTGTCCGACACCGAAGACATCGTCGCATACGGCGGTTGGCCCATTGACGACCATCCCCCCGAAGGGTTTTATGCCTCGTCTCCTCCAAACCGTTCCGCCAAGACCGCGATGCCCTATGGCATACCCTATCGCTGCCTTTACTCCGTCAACGTAGACAATCTCTTCTTTGCGGGTAGAAATATCAGCGCCTCGCACATCGCTTTGAGCTCTACCCGTGTCATGGGCACATGCGCCACCATGGGACAAGCCATCGGTGTCGCCGCATCGCTGGCTGTCCGACATGGGCTGACCCCCAGAGAGGTCGGCAAGGAGAAAATCGCGGAGCTGCGCAACACCCTGATGAAGGACGACTGCTATATCCCCTTTGCCCGCATGGAAATTGGCGATATCACAGCAGGGGCAACTCTGCGCGGCTCGGCACTTGAAGATATAGAAAATCTGAGAAACGGCCTTGACCGCGATACCGACAGTGAAAACGGCTGGGTTTGTGAAAAAGACGGTTGGTTTGAATATAAATTTGCCTCTCCTACTCAAATTGAGAACCTTCGGCTTGTCTTTGACAGCTCCCTAAACCGCGGATTTGTCAAAGAACAGCCCCCCTCCCACCTGAGCTTGGAGCAATGGAAACAACTCTCCCGTGTGGAGTACAGACATTCTACAAAGGCAAACTCCCTGCTCTCGGAGCATGAAGTCTCTTTGCCGGGCAGCCTTGTGAAGTCTTTTACCGTGACGGCAGAACTGGAAGACGGGCTAGAAGTGACGTTATACCGCACAGACAACAACGCAAGGCGGCTTGTAAATGTCGAAATCGGCACCAAAGTTAAATCCCTGCGGATCACCCTGCACGAAACCCACGGTTTCTATCCGATCTATGTCTTTTCCGCAACGCTTGATTAGCGCCCTGACAATTTAAAATAAAAGGATTCATCCCTTATGAACATACAGACAACCCCGCAGTTTTATATGCGGGGTTGTCTGTATGTTCATAAGCAAAAATATCAATCGTAGTTTAATGTGTTTTCGGTATTTGGCTCTTCGTCGGTGTCTTTTTCGTTGTTGACAAGCTCAATATTGGCCTCGTGTTGCTCCAGGGTCTCGGCAAAATAATGCCATCCGCTGCCCCGCGCCACATAGTAATAATACGGTGTTTCGTCCGGGTATAGGGCCGCCCTGATCGCCGCAAGCCCCGGGTTGCATATGGGCCCCACCGGCAAACCCGGATATTTGTATGTGTTATACGGACTGTCTATTAAAAGATCTTCATTTGTCAGCTTATCTTTTCTGCTCGGCAGCGCATATTGCACCGTGGCGTCAATTTGGAGGTATGGAAACTGGCTGTTTTTGAGCCTGTTGTGTATGACAGAAGCCACCAACGGCCTTTCATCGTCAAAACGCGCCTCTTTTTCTATCATGGAGGCTATTATCAGGATGTCTCTCTGGCTGATGTTTATGTTTTCGAGCCGTGCTTTCATGTCCACAGACCATTTTCTGTTGTAGTTTACGAGAAATTTGTTCAGCACTCGGTTTGGCAGCTCGTCTTTATAAAATTCGTAGGTGTCGGGAAAGAGATAACCCTCCAGCCTGGTTTCGCTGTATGGCATCTCCGCAATGAATGAATAGCCAAAATCATAGTATTTTGCGTAGGATTGCAGTTTCCACGCCTCGCAGACACCCTTTTCTTCAAGCAGCTCAAAGATGTCCCTCTGCTCCATTCCTTCGGGAATGGTCACCGTCACCACTTCTCGCGTCGCCTGTTTTCGTCCGATGGTGGACAGTATTGTCCTGTAGTCCATCGATGATTTCAGGGTGTATTGCCCGGGATTTATCTTTTCGTCCATCTTGGTCAGCTTCGCAAAGGAGCGGAAAAGCGAAGGATAGCGTATTATACCGCTTTCACCGAGCAAATCGGATATGTCCCTTATCGTGTCCTCTGCCTCGATTGTGATCTCTATGGTTTTTTCGGTCTTGACAAGGGCAAACATGTCGTTTGCCGCCAGGATGAGCAGCGCCGCAATCAGTATGGAGCATCCCAGTATAAAGAAAACATAGCTGATGGTGGGCAAACAGCCCACACTGTTGTATTTTATCGCCGCCTCTTTTTCAAGGAATTTGCGTTCGCTCTCCGCTTCCGCAACTTCGGTTTTTGGCGTGCTCTCGTCCCCTGCCTCAGCTGCGGAGTCAGGGGTTTTTTTTATATCAAGTTCATTGTCGTTTGTCTTTTCTCGACTTGTATCGTTATCCATCCGGTATCCTCTGCGCTGCTGCGCGGCAGTCATTTATACATCATGCTCTTTTTTACAAAATCAGCTCTGATGCGGTCGCTGACCGCGGCTCCTATCTCAAATCCAAATTCAGATGCCGCTCCCGGTCCGCGCGCCGTTATGATATTTCCATCTCGCACCACCTGTGAGTCCACTATTGTGGCGCCTGCCAGATGCTCTTCAAACCCCGGATAGCACACAGCATTTTTCCCGTTCAGAAGACCAAGCCTTCCAAGCACCATGGGCGCTGCGCATATGGCTCCGATAATCCAGTCCGACTTTGCCGCATGCAACAATATCTCACGCACTATGGGATTTGAGTCAAGGTTTCTCGCGCCTGGCATACCACCGGGCAGTATGACAGCTGTCGCCTCTTCTTTTTTAATCCTGTTTATGGTGGTGTCCGTCACTATCTCAATCCCGTGCGCTCCCCGTACTTGTTTTGAACCGACACCCACCAAAACCGTGTCCAGTTCGAGCCGTCTCAATATATCCACGGGTGTAACCGCTTCAATTTCTTCAAAACCGTCCGCCAAAAACACCAAAATCTTTTGTCGCATTTTATACTCCTTGCCCTGCAAGCCCTGTTCGCTTGCCGCTTTTTAGTCAAACAACAGGTTGAAAAACAGCTTTTCTTCTCCGCCTTGCGCAAACCTTGCGCTGCCATAGGGCTGCCCCTCCAAGGCGGGGAGCCTGTATTTGATTGTGTCCAATTCCGCTGTTTTAGCTGCGCTGTCCAATAAAAGTCCAAGCTCGCATTTGTATGGAACAGCTTCTCTTATCACCTTTTGCCCATCTTCATCCATATCGAAAAACACATAGCCCTGCTCCGAGCAATAAAATCCCCCTTGCAGCGGCGCATAAAGCGCATCAAGCACAGAAAACAGCTCAAAATCACGCTCTATATAGAGGCCGGAGGAGAAAAAACGGCGGTATAGAAATGAAATAAACTCATAATCTGAGGCATTTGCCTTTTTCAAGCTTGTCTTTGTATCCGCGGCCTTGTGTACACCGCTGCTTAGGAAAAACGCCTTATTGTAGCCAAATCGTTTGTATAGGCCCAAAAGCCCCGCGTCGGCGGGCACCAAAAAGGTGAAGGCATCGCCGCGCCCTGCGCACAGCGCCTGTGCCTCTCTGATGAGCTCGCTCATGTGGCCCTTGCCTCTGTTTTGCGGTTTTGTGCACAGGGCGTAGATATAACCGCATTTTCTTTTGTCGGCAAGGGAAAACCGCGGCAACATGACCATGGACACAATCTCATCTTTTTCACAGAGAATGAGGCATTCGTCCGGCCGCCATATGCTTTTGAAAACCGTGTCTGAAAACACATCATCGTCTTCAAAACACTGCCTGTATAAGGCTTTCAGCTTGTCTTTGTCCTGCTTTGTCGCTTGTCTTATCATAAAATCCGCCTGCTCTCACCTGATGTTCCATCAAGCGGGAGATCAGAATAAAAGTTGTTTTGCGAGCTCGATGATTTGGGCGCTGATTTCCTCGCGGGACAGCATTGCACCCTCCCGTTCAACATCCAGCACAGTCCATCCGTATAGCTTTGCCGCCATATGGGCAGCATCAGCGCAGTTGCTCATATATGTGGCATCGCTTTCGTGTATATCTTGTTTTTCGTCGCTTGCCAAACTGCGGCGACCTATGTTTTCCAATGCGAGCGCCGTCGATATGCGGAGCATGAAGACTTTGTCCGGTTTGGGAAGCTTTAAATAGCCGTATTCATATTCTTCAAGCCATTTTAAATAAGCGCGACGGGCATCGGGAGCCAGCTTTGCGGCTTGGTGAATCGCATTTGAAGTCGTGTAGCGAGCACTTATGACGAGGCCCCCGTTTCTGTAAAAATCACCCCAGGGCTCGCTCACAAAGGAGCAATATCTATCCACCGCAAAAAAAGAAGAGGCGGCATATGCGTTGACACTGTCGGGTTTGTTTCCCAAACCACCGTCCAGATAGTGCTTTACAAGTCTGCCCGACGGGCTATCGTAATTTGGGAATGAGGTTCCGATGAAATCAATCCCGCTTTGCTTCAGGAAATCGAGAAGAAGCCCATACTGTGTTGTCTTTCCCGAACCGTCTATGCCCTCTATGACAATGAGCTTTCCCTTTTGCTCCTGTTTCTCCAAAAAAGCTCGCCTCCTTTTGCATCAGATATATTTTACCAACGAAAGCGCCAATAGTCAATGCATACTGTTTTGACGCTCTCGACATGTTTCGTAAAAAGAGGCAAAAATCCCGAAGTTTGCACCATTGCGGAGCTCACTTCGGGATTTGTATATATATATATGCCTGTGCGGCGTTTCAAAGCCGGTCTGTTGTGAGATGAGAAAGGCTCACCGATTGCCAAGAACGCACTCTTTATGTTGAGCTCTGCCATCCACCTAATCAAAGACAAATCTCAAAATGCTGACACCGTCGGCAGCGCTCATGTAGGATTTAAATATGCTGTCGTCAGCGGCCAAAATCGTGTAGGGATACATGCCACTCCGAACGGACATAGCGCCACCAACGCCCATAATCTCATCTTCCGTGGGCACGGGTATGCGGATTGCTTCAATTGTCCCGTCTTTTATGCTGAGCCTTGCAAGAAACAGCTCTTTTTTTATCGGCTGACCATTTTCCTCTCGATAGTCTCTTTGTATTTCGAGATATATACGGTCTTTTTTATCCCTGCCAAGCTCTGTTTTGAGAGTTGTCTCCGTATACAAGCCCCCCTCTGCCTTCGGAAGCTTTTCACCTATCGCCAGCTCCAGCTTTTTTTGCAGCTCGCCTTCAGAGTTTATGAGTGCAAACTGCATTTTAGTTTCCTTTTCCACAAACTCCACATGGTCCAGCAGAATAAAGCTCAATTTATTGTTATAATCCAGCCTGTCGTTGCCATAAGCTGTCGAGAGCAAGTTTCCCTCTGTGTCAAATCTGCGTTGGCGCACTCCTGTTTGTTTGTAGTTTCCCCCGCTCTGCATATAATCGGAAACAAAAAGTGTGCCGTCAGGGTCATGGCGCAATTCTGTGAAATACATACCGCCTTCGCAGTGTATGTTCAATTTTTCAACATTTTCACCCGTGATTTTGTAAATCCCATTTGTTGTATTGCAGTAGGCAAAAATGCTGCCGCCAATATACACCATTTGACTGATGCCGATTATGTCCTCAAAATCCGCTTTGCCCTTTAGCGAAAGTGCGTTCACCAGCTTTCCCGCCCGAAAGGCCTTTAAAACCCCTTGGTTGTATGAGTCATAAATATAAAATGTCTCATCGTCGGTCATTGTAAAAGACTGAGGGCCGTCCATCCGCGATATTTCCGCTACTTCCCAGTATCCAAGTTCATTTTCCTCGCTGCCCCAAGCAACAGTAAGACAGATTTCACCGCTTTTATACTGCACTGTCTCAAGATCGAAATCCAACTGTTCCATTGAAACGGAGGGCTCAGGCGTTTCCGTTGTGGCTTTCGTGCTTTTTTCCGTTGTTGTGCTTGTCATTACAAGGCTTGTTTGTGTGCTTGCGGTGGTTGTTGCCAATGTCGTTTCTTCTCCGGTCGTTGCCTGCCGGCAGCCGCTCAACAACACTCCACATAGACAAATGATGCCAAGCAGTGCTTTTACTGTCTTTTGCATACCGAGCCTCCTCAAAATATCTAACTATATTTTATGCTGTTTTATTTCCTGACGCATCCGCAGCTTTGGTTGTTTGTGAAAAGGAGGATGGATTATAGATTATAGGCGGAAATGCTGCATTCGGGTTGGTGTTGTTTTACCGTTACATGGAGAGAACTGATTTACCTTACAGCACAAATTATATATTATTGAACACAACATTACAATTGGCACAATAAACAAACAGGGGGGGGGGCGGTTTTGTGCACATTGCACAATAGATTCCTTGCCGGGATTCATGCGAATGCAAAACACAAGTATTTCGACATATTGGCTCTTAATAGATGGACAAAAATATTCTATTGGATCACAACATCCCAAAAAACATGTCCTTTGTCTTTTAAAAAAACATGCCGCAAAACAAAAAGTGCGGCATGCTTTATGTGTCCGGCTTTGACTCCACCGATATGCAGATATCGTCTAAACTCTGTGCGGTTGGTATTATTTTGATGCTGCTTGGTTGGAATCGCTCTGTTATTTTTTTTATATTGCTTTTTTTGTGCCCCACTGCGATGCTTGCACGCTTGGGGTGAACATAGATTTTGATGTCCTTGCCCGATGCGTTGCCATCCAATCGGGCGAGTATTTTGTCCTGATACAGCTTTGACCACACCAGCTCTCCAAAAGCCGGATGATACGCCCCGGCAACAGCCTCTCCTCCCGACAACTCCTCGGATGGATTGAGCCCTAGCCGTATGACGGTTATCCCCGCTTCGAGAAAAATCGAAAGTGCGCGCGCACAGATCGACACGGCGCTTTGAACATCGGGAGGGGAATACAGGTGCGCCTCCCACAGCTTAAACAAAGGCGTCTCCTTTAGCACAACCACGGGGTATATCCGCACCGCATTCGGTTTTAGCCGAACGGCACATTTACAGCTTTTTATAAAACCGTCGTCACTGTCTCCGGGCAAGCCCGCCATAAGCTGCAAGACAAGGTCAAGCCCCGATCGGCTGACAAGGGTCGAGGCTTTCACAATTGCATTTACATCATGCCCTCTGCCTGCTTTTTTAAGCACCGCATCATCAAAAGATTGCGCTCCGAGCTCAACGGTTTTGACCCCGTATGCCGCAAGTCTTTCCAGCGCGGCTGTGGTCACGGAATCCGGGCGGGTGGAAACACGGATTTTTTCTACACTGCCCGCCTTTATATAGGAATGCGCGACGGAAAGATAAGCCTCCTGTTGGCTCTCCGGCAAGGATGTGAAGCTGCCTCCGTAAAATGCCACTTCCGGTGCCTCTTTAGCGCATGAAAGCGCATTTTTAATCAGGCTGTCAATCTCATCGGAACTCGGAGCTTTGACGGTGCCGGATATGCTCCTTTGGTTGCAGAACACGCAGTCGTGCGGGCAACCGGCATGGGGTATGAATATCGGTATTATCGATGCTTTTGCCATGGTTTTCGGCCTTTCGTCAAACAAAACGGGCGGGCAATAAGCCCCGCCCGCCAATATGATTGTCTATAGCTCCTGCCCCATAAGCTCCAGTGCGGCCTTTGCCGCATGCTGTTCGGCTTCTTTTTTGCTTTTGCCCTCACCCGTGGTGAACGGGTTGGAGTTCAAATACAACATGACCGTGAATGTCTTTTCATGGTCTGGCCCGCTTTCGCCGACAAGGCTGTAACTGAGCGTTTCCTGTTTGTTTTTCTGTACTATCTCCTGCAGTGCCGTTTTATAGTCGTCGATTATTTGACGCCCCGCCGCGCGCTGTGCATGCTCCTCTATATGAGGGTGCAAAAACTCGCGGGTGGCTCCAAGCCCGCCGTCCAGATAGATGGCGGCGGTCAACGCCTCCAGGGCATCCGCAAGTATGGATGCACGCATCCTGCCTCCGGTGCGTTCCTCTCCTTTGCCCAGGTAGAGATATTTCCCAAGATCGATCTTTTTGGCAATCTCATGCAGCGTTCCCGCACACACGATGGCGGCGCGCACCCTGGTCAGCTCGCCTTCGGCCAGCTCCTCGTAGTTTGCATAGAGATATTCCGCCACGAGCATGTTTAAAACCGAGTCCCCAAGAAATTCGAGCCTTTCATTGAACTCGAGCTTGCCGTTGCGAACCTCATTTGCATATGAGCTGTGGGTCAAAGCCGCTCTCAGCAATGAGATGTTTTTAAATATGTATTTCAACGAGGAGGAGAGCTCTTCCGGCATGGCTTACATCACATTGGAGATGAAATTGACGGCATCGCCCACAGTCTCTATGCCTGCGACCGCATCTTCGTTAATCTCTCCAATATCAAATTCCTCCTCAAGAGCCATGATTATCTCCACCATGTCCAGGGAGTCAGCATTGAGATCCTCTTTAAAAGAGGTTTCCATTGTAACCTCTTCTTCGTCCACGCCAAATTTGTCGCAGATTATTGCTTGAACTTTTTCAAAAACCATTGTAAACACTCCTTTTTTTTACTTGCAAAGATAATAATGAAATTTGCCGACTTTGTCAAGCTTTAATTCAAGAATTTAAGCATTTGTTTTCATATGTTCGATATTGTCGTTGATTTTCTCCACTACGCCGGCTTCTTTGTAGAGCATGGCTTGGCGTATTGCACTTCTCATCGAGTAGGCATCGGAAGAACCGTGTGCCTTTATAACAGGAGCCGAGATGCCAATCAAGGGCGAACCGCCGACCTCTTTGTAGTCCAGCGCTTTTTTCATGGAAGATAAATGTTTTTTGACAAGCATTGCGCCGATTTTGGACATTGTCGTGGCGGTCAATGCTTCTTTTAGTTTCTGCATAAAGAAGATGCCCATGCCCTCCATGGATTTGAGCAGGACATTTCCCGAAAACCCATCTGCGACCACAACATCCACAACGCCCAAGGGGACATCTCTGCCCTCGACATTGCCAAAGAAATTGAGCCTGCCCTCTGCTTTGGCCTCTGAGAGCAGCGCATATGTCTCAAGCCTCAAGGGGTCTCCTTTGGTTGACTCCGCCCCGACATTGAGGAGTCCCACCGACGGGGAAGGGTTTTTAAACACATGTTTTGCGTAAAGAGCCCCCATATATGCAAACTGCAACAGGTATTCCGATGTGCACTCCACATTTGCCCCGCAGTCTATCAAGATCACACCGTCTTTTCCCATCGGCATGATGGGGGAAAGCGCCGCTCTGCGTATGCCGCGAATGCGCTTGACATAGAGGGTAGCCGATGTGATTGCGGCACCTGTGTTCCCTGCGGTGACAACGGCATCGCCCTCGCCCGCCGCAAGCAGCTTCATTGCCCTGACCATCGAGCTGTCGGCTTTGTCCGCCCTGACGGCATAGTGATCATCTTCCATGGTGACATACACCGCGGCGTCGACAAGCCGGACTCTGTCAGCAAGTTCCATCTCATCGACAACGGGCTGCATCTTGGAGATGTCTCCCACAGCCACTATATCCGTGTTGAACTCCCGCGCGGCGATACACGCACCCTTAGTCAGTTCCTCACAGCTGTTGTCGCCGCCCATTGTGTCAACTATCACTCTCAAAATCCATCACCGACTTTCAATTTTAAATATGCTGCTCATATAGGTATTATACACTTTTTCAAATAAAATTGCAGTATTAATTTATTTCTCCGCAAAACGGCTTTCCGAAACCGTTCTCAGCGCTCTTGCGACAACCGCATCTCTTTTGCGCCTTTTGTTTTTCTCTGTTATGCCCTCGGAGTTTATTATGCCGAAATTGATGTTCATGGGTTGAAAGAGCCCTCCGGGTGTGCTTATATAGCGCGCCAGCGCCCCTGTTGCCGTTGTATCGGGCAGCGGGAGCGGGTCTTTGCCGTCCAGCATCCGAAAAGCAGCGGCTTTTCCGGCATACAGGCCCGATGCGGCGGACTCCACATATCCCTCCACT
>CAYTOF010000050.1:0-15094 GCA_964439435.1 uncultured Oscillospiraceae bacterium
CAACCCCATGCGCGAAGGTATCCCACGAAAGTACCAAATGTGTGATACCGGTGCTGCAAGCTCAATATGTCCCATGCGCTCGCGCCTCACTGATTTTTTTGTTATTTCAACTCCGCAACGTTCACAAATTTTACCTTTAAATCTTACTTTTTTATATTTTCCGCAATGACACTCCCAGTCCTTGGTTGGGCCGAATATTTTCTCACAAAACAGCCCATCCTGTTCGGGTTTCAGTGTACGGTAATTTATTGTTTCAGGTTTTTTTACCTCACCACATGACCATTGTTTGATCATATCAGGCGAAGCAAGCCCGATTTTTATCGCATCGAATTCAAGTTTACTCATGGGCGCCTCCAATATTTATTGTTGTGTTACCGAGTGTCAAGGTGCACTGTCTTCGTCATATGATTCTTGATACTCAGAGCTATCATCGCCCTCGTTTTCGGTATCAATTTCAATGGGGTTTCCCTCTTCATCTTCCAAGCTATATCCTCCGTCAGAAAGTTCTGCGTCAGAATCGACATAATCGTCGCCAAAATCGGGTCTCGGATCATCGTCTTCAAGCTTTAGCTCTATCTCTTGTCCTTCTTTATCCAGCACTCTGACATCCAAACCAAGAGATTGCAGCTCTTTGACAAGCACTTTAAAAGATTCAGGAGTACCCGGTGTGGGGATATTCTGTCCTTTGACAATCGCTTCATACGTCTTCACTCGTCCGACTATATCATCACTTTTGACGGTCAATATTTCTTGTAGGGTATAGGCTGCTCCATATGCTTCAAGAGCCCAAACTTCCATTTCTCCAAAACGTTGTCCACCAAATTGTGCCTTACCACCCAATGGCTGTTGTGTAACCAGTGAATACGGGCCTGTAGATCTGGCATGTATTTTATCATCCACAAGATGCAACAATTTCATGAAATATATGTATCCCACAGTGACTTTGTTGTCAAAGGGTAAACCGGTTCTTCCGTCATAGAGCACACTTTTGCCTTCGACATCAAGGCCGGCAAGTTCAAGTGTACTCTGAATCTCATACTCATTGGCTCCGTCAAATACCGGTGTAGCAACCTTCCATCCCAGGGCTGCAGCTGCGTAACCGAGGTGAACTTCGAGAACTTGTCCGATATTCATGCGGCTCGGGACACCCAATGGATTTAACACTATGTCAAGTGGTGTTCCGTCGGGCATGAAGGGCATATCCTCTTCGGGCAATATGCGTGATATGACACCTTTATTACCATGACGCCCCGCCATTTTATCACCGACAGATATTTTTCTCTTCTGTGCGATGTAGACGCGAACAACGACATTTACACCGGGGCTCAACTCGTCTCCTTTTTCTCGCGTGAACTTCTTGACGTCAACAACAATGCCGCTTTCTCCGTGAGGAACACGTAATGATGTATCGCGGACCTCTCGTGCTTTTTCGCCAAATATCGCTCTCAAAAGTCTCTCTTCGGCAGTCAGTTCGGTCTCTCCTTTCGGCGTGACCTTGCCAACCAGAATATCTCCCGAGTGTACTTCAGCTCCTATGCGGACAATGCCTTCACTGTCCAAGTCGCGCAGCACATCCTCTCCGACGTTCGGCACACCTCTGGTGATCTCCTCAGGCCCCAGTTTCGTATCCCTTGCATCGACTTCGTATTCTTCTATGTGGATCGAAGTGAATACATCGTCGATTACAAGTCTCTCATTTATCAATATTGCGTCTTCGTAATTGTAGCCTTCCCAAGCCATAAATCCTATAAGCACGTTTCTGCCAAGGGAAATTTCACCATTGCATGTCGATGGCCCGTCAGCAAGAATGTCATTATAAGCAACCCTATCACCAACATTCACAATAGGTCTTTGATTCAGACATGTGCCCTGGTTGGAACGCACAAACTTCGTCGGATAATATGTCTTGCGATCTCCGTCATCATAATTTACAACTATTTCATCTGCGGTAACGCGTTCAACCGTACCGTCTCCTGTAGCCAATACGCAGACGCCTGAGTCAAGTGCGGCTTTGTATTCCATACCGGTCCCAACAAAGGGTTGTTCCGGACATAGCAGCGGCACTGCCTGTCGTTGCATGTTGGAACCCATCAATGCACGGTTTGCGTCATTATTCTCAAGAAACGGTATCATGCTGGTGGCAACGGAAACCATTTCTCGCGGGGAAACATCTACCAGTGTAACTCTATCCCGATCAACTGCAACGATTTCTTCATGATGTCTTGCCGTGACTCTATTGGTTGTAAGGCGTCCATCTTTATCTAACAACTCATTTTTTTGTGCTATAACTTGTCCGTCTTCTTGGTCAGCTGTCAGATATACTGTCTTTCCTTTGTTAATTGTCTTAGTCTCGGGGTCTATTTCTTGATACGGCGCTTCAATAAAGCCGTATTCATTTATCCTTGCGTAGCCTGCAAGGGACGATATGAGTCCGATGTTGGGTCCCTCAGGGGTCTCAATCGGGCACATTCTACCATAATGACTGTAATGCACATCTCGGACTTCAAAGTTGGCCCGGTCTCTGGAGAGACCGCCTGGTCCCAGCGCAGAAAGCCTGCGTTTATGTGTAAGCTCCGCCAATGGATTTGTTTGGTCCATAAATTGCGAAAGCGGGTTTGAGCCAAAGAATTCTCTTATGGCTGCTGTAACAGGTCTGATGTTTATCAACGATTGAGGTGTCACAATATCCATATCCTGAACCGTCATACGTTCCCTTATCACCCGTTCCATCCGTGCAAAACCTATTCTAAAGTGATTTTGAAGCAGTTCTCCAACACAGCGTAGGCGCCTGTTCCCAAGATGATCAATATCATCTGCTTTGCCTATCCCATATGGCAAACCTACCAAATAGTTGATAGAAGCTAAAATATCACCATGCACTATGTGGCGCGGAATCAATATGTCTTTTTGTGCTTTTATCTCATTTATAAGCTCTTCGCCTTCAAAGTTTTTGAGAAGCTCATCCAGCTTGTCAAATCTGACTTTTTCCCAAATGCCACATTCTTTGGCAGAAACATATTCCGGGACAAAGTCAGACAGGTTGACCATTCCGTTGTCAAAGACAACCACATTAGTTCCATCGACATCGAGAATCACTCGACCTACACCGCGTCTTGATATAATTTCCGCCATCTCATTTGTCAATACTTCGCCTGAGTCAGCCAGTATCTCTCCGGTTTGAGGGTCAACAGCAGGTTCTGCCAATGTTTTCCCCACAATCCTTGGGGCAAGGCTCATTTTTTGATTGTATTTAAATCTACCCACTTTTGACAGATCATACCGTCTGTCAAAGAAAATGGAATTTATGAATGAACGAGAAGTTTCAACTGTAGGCGGCTCACCGGGACGCAAGCGTCTGTAAATTTCCAACAATGCATCATCTTGTGTTTTGACAGGATCTTTTTCCATGGTAGCTTTTATGCGCAAGTCATCGCCAAACATTTCAAGAATATCGCTGTCTTTATCCACACCGATTGCACGGATTAGTGTAGTTATATGCAGTTTTCTGTTTTTGTCTATTCTCACAAAAACCGCATCAGTTGCATCAGTTTCATATTCAAGCCATGTGCCGCGGTTTGGTATTATCGTCCCGCTGTAAAGTTCATTGTCTACTTTGTCAGTCGTTATGTTATAATACATTCCCGATGATCTCACAACTTGTGAGATGATGACACGTTCAGCTCCATTTATAATAAAAGTGCCATTGTCAGTCATCATTGGCAGGTCACCCATATAGAGTTCCTGCTCTTTTATTTCACCTGTCTCCTTGTTAAGCAATCTGACGCGCACTTTCATAGGTATAGCGTAAGTTGCAT
This sequence comes from uncultured Oscillospiraceae bacterium, assembly GCA_964439435.1. Lineage (GTDB taxonomy): Bacteria > Bacillota > Clostridia > Oscillospirales > QAMX01 > CAYTOF01. The sequence goes on from CAYTOF010000050.1 coordinate 3,816, forward strand.
CTCGCGTTTTGCATTGGTCTACAGGATATTTGGGCTTGTATTCGAGATTGTAGTCGACAAATTTTAGTTCAAGTTTCCCTGAATAATCTGTCACCGGAATCATGTCGTCGAAGATCTCGCGAAGCCCCTCATTGCAAAACCAGTTGAATGAGTCTTTTTGGACTTGGATTAGATTCGGCATCTCAGTAAATTCTTCGATTTTACTGTAGCTTTTTCTAAGCGTTTTACCGTAAAGGACATCCTTTACATTTACCATATAAACACTCCTTGTTGTTAATGCTTAGCTGCACGTCACTATAAGTATTCAAAGCCGCACGTACCTTATGTATTAGATACGCCCGGCCAGGCTGTCATGTATTAAGCCGCGCATATTGTTTTTTTTATTGGACTGTGTTATCATAAAATATGTCAAATATGCGCTTCCTTAATTTTTTATATTTCGATTTATAATAGTATCACAAAGCCTCTTGTTTGTCAAGGCTTTATGATGCTTTTTTTTACATCCCACATATTTTTTTGCTTGGCTAAAATAGCCAAAATAATGAATCTGGTAGATGCACTGTGATCATTATATAAGATAATTGTCTTTCATTCATTGCAGAGCCGCTCTGACAAAGATTTGCTTGACAAACGAAAGTCGTTATGTTCTAATTGTTTTGTGACAGATGAGGTGATTTCCATAGTTTACCCTGAGACTTTTCGACATGAAGAGCACTCCTCTCTACAAGATGAGACTCTGCTTTCACTTTCAAAAAGCGGTGATATGCATGCGGAAGAAATTCTTGTCATGAGATTCACGCCAATGGTTTATGCATTCACTCGGAGTTGCTATCGTGACGGCTGGGAGCGCGCAGACTTCGTACAAGAGGGCTTTTTGGGTCTTTTAAAAGCCATACGAAATTATAATCCCACAAAAAATGTCAAATTTTCTGACTTCGCTGCTGTGTGCATTAGAAACGAGCTGCATTCAGCTCTTCGTAAAGCTCTCAACTTTAAAAACCTCCCGTTAAATGACTATTTATCACTGTCAAACAACAAAGGTGAAGATACATATCAAATCTTACCTGATTTTTATCAGTCAGACCCCATTGAAAGCCTTGTCACAAAGGACACATATCAACGATTATTGGCAAAGCTATACACCTCCCTGTCAACTTTCGAAAAAAAAGTTCTCTCTGCTTGGATGAATGGCTTTTTACAACGAGAAACAGCACTGGCTCTTGACAAGCCCCAGAAATCAATTGACAATGCAATGACTCGAATTAAACGCAAGGCGGCAGAAATATTGCAGAGCAATACAAAAGACACATAGGCTTAACATGGACTATTGATCGATATCCCGGATTGATATTCCAAAAAATCTGATCTCCAAAATTGAGCAATCGTTTTTTACCACTTCCGTAAAGTTTTAATATTGCACTAAGCTAATTATTCCAAGGAGAGTTTATGTCCACATGTGTCAAGACAAAGCCTTGAAATGCAAAGACTGCGGGACTGAGTTCCAATTCACGGCCCTTGAGCGAGAACAATATATTTTGCGTGGATTTCAAAACGAACCTCAAAGATGCAAGAGTTGTCGTGATTCCCGAAAAAATGCCATCCGTGGCAATAGAGATTTTTATGAAATCCCCTGCAGCATATGCGGTGCAAGAACAAAAGTCTCCTTTCAAACCCAAACCGACAAACCGGTTTTGTGTAGTAAATGCTTTGCAGATTATAAAGGTTCCTAACTCTTTTCATAACACCTAAACAGCAGCAAAATCCGCGCTTTCATTTGCAGATGCTTCTGCTGTTTAATATATCGCCAAAGACTCCCCTGTCCTGCGGCACTATTGTACTACCCAAATCAGCAAACTAGACAAATAGAATCAAAGGAGTGACACAAGTGAAATTTGGAGTTGTTTACGATTTGCACAGCGCCGCAGATGTCGCAAATGCAGGTTTTGATTATATTGAGGGCAATGCGTCGACGCTCTACCGTTTTGTTTACTCAAACCCCAATGGACATGCTAATTTCCGGGAGCTCAAACGCCTCCTCAACGAATCCGGTTTGAAGGCTGAAGCATTTTGCTGCTTGTTTCCCTCTGACATAAAACTCACAGGCATGACAGTTGATATAGATGCGATAAGCGGCTATCTACAAAAACTATTTCCTTTGCTGACCGAACTGGGCGCACAAGTAGTAGTTTTTGGCAGCGGTGGAGCTCGAAAAGTGCCTGAGGGTTTTGATCGCGCGAAGGCTTGGCATCAGCTCATTCAAATTGGCAGATTAATCGCAGAGCATTCCGCAAAATACGGGCTTTCGGTTGCATTGGAGCCCCTTTACAAGAAAAGTTGCAATATAGTGAATACGCAACTTGAAGGTCTTGCCCTTGTATACGATGTTGACAGATCCAATTTCAAGTTGTTATCTGACCTATTCCACCTTGACAAGTCCAACGAAGGTTTGCGAGAACTTGAAAAATGCGGCAAAGCCTTGATACATGCGCACATATCAAACCCCGCCGCTCTATACTATCCTAAGTTTGACGACGGTCAGGATTATGATACATTTTTTTCCGGTCTTTATCGTGCAGGATATACAGGGCGTCTTAGTTATGAAGGACATCTCACAAATTCAGAGACAGAGCTTGCCCCAATGCTTTCTTTTTTAAAAGCAAAGGCCTCGGAACACGGGCTCTAACAACCTATTTTTCAACTTCAAAGAAGAAAGTGAAGTGATGCTATTGGATTTTTGCTCATATGTGGACGTGTTTTATGGCAGTGACGAAATGGACCTACCTCAGCCGGAAGGTATAGCCGCTTCGTGGGTTTTCATCAAAGCACTTTGCGGCAACACCAGCCCATCAGCGGCAGTGCCCTTTGGTAAAATGAGTGTCGGCCCTTATACCGGAGGATATCCAACCGGATATGGGGACCGATATGCAAATTACACCGGTAGACCCAAACGCTTTGCCACCGGAGCAGCTTTACTTGGCTTCTCGCATCTTTGCCACAGCGGTACAGGTGCAGTTGGTTATTACTACAATTATGCCCTAACTACGCCTATTATAAATACCCAAAATGTTTCTGAGACCATGCATATACCCACACATTCACCATGTACATCATATGATGAAAGCGCAGAGCCCGGTTATTATCGAGCGCGTTTTAACGATGTTGAATGCGAACTCACAGTTCAAGGCGGGTGTGCCGTTCACCGCTATCGCTTTCCTCACGAAGAAAGCGGAGGCATAAAAGTCGACCTGTCCAATGATGGTCTCACCGAAGCCCACGGGAGATTCAAAACAAATAGTGCTCTCATCTCTCTTTCCGGAAATACTGCATGTGCGGAAGCAATCTTTCAAGGCGTAAAACTTTATTTTGCCCTTCGTTGTCTTGCTCCTGCTTCTTCCTTTCTATTTGTCAATTCAGAAATTACGTATAGTGAAACATTAAAAATCGAAGACAATAAACACGATAATTTCGGAGTGTTCTTCAAAACAAAATCAGAAGAAGTCAAGCTTGTTTTCTCCCTGTCACCTAAAAGCATGGATCATGCTATCAAATCCCTTCATTCCACTTGCAGTACCCTCGAGGCGTCCGGATTTGATAAAATAAAAAGCGACGCCTATGAAGCTTGGAGTTCGGCTTTATCCCGCATTAAAATAGAGGCGGATGAAAGAACAAAGAAAATCTTTTACTCAAACCTATATCACTCCCTAGTGAAACCCTGTGATTTCTCCGAGGAGAGCTTTATATATGACAAGCATGAATTCACAACAGACCTTATGACCCTTTGGGATATGTATAAAACCCAACTTCCCCTACTGTTCACTCTTTTTCCTGATATCTCAAACAAAATATGCGGAACGCTGTTAAATATTACGGATGCTCTCGGTTTCATGCCCAACAGCATTGGCCTTTCCTCAAACTATGCTCACGAAAGACAACAAGCACGCATGCTGGGTGGTTTTGCGCTCTTATCAGCTTATTATCACGGTGTTCCCCTTGATGCACGCCAAATACTGCAAGCTATTCACAGAGATCTATATGCCGAAGATAAGAGGGATTTTATACAGAACAGAGCTTGCCAGAGTCACACCTGGACGTTGGATATAGCACTCTGTTGTGCATATGCCGCAAACCTCGCGCATGAAGTCGGCGAAAATGAGCTGTTTGTTGATTTTTCACACCATGCCTCATTCTGGGAGAGTGTTTTTGATAAAAAAACCGGGCTTTTAAGATCAGACTCTAAATATTACGAAGGCAGTCTTTATAACTACTCATTTCGACCATGTCATGATATGGAGAGGAGAATTGGGTTGGCCGGAGGGAAAGAGGCTTTTGTTGCAGCTCTTGACAGTTTTTTCGGATATGGGGCAGAACCTGTTTTACATCCGCAGTCTCCGGGTTATATTGAGCACATTCCCCAACTAATGGAACTGGGACGATTCGAAGGCTTTAACAATGAACCTGACATGGAGACACCTTATTCTTATATTTATGCAGATCGCCACGACCGAACATGCGAAGTCGTGCGCGCCGGTATGAAATATATGTTTTCACTTGGCCCCGGTGGCTTACCCGGAAACAATGACTCCGGCGGACTTTCGTCTTGTTACATTTGGAATGCTCTCGGTATTTTTCCCGTTGCAGGAAGTCCACATATGTTAATTGGCTCTCCTGTGATTGAAAATGCGGAGCTGCAGCTTGCAACAGGAGGTGTTTTTAAAATCGAAGTTCACGGCAATGGGCAGAATCCATTGGGAGATTGTATCTATGTAAAAAGAGCTATTTTAAACGGCAAAGTCTTAAATGGATTTCAATTTGAAATCTCCGAATTAAAAGACAAGGGTGTTTTGGAACTTTGGATGAGCACCTAATATCTTCCCCACCACAATTAAAAGCGGTCACACGAAATTCTCATGTGACCGCTTTTAATTGTTATATGCCAAGCAGAGGTGTGACCGCTCTGACAACAGCGTTGGCTAAGATATCATATCCTTCGTCAGTGTAATGCACTCCGTCCCGGTACACGGTCTTGGGCTGTGAGATTATAAGCGAATACAAGTCGTTTATATGTCCTCCCTTTTGGGCTATGACTTCTTTCGCAATGTTATTGAACTCCTCTATTTCCGAGTTGAGTCTGTAAAAGTCCACGGAACAAAGCTCTTCTCTTGCCGGAGTAGTGAGGGCAAACACAATTTCCGCTTCGGGAAAACACATTTTGATACGATCATAAATGCGAGCAATTGTGACCCTATAATGCTCCGGTAAGGTGAGTGGAAGCGGATCTTTCAATATGTGCAAAGCATCCCACAATCCGTTGTTCCAATGTACAACATCCACTTTTTTGCCCTCGGCTATATTTGCCCAGTCCGCAATGAATCTCAGAGTATAGAGAGCAAACCGAGAGTTTTCATCGTCGTAAAGCACTTCTGCTTTGCCGGCCAGTTTTTGTGCTACAAGACTGTCATATCCGCGCCTAATGGAATCCCCAACTAAAAATAATCGTTTCATGCATCCAACCTCAATATTGCCCCATGTTCTTTTTCCAGTGCCTTGACGATATTGGCAAAGAGCTGGTCGGCTTTTTCATCTGTTATTGTGCCGGCGTCATCTCTAAATAATATCTCATATGCGATGTTTTTGTGCCCAACTTCAATAGGTGCGCCTCTGTATATATCAAAAAGTCGAGCTTCTCTGCAAAGAGGTCCTCCTGCAGTTAAAATCGTGTGCCTGATTTCCGATACTGTGATTTCCTCACGGCAGATAACAGCAATATCACGGAGTAGAGACGGATACTTGGGCAGCGGCTTATAAATAATCTGCTTCTTTCTGGTAGCGAAAAGCTCATCAACAGATAGGTCTGCAGCATATGCAGGAGCAAGAAGGCCAAAGTTTCTCATCGCATCTTCAGATATTTCACCTAAAACTCCAAGAGTTCTCTCCTGCAGTTTCACATAAGCTGTTTTTCCGGGATGGTATGCTTTCACACTGTCAGTTGCTTCATATTCGGGCAGTTGGCCACTTGTTGCAAATATAATTGCATTAACAGTGGCTTTCAGTGTATAGAAGTCCTCTCTTGGCCCATATAATCCCAACATAAGTCTCTTTTCTTCCGTTGGTAATATAGTGTGATCCGCAGATCCATCCTCATTTAGAGCCGGGTGAAAAACCTTTGCAATCTCAAACATCCCCGCATTCTCCACTTTTACTTTTTGATTCGTTGCCAAAACGGAAACAAGCAGTGGTAATGCTGTGGTACGCATAACAGCCGGGTCTCCCCCCAATGGATTTAGTACATATAGAGATTTGCGTTCCTTGGCATTTTCAGACAAAAAAATTTTATCATAGAGCTTCGGGCTGATAAGTGTGTAGGTTAATATCTCATCAAATCCCTGTCCGGTGCACATGTCGGCAATGTCATTTTCAAATTTTTGTCTGTCAGACAAGAGCGCCGGTAATACGGCTCCCGGAAATGCACGTGTTGGTATGTTGTCGTATCCATGCAGGCGTGCTGCCTCTTCCGCTAGATCAGCCGTGTTGCTTATGTCATCACGCCAATAAGGTATGGCGAATTCACCGGTGGGGGTTTTTTCAAAATCCAAGCGTTCAAGATACATGTCCACGGTTTCAGGAGCCAGTTCCATGCCCAAAAGCACATTTATACGTTCATAATCCGGTTTTATGTACCGTTTTATGCGTGGGGATGGAAATACATCGATAACTCCCTTCACAATTGTGCCCGCACCAAGTCGCTCCACCAATTCACATGCTCGATTTATTGCATCATTTGTATTTTCAGGCGGCAAGCCTTTTTCAAACAATCCCGAAGAGTCCGATCTCATACCCAGTGCTCTCGAAGTGAGGCGGACATTGGGGCCGTTAAAGTTTGCTGACTCAAAGACAACAGTATGTGTCTTGTCTGTAATTTCACTATCAAGACCGCCCATCACACCGGCAACAGCCACAGGTTTTATTTTATCAGCAATAACAAGCATTGAATCGGAAAGATGTCTTTCTTTGCCATCAATAGTGGTAATAACTTCTCCGTCTTTAGCTCGCCTTACTATAATCTCTCCGCCCAAAAGACAATTGTGATCAAAGGCATGCATTGGCTGACCAAATTCCAGCATGACATAGTTTGTTATATCGACTATATTGTTGATAGGCCTAACTCCGGCCGCACGCAAACGCATACGCATCCAATCAGGAGACGGAGCTATTTTAACATCCTTAACAATCCTTGCCATGTACCTCGGGCACAACATGTCGTCTAAAACATTAACTCTAATATAATCCCTCACATCACCACATCCGAGAGGATTTAAAGGTTTTTCATATCTAAGCGTTCGATTATAAGTTGCCGCAGCTTCCCGTGCAAGCCCCAACACAGAAATGCAGTCAGGTCTATTGGGTGTTATCTCAAACTCTATGGTTATATCATCTAAGCCCAAAACTGTTCTTATGTCTTGGCCGAGTTCCACACCATCCAAAATCAAGATTCCTTCGGGATCAGCATAAGGACAGTCATGTGTTGTCAGTCCAAGCTCGGCTATAGAACAAAGCATCCCCTCGCTTATAACACCGCGGATTTCCCCGGTTTTTATAAGCATTCCGTTTGGCAATACAGAACCGTCTATCGCAACAGGAACAATTGATCCAATTTGGATATTGGTAGCTCCGGTGACCACAGCGATGGGTGCGGGCTTTCCAATATCCACTGTGCACACACTGAGTTTGTCTGCATTTTCATGCTTTACAATGTCCTGTATTTTCCCCGTGATGACCCCTTCAATACCTTCTCCAATATATTTGTATGATTCAACTTTTGATCCGGACATAGTGAGAGAGTGAGTCAGATTATGGATGTCCACGTCAGACAGATCCACATATTCATTCAACCATTTGAGTGGTAGTTTCATTTCTTTATCCTTTCTCTGCTGATATTAAAATTGGCGCAAAAAGCGAGCATCATTTTCAAATAACAGGCGCATATCATCTATTTCATATCTTAACATCGCAAGCCTTTCTTGACCCATACCAAAGGCGTATCCCGAATATACTTCCGGGTCAATACCGCAATTTGTAAGCACATTGGGATGCACAACGCCTGCTCCCAATATTTCAATAAAGCCTTCGCCTTTGCAAAGCCTGCAACCACTGCCTTTGCAAACAAAACAAGATACATCCATTTCTGCTGATGGTTCCGTAAACGGAAAATGATGAGGTCTAAAACGAACTCTTGTGTCAGAGCCGAAAAACAAGCGCGCAAACTCAGTCAACACTCCTTTAAGATGGGCAAGCCCCACGCCTTCATCTACAATGAGGCCCTCTATCTGATGGAAAAATGGCGAGTGTGTGGCATCCACATCATCGTATCTATAGGCGGCTCCGGGACATATCATGCGCAAAGGTGGTGAATGTTTCTCCATATATCTTGCCTGAGTCGATGATGTTTGTGTGCGCAGAAGCATCTTCTCGGAAAAATAGAATGTATCCTGCATATCACGCGCCGGGTGGTGTAGTGGTGTGTTTAGCGCATCAAAGTTATAATAAGCATATTCCACTTCCGGTCCGTCGGCAACAGCAAAGCCCATGCTTATAAAAATTGCTTCAATTTCTTTTCGTACCAATGCCACAGGATGTCTTTTTCCTATCCTGCGCACAGGACCGGGCACACTCACATCGATTTTTTCAGAGAGCAGCTTTTCTTGTTTTTCTCTGTCTTCTATTTCCGAAAGCTTGTTTTTTAAATATGCTTCAAGGATAGCTCTGACTTCATTGGCTTTTGCACCTATAGCCGGCCTCTCTTCCGCCAGAAGAGCTCCCATACCACGAAGTATTGTTGTAAGCTCGCCTTTTTTACCAAGGTATTTTATTCGCAGACCTTCGGCATCTCGGGCCAATTGCAACAGATCGATTTCATCTACCGCTCTTTTTAAAATATCCTCTAATTTGGAAAGCATGTTGTCCTCCCTCAAAAATATAAAATAAAATCCCGTCCCACATGATCGGGGACGGGAAGAAACCCGCATAACCACCCCGCGCTCTAAGGCGCATTGTTAATGAGGACAATCATCCCCACGACCTTTAACGGGGTCGAGGCGCCGCCACCCTACTCACACGCGTGGAAGATAGATACACACGGCATTTTAAGGCACGAAACTCCGGAGGGAAAGCACATATGCGTCAACAGGGTGAATCGCTCTCAGCTTCAAACGTATTCTCTCTTATCCCCTTAAACACGCATAAATACACCGCAATACTGCGCTCCATCAACGCTTGAGAAAGATTATAACACATGGTTTTGTGTTTTTCAAGTCTCACTTCAGGCAAAGATATATACTGGATGAATTTTGACCTCTTATAATATAATAATATCGGTTTTTCAGAAATTTAATTTGCTTTGGTTTTTAATATCAACACAAACTCTGTCATATCGAACAGATTTTACAAACTCGCTTACCTTTTTATGCTCAGGGTGAGTTATATAGTTTTTCAGCGCTTCTTCATTTTCGAAAACCGTTACAAGGCCAGCATCATACTCACCATTATTGAGATTTTCTCCAACTTCAAGCGAAATCAAACCCGGGATCTCACCCAGCAAACCCCGCAACATGTGCTTTATTATCTCAACATTCTGGGCTCTTGTTTTTCCCTGTGCATTTTCCTTTAGTTTCCAAAATACCATATGCGTTATCATTTCTTGTTTTCTCCTTGTTACAACTCTGTTCAATCGTTTGACTACAAACTAATCCTCGCTCATAAGTCGTTTTTCACCTTTTATCCCCATTATGGGAGCAATATCCTGAGTAACTTCAAGAACTCCAAGATATTTTAAATTCTCATCCCTCACAGCGAAGTATCTGATATATACAAATTTATCGCCAAGGGGAATCCAAAAGCTTTCTTCGTCTTTTACACCCGATCGGAAATCTTCTATAATCTTCTCCACAATGTCCACACTCGCAGGAGGATGGCAGTTGGACACTTCCCTTCCAATTATTGCCTTAGTTCTGGCAAATATCCTTTCCGAGCTTTGAGAAAAATATTTGACTCTATTATCTGCACCCACGTAAGTGATGTCGATTGGCAATGTGTTCAAAAGCATTTCCAATTCTTTAACGTCAAAAGCTCCTGTCGGCAAAGTGATGCCGCCCTCGAGTTTTTGGCCAACCTTCTTCTCTTCGTCAGCTTTAGGCGCATACAAAGGCGGAGCGGAAATCAGAGAGTATCCAAGCCCTGCGCTCTCAGAGGCGATAATGCCCCATTCTTCGTCCGAAAAGACATCTGCTATCATGGGCAGCATGATTTCTTCTTCTTTGAAAATCATTTCAGTCAGCTTAAGCAGCGTACCCGAAACAAGTGCATCCAGTTTTTCTACGCCGATTGATTCATCACTGCCAAAGTTTTTTGCAGTTGAAATAGCGTCTTTCAATTCCATGCGAATTTCATCATCCACACCCCACATGACTTTCGGAGGGGCGGTGATGTCATGTTTTTCCATATAAGGAAAAATCAGGTTTTCTTTTTTTAGGTAGTGTAATTCAACTGCTTGGAGCTTTTCAAGACTACTGTGTAGCTTTTCTCCACTTTTTTCTTGACCGGACATAATCAGGGCAAGTGCAGGTCTGATTTCCTCTTCTATCAGCCTTTCCAATGCTCGGTTTTCTTTAATCAAAACATTGGCAGGGTGTCCGGGAATTTTTCTCGGATCTGTCTCTCTGTGTATTTCTTCAACAGAGCCTTTAAAAACAGCAGCATGAACATCGCACAATTTTTGTATCTCTTCGACAGGTACTCCCTCAGCAATGAGCATTTGCTCCACCGCTGCAATTTCTGTTGCTGCCACATCACCAAAAGTCGTTTCAAATTGCTCTTTTACATCATCTACACTCTGGCCTTCGTGAAGCTTTTTAAGCATATCTTTCAGAGCTTGCTTTCTGTGTTCACTGTTACCCATACTCTTATTCATTATTTTACCTCCTCATAATCATCATCGCCAATCAAATATCCCTTTTGCGCAAGTGATTTTCTTACATCATCCATCGAAATTTTTCGCAATGATGCACCTTTTGGTAAAGTCATAAAACGCCCGACTGTGTTCAACATGCCGGGTTTTACAATTTCGGTGAAACCTATTTCATATAGTATATCAAGCAATTCCGGATCTTGTGTGCACAACTCAAATATTGATTTTTTAAGATTAAGATTTTTCATCGCTTTACTCTTATAATTGATGCATTGTCAAGCCAAGTGCGCCAGTTCGTGTAGAAAAACCTGAATGGGGG
>CAYTOF010000051.1:0-14817 GCA_964439435.1 uncultured Oscillospiraceae bacterium
TCTCAATCTGTCCTGCGGTTTTTTTGCGCACGGGTATGACTGTCACCAGATCCGAACACACCTCCGTGATCTCCGAGCCTGTGAGGTGTTGGCACAGGTCCATCCAATGGGAGCCTATATCGGCAATGCAGCGCGAAATGCCCGCAATCTCCGGCTCAAGCCTCCAGTTGTAGTCCGTGTCATAAAGGAGCCAGTCCTGCAGATAGCTGCCGTGGACCAGGTTTACCTTGCCTATATCCCCCTTTTCGATCCGCTGCCGCATCTCCTGAACCAGGGGGTTTGCGCGGTAGTTGAAGTTGACCGCCCCTTGAACATTTGGATGCCTCTTGAGGATTTCGACAAGCTTTGCCGATTCCTTTGCGTCCCTTGCCAGGGGTTTTTCGGAAAAGATGTGCTTGCCCGCCTCTATGATCTGTTTGTTTATCTCAAAGTGGAGGTTGTTGGGCGTGCAGTTGTGGATGCAGTCAATCTCCGGGTCCTCTATCATTTCGCCAAGGGAGCTATATACTCGGGGGATGTGGTATTCCGCCGCCTTTTTCTCCGCAAGGGCGGTGTTGGTATCTGCCACGGCGACAAGGTCTAAAAAGCCGATGCGCCTGATGGCCTCGATGTGGGAGACGCCGATATAGCCCATACCGATGATGCCGACTTTAATACGCAAGACACATTCTCCTCTCTTTATGCTTTGTGATTTACATTCGGTTTTTATGGATATTGCTTCCGGGTATTTTCCTTACTCCAGGTTGAAACCCACCTGTATATAGGCCTGGGAGAGATTGGGGCGCACATATCCCGGGTCCACATATCCAGGCGCATGGTCTGCCATGATAAATCCGACACCCATCGAGCCGTCCGGGGCGTTGCCCGGCTTTATGCCGAGCTCCGAATAAAATTCGATGCCCGCGGAGGTGCTGAAAGGCCCCGCTTTGAATATATAGCTCTGCTCAGGATCCTCAAAATCCCATGTCGGCGTGCTGCTTCCCGAGAGGGATATGTTGTCGACAAACACCTTGGAGTAATCCTTTGTCTCGTCCACCACCGCAAGCTCAATGCGGACGGACAGGGATGTTTTCCCCGCCGCGATGTCGCTTATGTCCAGCTTGACCCTGTGCCAGTCCTCGTCTTCAAAGAAGGGCACCTGCGCCACGGGGGCATGGTTGACATAAACTGTGATTTTGCCGGGATATTCCGCCGCCACGGGGGGCGCCTTCATATCAAAGGAGAGGATGTGTTCATCCTTTGGCGTGCCGCCGTCGGTTTTAAAGCTGCGTGCCTCGCTTTGGAGCAAAAGCCCCGAGGCACTGCGAGCGGTGATGCGCCAATAGTAAGTGGTATTTGGCGACAGGCAGTCCACGGGCACCGCTGTCACACAGATGTAGGGCCGAGAGACCACAAGATTATTAAAGGCCTCATCCGTGGCTATTTCCAGATAATAGTCCGCAGCTCTTGCCGAAGGTGTCCAAGAAAATGCCGTGACATCGGCCGGTACTACCGCTCCCTCTTTGGGGAAAGCCAGGGAAAACTCCTCAGGTTGACCTGAATCCGGGTGCAGGAGCAATATGCGGCCGCCGTCTGTGCCGCGAAAAGAGGGCGCCGCGCAGATTTCCCAGACCTCGTTAAAATAGTGGCCCAGGGGGATTTGGAACTCTGTTCTCTCCGTGCCTCCGCCATAGCCCTTTACCGAGCCTGCGATCTTGGGGTCTTCGTAGTTTTTGTTGAACATGTATTTGACCACGTTCTCACCGAAATACTGCAGGTCTTCAAGGCTGAAGATCGCGCCGCGGTTGTAGCTGTCCATCGCCGCGTAGTAGTCCAGCCAAGCGTGGGAGTGGTCTTCGTCAAACACGGCGGCGTGATCTGTTAAAAAGTGGGGGTCGTCATAGTTCCAAAACATCGTACCGTCTTTCCTTGTTTTGATAAAGGATTTGAAGGCGGCTGTCATGGCATCTGCCAGGCTCAGATACTTCTTTGCGTGTTCGGGGGACAGGGCCGCTGCGGCATATAGCCCCGAGGCATATGCCAGATATTGGTTGTGGGGCAGGGTGCAGAGTTTTGTTATCCCTGAATAGTTGCCGCCGCCCGGGCGGTTCATCAGCACACCTATGTCCTCACGAAAATCTTTATAAAATGAGGGGATCAGATGGTTGTCACACACATCCGCAATGCGGTCGGCAAGGGTCTTATAGTCCTGCGAAATATCGCCCTTTAGCTCCCACAGGCTTTCGTCTGCCCGCACCAGCTGCGCAAAGCGCGCCAGCGTCATGATGCAGAGCCCCGTGTGGACGGCAAACTCCTCGTATTCGTTGTCCGGATGGTAGTGAGCGCTGCCCCAACCGAGATAGCCGTCCCCGTCTTTGTCCTCCAGGGTGGAGAGCATGTTGTAGCACATGAGGGCATAAAAATCCAAATAGGCGTTGTCCTTGGTGGAGAGATAGGCATAGTACATGGCATCTTGAAAATACGCCGTGCCCCAGGCGTAGTTGGTGGAATCCGCCGAAAGGGAATAAGCTGGGTCTTCGGCATTGTAGTTTAGTAGCTTATCCACCTGCGCAATCCAATAAGCCCTGTCTCCGGGGTCTCTTTTCTCAGCCATGATCGCCGCTGCGGGGGTTGCAAGGTCAAATGAGGGCATCTTTATCTCCTCCCTTTTTGCGTCGGGCAAAACCATTTCCGGCAAATCCGGCGCGGGCTCGGTCTCGGGTGTGCTTGTGCTCGGTGCGCTTGTCCCTGCGGTTGTGCCGGAGCCCTGTGTGCCGCCCCCGGTGGTCTCGACAGGGTCTGCCACGGGTGCACCACAGGCACCCAAGATCATAATCAGTGCCAGTAAAGAGGCACAAAATCGATAAATCGGTTTTTTCATAAGCTCTCCTTTGAGGGTTTCACTCTTTGCGTGCCATCATACAAGGGCAGGCAAAGACATATGTCTTTTGCTAATTATATCAAAGGTCTTTTGGCAAATACAAGCTCAAAGCAAAATATTTCATGCAAAATTCAAAGTGTCGTCTTTTTTTACTGTTTTCACTGATATGTTTTTCACCAAAATTGCCCGTGTACCGGTTTGTGAACAGGGTTTGCCGGCGTGCTACAGTACACTATTTTCCCGCTTTATGCTTATAAAGCGGTAAAAGTGCCTTGGATGTGATTGTTTTTATGACATTGTGCTTTTTTGTCTGTTTTTTAGTTTTATAAATGGCAAGATAAATATAAAATCTGCGGTTGACATAAATTATACCGAGGCATATAATTAGGATAAAATTAATAAGCATATACAATTTTACGGTTTTTACGGGCATATGCCCTAATTACATTGCTTATTTGCTCAAGTTCTCTGCATTGTCTAAAATCCTTATTTTCAAGTCAAGAGGATATTATCCTTCAATCAACACAGGTTGAAAAGAGGTTGTTCTTATGACAAACAAGGAAAGAGGGCGGATATATCGCCTTTTCCTCATCACTTTTATTGTGCTGTTGGTGGCCTTTGGCACACTTTCCGTGACGACAATGAACTCCCTCCGTTCACGGACATATGAACTTTTGGAGCAGGCTTCTCTGGACAGAGCAAGCACTCATTCGGATATTTTGTCACACTACACCGCCAATTCCGACTATATCCGAAAGACTTTGAATCAGAGAGTGCTCATTGCCGCAAGGGCCGTGGCCCGCTCACAGGCGCAGGATGGCAGGGCCCTGGAAAAGCTGGCAGAGGACTTTTTGCTCGATGAGATCTATATATACAACAAAGAGGGCGAAATTCTCGCCTCCAACGGCAGATATCTCGGATGGCATGCCCCCTTGGAGCACCCGAGCAAAATCTTTATCGAAAGCGGTGCGGAGAGCCTCGTGGAGGAGATTCGCACCGAGGCGGAATACCCAAATAACTCCTACAAATACGCCCATGCCAAATACGGCGATCGAATTGTCCAGGTGGGTGTGCTTGTGAACAACGTTCAAGACATGCTTGATGCCTTTGAAGTGCAAAGCTTTATCGACAGCATTGCCAAAAAAGGAACCATCAAGGATGTCTCTTTTATTGACAACGATTTCAAAGTCACCGCCTCCAGCAACTCAGAGCTCATCGGCACATATATCGAAAAGCCCGAACACCGCACACAGATTCTCTCAAACAAGGCCAAGCTGCAACAATGTGAGATGTGCGCTGTGGATATGATACATGTCTGCTCTCCCATCTATGTCGGGGGAGAAAAAACAGGTGCCCTCTGCTTTGAATTTCATGTGGACATGCTCAAAAACAGCATAAAACAAATCGCCTTTGTGACATATATCACCTTTTCTGTGGTTGTCTTCACCGTTGCCGCCATTTTGTACTATGCCTACCGCAAAAACCTGGCGAGCATGCGTGTTGCCTACACAGACACCCTGACAAAGCTGCCAAACAAGCTCTATCTGCACAGGCATCTTGAGGATATCCTCAAAGAAAAGGATGAAATAGCCGCTCTGCTTTTTCTCAACATCAAAAACTTTAAAATCATCAACCTGTCCTATGGTTATCGCTATGGCGATGAGATGCTCACGGGGGTATCGGCTCTGCTCAAAGAGAGACTCCCCGAAGGCGCAAAGCTCTTCCGATATGAGGGCGACAGATTTGCCATTGTGGTCTCCGGTCGCAAAGACAAAAAAGAGCTGGAGGCCCTTGCCCTTGAGCTTGTTTCTGCCTTTGAATCCACCTTTTCACAGGCTTCTTATCATGACTATATCCGCCTGCACATCGGCATGCCCGAAAAGGGCAGTATGTCCGTGGACAAGGTGCTGCACAACGCAACCCTGGCGCTAAACAGCTTGGGTCTTGCCAAGGACACCCCGGACAACGGCACCGCCTTTTACTCCGCGGACATGGGAGAACTTGTGCGGCGCGAGGCCTTGGTGGAGAACGAGCTGCGAGCTTGCATGGCCGATGAAAATCGGGATTCTTTTGCCCTCGTCTTTCAACCCAAGCTGCACCTGACCTCGGGGCAGATCACAGGTTTTGAAGCGCTTTCAAGGCTGCAAATCCCCGAACTTGGCTTTGTACCTCCGCCCGATTTCATCAGAGTTGCCGAGGAGCGGGGCTTTATCTTCGAGTTTGGCAACCTGATACTGAAAAAAGCCGCCGCCTTTGTGGCGCTGTTGCAGGCAAGGGGACATAGAGATGTGAAAGTGGCTGTCAACATCTCAGCCCTTCAGCTTTTGAGAAACGACTTTCCCGACATCGTCTTGGAGATTTGCCAAAATGCCCGCATAGAGCCGCACCTTTTGGAGTTTGAAATAACGGAGTCTGTTTTCTTTGACAACTTTGAGATCATAAACGAAAAGCTTGCTCAATTTGCCTCCCTTGGCATCATGTCCTCATTGGACGATTTCGGCATGGGCTACTCCTCCTTTGCCAGATTGAGAGAGCTCTCTATCAGTGCCGTAAAGCTGGACAAGCTTTTCATAGACCGCATTGCCAAGGTCAGCGAGAACTCCCTTGTGCTGCCCGACATCATCTCCATGGCCCACAGGCTCGGACTTGGCTGTATAGCCGAAGGTGTAGAGACGCGGGAGCAGTTTGACTATCTGAAAGCCCACAACTGCGATATGATCCAGGGTTATTATTTCGGAAAGCCCATGCCCCGAGACATGGCCATGGGCTTTTTGGAGGAGCATAAAAGTTGAGTGCGAGGCTTTGGCAGGTTTGTCTTGACAGTGCCCCCTGCGAGTTGATATCATATACATTGAATTCTGCCCAAAGGAGCGCCGAAGGGACAGGTAAAGCTCCGAGCAGAGAGCATATGTACCATATATAAAGAAAGAAGAGGCTATCTTATGAAGAAATTGAAAGTCGGGCTTGTGGGAACAGGCGGCATCGGTGTCCATGTGCATCTGCCTGCCTGGCATGCCAACCCCAATGTGGAAATCGTCGCCCTGTGCGACATCGTGGTGGACAAGGCCTTTGCCGCGGCAAAGAAATACAATGTACCCCATGTGTTTGAAAAGTATGAAGACCTCATAGCCATGAAAGAGATCGACGTTGTGGACATCTGCACGCCGAACTACCTCCACTCCATCATCGCCATAATGGCAATGGAAAACGGAAAACACGTGTTTTGCGAAAAGCCCGATGCGATAAACCAAGTCGAAGCGACCAAGATGAAAGCCGCCAGCGAAGCCACGGGCAAGATGCTCATGGTTATGCGCAACAACAGGTTCAACGACTTCTCCAAGTTTTTGAAACCCTATATTGAAGAGGGCAATCTCGGCCATATCTACGCCGCCAAGTGCGGCTGGGTCAGAAGAAGAGGCGTTCCCGGCGGCTGGTTCTCCAAGTTTGACGAGTCCGGCGGCGGCCCGCTCATCGATCTCGGTGTCCACATGATCGACCTGGCCATCTGGCTCATGGGCAACCCAAAACCCGTGGCGGTTTCCGGTTCAACTTATGGCCCGGAGCCCACTCCCACCGCAGATGTCGAGGACTATGTGGCGGGTTTTGTCCGCTTTGACAACGGCGCCTCCTTGAGTGTTGAGTGCAGCTGGCGCTCCAACGTGGAGAGGGAAAAGCGCTTTGTGGAGCTCATCGGCACCAAACAGGGCGCCAAATGGGATTCCGACGACGAGCAGCTCAAGATCTTCGGGCAGCTTGGCGATGCAACGGCAGACTTTTTCCCAAATGTCAAACAAGGCGGCCCTGAATTTGGCCACGGCGGCAACATCAACCACTTTGTCAGATGCTTGCTCAAGGGTGAAAAACCCATATTTGTGCCCGAACAAGGCCTTGACATGATAAAGATTTTGGATGCGATATATCTTTCCGCAAAGGAAAAGCGCGAAATCGTGCTGTAAGCCTTGAGCTGTAATGAGAGGACAATAATTATGAAGGATATTGGTCTGCAGCTCTTCACGCTGCACGATGAGGTCACTGCCGATTGGAAGGGCACCCTTTCGAGAGTCGCAGAGATAGGATATAAAGTGGTGGAACTTGCCGGGCAATACGCTCCTTTCAAGGAGATGAAGGCCTTTATGGACGACCTTGGCATGTACGCCGTGGGCAATCACAATGTGGGTTTTGGCAACATCCAAAAGGATCTGCGCAAACACTATGAATACGAGGCCACTCTCGGCATCAAATACTGCGTGTGCCCTGCGGGGAGCTTTGGCAATGTGGACGACTTTAAAAGAGCCGCCCATTGGTTCAATGTGCAAGGCGAGGCCGCTGCGGAATTTGGCATGAGTTTTCTCTACCACAACCACGGCCATGAGTTTCTCACCTATGACGGCCGCATCGGCATGGACATATTGCTGGCTGAAATGGAGCCCGGCCTTGCGGACTTTGAACTCGACCTCTACTGGGCGGCCTTTGAAGGTGCCGATGTCGTGGAGTGGCTCAAAAAGTTTGACGGCAGAGCGCCCCTGATTCACCTCAAGGACATGAAATATGTGGACGGCGAAAAGACCTATGCAGAAATCGGCAACGGTGTGATCGATTTTCCCGCCATATTGGAGGTGTCAAAACAGGTCGGCAGTCTCTATGGCATTGTCGAACAGGACAAGTGCGAAACACCCTTTGAGAGCATCAAAATCAGCCACGACTATCTGCGCTCCCTTGGCATTTAGTCCCTAAAACAAATAAAACACCGCAAGAAACTGTATGTTGGTTTCTTGCGGTGTTTTTTTATTCCCCTCCACAGGAGGGGTGGCGCAATGCGCCGGGATGGTTCTACCGGGCTACGCCAAATAAAAGTATCTGGACTATTTTATCCAGAAGGCCTTTGACCTATAAAGGAATAAATATATATTTGAGGTTGTTTTAATTCCCCTCCATCGGAGGGGTGGCGCAACGCGCCGGGGTGGTTCTACCGGGCTACACCGAATAAAAGTATCTGGACTGCTTTATCCAGAAGGCCTTTGACCTATAAAGGAATAAAAATTTATTTAAGAGGGGGCAATTCCTCTATCTTGAAGGGAATTAAGGGCAAGGGCCGCTTGATATATAATCCTAAAGCATTATTTTTTAAGTAGCCATCAGGCACCACCCCACCCTACGGGCACCCCTCCGGTGGAGGGGAATTTAGGGCCCTTTAGGAATTGATATGCAAAACGTGGTGCTACTCCCACAAGGAAGACAATAAAAGCCATGCAAAGGTTCCCCCCCTTCAGAAGGAAGCGTGCTATGCATGTGCGCCTTCGACACGCCCTTTGTGTCGAAGGTGACGGGGTGGTTCTACCGGACTACACAGAATACAAGTATCTGGGGTTTTATCCAGAATGCCTTTGACCTATTAAAGAGCAAGTATTTTTTTTGGGTTGTTTTTATTCCCCTCCATCGGAGGGGTGGCGCAACGCGCCGGGGTGGTTCTACCGGGCTACACCGAATAAAAGTATCTGGACTGCTTTATCCAGAAGGCCTTTGACCTATAAAAGAACAAGTATATATTTGAGGTTGTTTTTATTCCCCTCCATCGGAGGGGTGGCGCAACGCGCCGGGGTGGTTCTACCGGGCTACACCGAATAAAAGTATCTGGACTGCTTTATCCAGAAGGCCTTTGACCTATAAAGGAATAAAAATTTATTTAAGAGGGGGCAATTCCTCTATCTTGAAGGGAATTAAGGGCAAGGGCCGCTTGATATATAATCCTAAAGCATTATTTTTTAAGTAGCCATCAGGCACCACCCCACCCTACGGGCACCCCTCCGGTGGAGGGGAATTTAGGGCAAGGGCCGTTTGGTATATAATCCTAAGCATTATGGTTTGAGGAACCAACAAGAACCACCCCGCCCTACGGGCACCCCTCCACGGTGGAGGGGAATTAGGGGTTTCTCGCTTCACGAGTTTTGCGGTTTTAAATCACAAGAAATGTGTATAAGTGTGTGCATGCTGTGGAAAACTCCCGTAATTTGTGCCTGGATTCCACATTTTCACCCTCTCTTGGGTGAATTATCGCACTTTTTCACATGAACATCATTAACAGCTCGAGACATATAAAGTGCAATCACAAATAAAGAGGCGCCGCGAGAGACTTCCCGCGGCGCCTTTTCTATCTGTACAGTGTGATTTTATTATCTGCCCTTGCGCCAAGTCCAGAGGTTGACGCAGGCGCCAAAGCGCTCCTTGTCTTTAAAGAAGGCATCTACCTTGGCTTCATATTCTTCCTGCTCGGCCTTTGTCATCTCCTCTTTGACATATTGACGGCAGAAGAGCTCCAGGTATCTCACCGCCAGGCCCGACGCCCTTGCACGGTCTGCCTCTTTTTCGTCAGCGGCGAGGGCCTCCACCTCTTCCCAGATTTTCAGGGATTCGTCGAGGTTGTTTTCTATGAAGTTCGTGAGATAGGTCTTGTCCTTTATCTTCTGATAGGGTTGCGGGATATACTGCTCCCTTTCGGGGTCTTCGCCTGTGCAGCCTGCAAGGTCCACAGGCTCAAAGCAGGTCATGACTTCGTCCTTTGTCGACTCATGGGTGAGCTCCATATAGCGGCGGACTTTTTTCCAGCCCGCACCGTAGTATCCCTCTAAACAGTCGTCTATGTGGCTTTGATACTCCTCCTCGCTCATATACGGATTCCAAAGGAGCTTGGACACAACATAGGCCTTCATGGCGCCGAGATCTCCTGAGTTTGTGCGGGGGGTATCCTCGGAGAAAACCTGCCTTGCGTTGCTGTCTGCGAAAAATTTTATGTTTTCCCGCAGCACTTCAAAGTTGGGAAAGGGTGCCAAGAAGCCCGCATAGTTTGTCGTGTAGTCCCAGATGGAGATCTTGTCGCAGATCTCGCCCCATCTGCGCAGCTCGGGGCCGTATTTGCCCAGATTGTAGTCGCAGCCCTCGTCCAGCACATGTCTGAAGCAGGCCTCTATGGTGCAGTAGCGGATGATGATATTGTGTCTTGGTTTTGTGATTTTGGGGGCTATGCGCGTATACTGATAGGCAAAGGTGCGCACCAGCACATCGGGGTATTCCTTTTCTACCTCCTGTGCCACGGCGTTGACAAAGCGCAGCATGAGCCCTGAGGGGCTGCCCTCCTCCGCGTCCACCGCCGCACAGTTTTCGCATTGGCAATAGTTTTGGTTGTCGTTTTGAGAGACTTCGACGATGTTTTTCTCGGGGTTTTCCGCCATGCGCTTTTTCACATTTTCCACCACTATGCGCAGCACATCCGGATTTGTGAGGCAGAGCTGACCCACCTTGCGGTCAAACACATTGCCCGCGGGGATGCGCTCTCCGTCGATGAGGGAATAGTATTCGGGGTGCTCCTCAAAATATATCTTCGGGTCACACAACGCCTCAAAGGTGTGGCACCAACCGATGCTGCCGAGAATGCCGCCGTAATTTTCGATGTCTTTCACAGGCCAGGTGTTCATCTTGACCCAGGCGTTGAAAGGGGCATCCTGTGTCACGCTGATCCAGTCGCTGCGGCGGAAGTCAAAGAGGGGGTTTTGCGCGTCTTTCAGGTTTTTGGGAATATGGGCATCGCCCTCCAAAAGCCTTCCCACACCGGGTTCGTATTTCCGAAAGCCTATGTATTTTTCCAGGAATGTGAGAGCCGCATAGATGGTGCCGCGGTCAATGGCTCCAAAAAGATGCAAATCGCTCTCATCTGTGGCTATGACAAAGCCGTCAAACTCTATTTCGCTGCGGTCCATGGGCGAGGCATTGCCGATGTAGATGGAGTAGCTCTCTCCTGTCTCTCTTTCGGGCAACTCCACGCCTGTGGCCTCTTTGATGTGTGCCGCCAGTTCCCTTGCGGCGCTCTTTTCCGTCTCTGTGGGGTTTTGCGGAAGCACGATGCCGAATTTTTCGATATCTTGTCCGCAGATGGTGATCTTCTTAATAGCCATATCTCCTCCGTGATTTATATGCGCAGAGGTTGCGCGTATTTACTTTATAAAACCCGAAAGCGTCAGGCTTTCGGGTTTTCATATACCAGGTCGCAGGTCGAACGAATGTCATACTTGTCAAAATACGCATTTTCCTTGGGTATCCACTCGGATAAAAAGACTTTCAACATCTCCGGGCCGTCTCTTCTCAGGATACGCTCTCTCTGTGTCTTTGCGTCCACCGCCAAAAAGACTTTGAGGTCATACATGTTTTCAAAGCGCGGGTGCAGGCTGTATGCCCCCTCCACGACGCTCATCTTCATGGGGTCTATCTGATCACTGTCTGTAAAGGTGTTTGTTTTACAGTTATATATTCTGTATGAAAAACCCTCGTCAAAAAATATCTTGGTGATGACCTCGTCTTCAAAGCGCACATAGTCCACATTGCCGCCGACCTCTGCCATGCGCTCCTCCGTTCTCTTGTCAAAGGGCACAAAGAAGTCGTCTATGCGCAGGACATTGCAGCTGTAAACTTCCGCCAGCAGGTCCGCGAGGGAACTCTTGCCCGAGGCCGCGTTGCCGTCAATGGCGATCACGGGGTTGGGCTTTTTGGTAAGCTTGTCGTCGATGTTCAGAAAAAGGGACATGAAGTCCGTGTATTTTATATCTATAACGCGGTAAGCAGGTTCGTATTTGTCGGCATAGACCTCACTGTGACGCACGGCCTTGTAGCTTGTCTCTTTGTAGCTTTGCAACACAAATTCGAGTTCTTCGTCTTTAAAGGGCAGCTTGCCCTCGCGGCTCATCGCCCGCAGCGTGTCAAACTTCTCCTCCAGCCCCTCCGCCGTGCCCTTGTGGGCATTTGCCGTGTTGACAAAAAAGGCGTTGAGGGTCTGCGGCGAAAGGCCCCAAGCCTTTGCCGCGGCAAGGCTTATCCTGCAAAGGCCGTTGCCGATGTACTCGATGCCTTGTTCCCAACGGGGCTTGACCTTTGAAAGCTCCTCTTCCAACCTCTCAAGACTGGAGTTCACATCCTCTATAAAGTGCCCCGGCCCAAATTCACTTTGGTGCAAGAGCTTTATGAGGTCGATGATGAGGAGCTTGGGATAGCGCTGTAAGTGGTCTTCAATTATCTGTTCAGTTTTCATTTTATCAGTCCCTGCGGAGCAATTTTGCCCTCTCCAGCAGTATAATTATGGTCGGAATCAAGATGATGTGCAGCACAATGCCGGGCCATGCCTTGATGAACGCACCGCCAAGGAAAGCCGCAAAGGTGAAGGTATTGCCCTTTATGCCCGTGAGCACGAGCATCGCAAGCCCCCAAATAACCCTGCCGCCGAGCATGGAGAGGATGAGGGAGATATAGACATAGAGCGGTTTTTTGGGGAACAGCCTGTAAAACAGACCCGCCAAAAGCCCGTAGACCGCAAGCTCAAAGGCCATCGCCGCCGCAGTTGGGTAGGGCGGGGGCATGCCAAGGAGTGTGGAGCGCAAAAGAGGCGTGATAAAGCCCACCGCCGCCCCCGTCGGGCCGCCCAGGACAAAGCCGCAGAGCAGCACTGAGATGTGCATGGGGGAAAGCATTGCGCCGATTTCAGGGATCTGACCGGTCAAAAAGGGCAAAACGATGCCGAGTGCAATGAAAAACGCAGCAAGAACCATGTTTCTGATGGACACACGCATTTTGAAATTCTCCTGTGATTTGCGCCGAGATCATATCTGATTTCGCACAAGTTTTCTGGTGCTGCCCTTATTTTAAGTTATAACACTCTTTTTGTCAATCCACCTTTGCCTCATCTTCCGCAAGATTCGTGTGCTAAAAGAAAAATCAAAGCGGCAGCCGCTTTCGGATTGCCCTCTTTGCCCATGGCAACAAAAAAGGGAGGAACTCTCCCTTTTTGCAAAATACGGTTTTGTCGCCTATTTCTCGCTGTCGCAGTAAAGGCAGCGGTATATCTCCCCCACCCTCGTGAAAATCTGGTCTATGTCCGGCTCTGCCGAGGTGATGCAGCGGGGGTTTTTGCATTTTTTTATGTTCACGAGCCGCTCGGGCGGCTTGACATGGAACTTTTTCGTGCGCACACCGTTTTCAATGATGTTGACGGTGATGTGGGGGTCGATGTATCCGAGGATATCCAGGTCTATATCGATGATTGAGTCTATCTTGATTATGTCTTTTTTGCCCATCTTGACGCTTTTGACGTTCTTGATGATGGCCACGGAGCAGTCCAGGGCATCCAGATTCAGATATTTGTATATCTCCATGCTGCGCCCGGCCTTGATGTGGTCGATGACATAGCCGTTGTTTATACTGTCTATATTCATATGTTGACCTCCAGCAACTGCAAAATCAGAGCCATGCGCATGTATTTGCCATACATCACCTGTTTGAAGTAGAGGGCGCGCGGGTCTTTGTCCACTTCCGGCGCTATTTCGTTGTTGCGCGGGAGAGGATGCAGGATTTTCAGCTCTTTTTTGGCGAAAGCGAGTTTCTTGGTGTCCAAGACATAGGTGTCTTTCAAGCGCAGATACTCAGCTTCGTTGAAAAACCTCTCCCTCTGAACCCTCGTCATGTAGACGATGTCCAGCTCAGGCAGGCACTCTCCCAGGTTTTGTGTTTCGCTGTAGCTCATCCCCAGCAGCTCCAGATCCTGGCGAACATATTCCGGTATGCGCAGCTCAGGGGGTGAGATGAAGACAAAGCGTATGTTTTTGCGTTTGGACATCGCACCCACTAAGGAATGCACGGTACGACCGAATTTGAGATCGCCGCACATGCCGATGGTGAGGTCATCCAGCCTTGAAAGCTCTGCGTTGATGGTGCACAGGTCCGCCAGTGTCTGTGTAGGGTGATTGTGCCCTCCGTCGCCCGCGTTGATGATGGGGACAGCGGAGCGCATGGCGGCAACCCTCGGAGCTCCCTCCTTTGGATGCCGCATGGCAATTATGTCCGCATAGCAGCCCACGGTGCGCACGGTGTCCGCCACGCTTTCGCCCTTAGTGGCGGAGGAGACGGCGGCATCCGAAAAGCCCAACACATGGCCGCCCAGGTCGATCATCGCCGCCTCAAAGCTGAGGCGCGTCCTGGTGCTCGGCTCAAAGAACAATGTGGCAAGCTTTTTTCTTGCGCAGGCATTTGCGTATTTGTCGGGGTTATTTATGATGTCCTCCGCCGAGCTCAGCAGCATTTCAATGTTTTCGACGGTTAAGTCGTTCATGTCTATCAAGTGTTGCATAAATCCCTCTCCAACTCGCTTGAAATCTATCGCTTTTCTCACTATATGCGAGGTTCTAGTATGCCCTCATCCAACCCTCGTCTCCGGGGTTGTCTCTAAAGGCGATCAATCTGCTTTTACCCTCCGCAGGGATTATCCCTCGCTCCACCGCCACCTCTATGAGGGTGTCGAAATTCGTCAGGCTCACATTTTTAAACCCCGCCGCTTCCAGGGCAATAAGGCCTTTTTTCATATTGTAGGTGAAGATGGAGACAATGCCCTCCATGATGGCGCCCGCTTCCAAAATCACCTGCGCCGCAGCTATGGCGCTGCCCCCCGTGGAGATCAAATCCTCCACCAGCACGACTCTCTGTTCGGGCAATAACTTGCCCTCAATGAGGTTTTCTCTGCCGTGGCCCTTGGCCGAGGAGCGCACATAACCCATGGGCAACTCCAGCAGATGGGCTGTGATGGCCGCGTGGGCAATCCCTGCCGTGGCAGTGCCCATGAGCACCTCGCAGTCGGGATAATGGCTCTTCACAACCTCGGCCAGCGCCGATTCTATGGCAAGGCGCGCCTTCGGCGCGGACAGGGTCAGTCTGTTGTCACAGTAAATGGGGCTCTTTATACCGCTAGCCCAGGTAAAGGGGTTGTCAGGGCGCAAAAATATCGCACCCACTTCGAGGAGAATGCCCGCTATCTCTTTTTTTATCTTTTCGGAACTTGACATATAGCCTCCAGTTTTGTAATCTGTTTTATCTGCCTAAAAACTCCGCCAGCGCGCGCTCATAGGCCCGTCTTGGGCTGGACGCTTGGG
>CAYTOF010000052.1:0-8216 GCA_964439435.1 uncultured Oscillospiraceae bacterium
GACGGCAGTTGGGATTTTGACTTCTCCGCATTGGAGAAATCCGTGGAGTATTTTATCGGCCTTGGCTACAAGTATTTCAATATGTCCAGCATCGGAGGTCGCAGAAGCTGGAAAGAATCCACAATATATGTGGCGGGTATGCCGGGTATGAGTTATGAGGCATATCGTTATCTTGCGGAATATCTGCCGGCTTTACAGGCGTTTTTGGAGAAAAAAGGCTGGGTCGACATGTTTTACATGGGTGTGTCCGATGAGCCAAATGCCGCCAACGCCACCGAGTTTCGCGCGCTGTGCGGTCTTGTGCGCAAGTTGGCCCCAAAAATCAGGTTGATTGACGCGCTGAGTTACAATCCTGTTCACGGTGCCCTTGATGTATGGGTGCCGCTGAATGCAGAGTATGACAGGCATAAAGAGGAGTTTGAAAGCTTTAGGATCGGCAACGACGAGATCTGGCACTATGTGTGCTGCGGGCCGAGAGATGAGGACTATATCAACCGCTTTATGGATTATCCCTTGCTGTCGACCAGATATCTGTTCTGGGGCAACTACCTCTACAACCTGGGAGGATATCTGCACTGGGCATCCAATGTATATCAACCCGGGCAAGATCCATTCAAACAAAATTGCCCCGAGCATCGCAATGCCGACAGCACTTGCATACTGCCTCCGGGAGATACACACATAATCTATCCGGGAGACGGTGAGCCGTGGATGGCAATGAGGCTTGAGGCCCAGAGACAAAGTGCCGAGGACTATGAGCTCTTGAGGAAAGTCTCTTTGAAAGACAAGGAAAGGGCCGACGAAATATGCAAGATGGGCTTTAAAGCCTTTAACGATGTGGAATACGATCCCGTAAAATTTGAAAAAATAAGGGCCGCTCTGCTCGAAGCGGCATCGGTGTGATTATGTTTTTAGAAAATGAATTGAAAAAGCGGCATCTACCGCCTCTTGAATTTGACAGAAAAAAGGCTCTGAACATACTTGAGCAAAACATTTACGGTGTGACACCACCCGCTCCCGATTCTGTTCGGGGAGTCGTGAAGAGCGTTGAAAAATGCTCTGCGGGGAAAGCCGAACGCAGGGAGATCGACATCTCCTTTGACACTCCCGGAGGAGAGTTTACCTTTCCGGTGAGCTTGATAGTGCCCAAAAACGTGCATAACCCATGGGTGTTTATACTCCTAAACTTCAGGCCGGATATACCGGACAGATACTATCCCGTTGAGGAGCTCGGAGACAATGGTTTTGCTGTGGCAAGGATCTATTTTCAGGATGTGAGCGCCGACAGCGCGGACTTTGACAAACTCGCAGCGGCCTACGGAACGACGGACATGGAGGGAAGGGCAGATGATGCCTGGGGTAAAATCGGCATGTGGGCTTTTGCCGCAAGCCGCCTGCTCGACTATCTGTTGGACACAGGCGAGTTTGACGAGTCCCATATCGCCGTGATAGGGCATTCAAGGCTCGGAAAAACAGCCCTTTGGTGCGGTGCGCAGGACACAAGATTTAACCTTGTGTGCTCAAACAACGCGGGCTGTTCCGGAGATGCCATCACACGTTACAAAGAAGGCGAGCATGTCGTCGACATAGTTCGCAGTTTTCCATATTGGTTTTGCAAAAACTACAAGGCATATGCAGACAACGAGGAGAACATGCCCTTTGACCAGCACCTGTTGCTGTCCCTCGTGGCGCCTCGCCTGCTCTGCATAAGTGCCGCGGAAAACGACAAATGGGCTGACCCCATAAGCCAGTTCCTCTCCTGTGTAGCCGCCTCCGAAGCCTATGAAAAGCAGGGCGTAAAGGGCTTGGTAACACCGGACAGGTATCCCATACCCAAGGAAAGACTGTTTGAGGGCAATATCGGGTTCAATTACAGACCCGGAGATCATTTTCTCTCGCGGGATGACTGGTACGCATATATATCTTTTTGGAATATGCATCCATGAGGAATTGCCTGCAGTTTCTTAAAACATGAGATCATAATAACTTGTGGGGGCGGGGATTGTCTTTTTGACGGTCCTCACTCCCAGTCTTTCCACACCCGGTTTTTGCATTGCCCAATCCGAATACTCCTCTTTTTTATATGTGAGCAAAATCTCCAGAGGCAAGTTTACAGTAAAAGGTGAAAATTCGTCGATGTGCATTACTGCTTCCTTTGCCGCATTGTAAATGAGCTCTTGGCTTTGCTCCGGCGGAAGTGATATCGCATTGTTTGTATCCACAGCTTTTTTAACCGGCGCAACGGGTATATCGCCAAGTAAGTCTTTGGCTTCGGCGCATGCGGCTTCGTCTCCGCTCACCATGATGAACGGTACGTCGTAATACCCGACAAAAATGGCTCCCTGGCCCAGTTCGCCATAGCTTTTTCCGTTGATCAGATAGTCTTCCCAAGAGACAGAGCTCTGAGTGTGCTCATAAAAGGCGCCCGGTGTGCCGGCTTTGGCATGGGCGCCCACTTCCATATAGCCGTGTGCCTTTCGAGCGCGTATGAACTCGTCCCATTCTCTACCCTTTAAGTGAACAGCTCTTTCATCCAGTGTACCTTCGGGGAAATTGTTGCCGCCTCCGTGACCATCTACCACATAGACAGCTTTTGCACCTCCGTCAAAAGCGCCTCTTACGGCGGCATTCACATCGCGCATGAGGTACTCTATGGCGCTGGCATGCTCCGGGGAACCCTCGTTGTTGACCATTGTCCTCGTAATCACGTCGCTGATGCCTTCAAGATCTGTCATAATCACAATGTTCATCTTCTTTACCACCTTTTTAGTATTAGTAAAAGCCAATCCTACTGTCTTTATTCAAAACAAGGCTGATTTGCATTAAAAATCAGAGCCAGCTTGCTATAAAGGGAATTGTCAGCGCGGAAAAAAGCGTTGAAAGAAAAACCCCGATCGACGCTGTCTTCTCGCCGCCGTATTCCTTGGCCAATATGACACAGAAAACAGCTCCGGGCATTCCGGCAATAAGCACGGGTATGCCTCTGATAATGGGCTCCAGATTAAAGGGCAAGAGGGCAAGGAGCATCAGCGCCGGCAAAACAAGAAGCCGCACCGCAGACAACAGGTATACCCGCCAATTTGTGAATACAGCCGAAAGTTTCAGAGTTGCAAGGACACTCCCTATGACAATCATGGAGAGGGGTATTGTAGTCGAACCCAAAAGGTCGAGCCCCTTGTAAAGGAAAGAGCGGTAGATCACGTTGTGAAACACCGTGCCCTCTATAAACGGAGAGATAATATAGAGCAGGGCGCCAAAGACAGCACTCAGGGTGCCGGGGTGTAAAAACATCTCTCTTTTTTTGATTTTGGGGCCTTTTTGCCCCCTGGTTAAAAGGAATATGCCGAGGGAAAAAGCCAGGATATTGAATGGAATGTTGAAAAAAGCGCCGTAAAAAATCGCATCTTTGCCAAAGACCGCACTCAAAACGGGAAAACCCATATAGGCGGCATTCGAAAACACCAACAAAAACTGAAAGACACCGCGATCTTCGGAGGGCGGCTTCGTAAGCTTTACAAACAAAAAGCTCACGGAAAGGGCGATTATATAATAAAGGCCGCTGATGGCGAGTAAAATACCGCTCTGGCGCATTTTAGTTGCCGAAAAATCCTGTCCCATGAATGTGGCAATGTACATGGCGGGCATTGTCACGCGGGAGATAAAGGACGATATCTTGTTTGAGCCAACTTCGTCCACAAAACCGATCTTTGTGACAATGTATCCGATCACAATGAGCACAGAGAGCAGCAGGAGTTGAGATACCACTTCAGTTGTCAATTTTGATTTACCTCGCTTTTGATTTGACGGACCAGTTCTTCATATCTCTCTTTGCCGACCGTCGCATTTATAAAATCACACAGAGCGGTGACGGACAGTTCTGGGAGAGACAGCTCGGAGTAAAGCCTTTGTCGCAGTTTGACGCTATCGCATCCTCCGTACAGACCGTCTTCATATAGATCGGTTCTGGTGATTTGTTTCAAAGGATCGGACTTGCTTTCAAAATCTCCGGTGGCGTTGGCATCTGACAGAGCTTTTCGTATTGTCAGGATGTCCATGTTCTCCACACCTAAAACAGAGCTGTCTTCCTTTTTCCTTTTGCAGCGCCCCGAGATCTTCGGAATGTAGGCGTGTTTGAGCTTGGAGGGATCTATGCTGCCCTTCAGCCAGTTGCGAAGCATAAACCCCGCACCATCCGGGTCGGTCAGCAGTATCAGGCCTTTTGTGTCCGCATAAGCGCGGAGCATTGACAGCAGCTTTTTGTTTTTAAAAACACCAAAGCCCTTGAGCTCCACAACTGTGGCCTCAACGGCCGCTCTGACAATATTTGCATCGTATCTGCCTTCAACGACTATGACTTCTTTTATTTTAGGTTTTATGTACATGGGATATCCTTTTATCAACCTCTGGCAAGTAGCTGTTGCTATTGCTCCAAACTCAAAGAATACAGCAGCGACTCCATGGCCACATTTTCATTCATGCGCCCGCGTAAAAGTATTTGCTCTGTTTCATCACACAATATAGCGGCCTTACGCAGCCGTTCAAGCTTGAAACGGCGCGCTTGCCGCAGGGCGATGTCGGCGGCGTAGGCATTTCGGATATTGGTGGCTTTCATGAAGTGCTCTTTTGCAATGCCGCCGTCAAGGGACAGTCTTGCCGCATACAAGCGCCTTATGGCTCGACCTGTCTCCATCACGGCGTCTGTGGCACTTGAACCGCGCTCATATAGCTTTTGAAGTGAGGCCACCGCTCCCACCGCATCTGCGACACAGATACAATTTGTCATTTCAAAGGCTATAACCTCGTCCAAGGGAGAGGTCACAGCGTCGATGTCGGCGGGCATTATGCGTTCGGACTGACTGTAGGCGGCGATCTTTTCTATTTCAGGCAAAGTGGCATACATGAGTCCACCGCACATCTCT
This sequence comes from uncultured Oscillospiraceae bacterium, assembly GCA_964439435.1. Classification (GTDB taxonomy): domain Bacteria; phylum Bacillota; class Clostridia; order Oscillospirales; family QAMX01; genus CAYTOF01. Next base: position 4,920 of record CAYTOF010000052.1, read on the forward strand.
CCCAGTCGCTCCGCCTCTCTTCGTCCGCAGGTTTTACCAAGGGCTGCAAAACGGCGGACAATCCAGTGTTCATATTCGCGGCGATTTGGCCGTGGAAATTCTACAGTAAATGCCGTTTTTTTCAAAAGGGCCTCCATCTTTTTGTTGGTTTTTCCGCCTCCGGGCTTACCCTCTGCATAGGCGACGATGATGTATGAAAACTCCGGTATATCAGACAGTATTTCAAGCAATGCCGGAAGACTTTGAGCGTCCGGTGCTGCGATGTCATAATCTCTCAACAAGATGAGTTTCTTTTCAGATGTCAAAGGATAGCTCATGATGGCGTCGGAGAGGTTTTGCAAGACCATATTATTTCCCGAAAAAAGATGGAAATTGCTCTCGTCGGGCGAAACAATCATGTCTTTTATACGGGAGATATAATGTTCACGCAGATAGTATTCCTCTCCGTAGAAAATATAAAAATTGCGGAGTTTGTTTTTCGCAAGCTCTGATTTTAAGACCGCCTGCATGTCCGCCGGTTTGTTTTTTTCCATGCTCATCCTCCTATCTTGAAAGAATAAAACCTGATTTAAAGCGAAGTGATATATATCCGCGATGTTCAGTCAGTAAAACATCATCGCCAAACAGTTCTCTGAACGAGTCATTTGGCTCTGTCCCATCGCTCCCTGATATTATAACATACTTTGCCTTCAAATTTTTGGTAAAGTTGTCGCTGTAATACTTGTACTGCTTGTCACTTGCGTTTTTTGAAAAGGCCAAGGCAGTCAAAGGGGGAATATTTCGTGTTTTAAGCAGGTGCTCAAGGCTTTCGACGGGCAGAGATCCGGGGATCATAAGCGTTGCGCCTCCAAAATGGGCAAGCACCGCCGCTTGTCCTTTGGCATAGCTCGAAGGTACAGGGGGTACAAAGGTCTCAAAGGACATGTTTCCGAGTTTGTAGACATCATCGACATTCAGAGGGAGCACTTTTGTGCCGGTCATCTCGGCAAGGTGAACAAGCTCCGCTGCGAACTCTTCGGAGCCGCTGTAAAGAGGCAGGACAACAGCTCTGACAAGGCCTGTCTTTAGCAACTCATCCGCACCGGAACTCGAAAAGGAGTAGAGCCTTGTCAAAATCAACAGGTCGATTTTGCCGATATTTCTGGTGCGCAAAGCGTTTATAAGCGTTGAGGCCGCATATTTGTCTCCATGGCAGTCTACAACAGCGGTTTTACCGTCGCCTCTTATTATGATGCACTGCCCTTGACCCACATCCAAGGAGATCAGGTCATATGCGCCTTTTGCGGGGAGATATTCCGCCGCAAGAGCGATTAAAAGAGCGCAAAAGGAGATGGCGACCCCTTTAAAAAGGGCATATCTGGGTTTGTAAATATATAGGAGCAATGAAATGACATATACAAAAACCACCCAGGCGATGATATACAGGCTTTGTGTGCCAAGGGTGGAAAAGGGCATACGTGCAAAGAAGGTGATGCTTTGAGACAAAACTTTAGCTCCAAAGATTGGCGCAAAGGCAAGTAAACCTGCTGGGGCATACCATATGGAGGCTAAAAGCAACAACAGCATGCCGAAAGTTGTTAAGATGGAGACAAGCCATATGAGACATATGTTGGCAAGCACCGCAACGAGTGATATTTTGGAGAAATACAGCATTGTCAGAGGTGTTGTGAAAATCTGTGCCGAAACGGTCATGATGAAAGCAGAGAGCAAAAAGTTTATTAAGAAGGCAGCGAGTTTGTTTTTAATTTTTATTTTTTCGCTCAAGTTCCTTTGCATGGTTTTGCCGACAGTTAATATTCCAAGGATGGAGACATATGAAAATTGCAGCCCGATGTCGGCAATTGCATAGGGGTTTATGGATAGAATGACAAACAAAGAGATGGCCATTGAGGTAAAGCTGTCGCTTTCTCGGCGAAACAAGAGAGCAAGCATGGCGGCTATCTGCATGATGCCCGCACGCACAACGGAAGGCGGGAAACCTGTAAGCGCCATAAACACAATGATAAGTAAAATGGCAATGGCATAGACAGGCCTTTTCTTGCCGAAAAACAAAATGATGGAGACAAAAAAGGTCAAATGCATTCCGGAGACCGCAAAGAGATGGGATACACCGGCATCGGAGGCGGCGGCAGTGAAATCGCTTTCAAAACTTGACTTGTCGCCATAGATGAGGGCACTCATGATGGGGGCGCTGTTTTCAAAGAGCTTGTCACACATATCTCTGGTATAGGCGCGCAAATGCTTATGTGCGTTGAAAAAATTTAACTTGCCTTTTTGTAAAATTGTAGCTTCGTTATAGAAAACACCTGTGAGAAAAATACCGTCTGACCTGTAAGAAGCTTCAGAGCGCACACTGCTTTCGCCGCCGGGACTGCGAAGAGTGGTATAGGCTACAAAGACATCGCCAGGGGTGAAACTCTGTGAGGTTTTGTAATACAAAACGCCTTTACAGAGATATATGTCATCGTCGGAGAACCTGACACGGACCGCTCGCATGGACCCCGCTTCATAGTCGAAATCCAGGACGGTGGCGGTGACCTTGCCTTCAAACCCGTTGTACTCTGCAACTCGTGCGGAAATGTTCACATCGGTAAAATGAAAAATCAAGGCAAATAAGATAACACCGAACATTCCAAAGAGCAAAGCCATCGGAACGTGCCTGTTTTCAGATATTTTAAAAAACCTGTGAAAAATCAACAAATAGGCAATAAGCAATCCCAAAAGGGCTGCGACAATGGAGAGTGTGATGGGGGGAATGCGTAAAATGCAGATGCAAAGAACAGCCGCTATCGCATATCCGCTTGTAAGTGCGAGCAGTTTTGCGCGCATAAGAATCTCCTTGGATTTAAAGATGCGTAAATTAGTACATAATAGAGTTGAAGCAGTCGGTTTTATATGATAAAATAAGGACAGCGTTCATGAAAGTTGTGGGGTGAAACAAATGGCCGATAGGATGAGGCTTCTGGAACTGTGTCTGCGCGAATGCGCGGCATCTTACGGCTGGACTCTTTCAGGCAACTATTTGATGTCATCAAAGGGGTATTTGTCTTTTATACTTATGCCGGCCCTATCGGACGAAGGCATTGAATTTGCACTGGCATACAGATATTCGGCCTTTGACCGTGTATACCACGCCATAACAATGGCAAATGTATATCCGGGGATAATCGTCGTGGAGTCTCTTCAAACGGTGGAGACATGGAGCTTGATGGGGGTTTCCTTTGCGTTGCGCAGTCTCACAGCCAGAGCCGATAAGTTTGCCGTGAGCCTTGCAGACCGCATCATAAACGCAGATGA
>CAYTOF010000052.1:8226-14478 GCA_964439435.1 uncultured Oscillospiraceae bacterium
CTCGCGCAATCAACGAGGGAAGACGCCCGCCCGCGATTACCACTGAGGTGATCTTGACACATCTGCTGACCGGCGACACTCAAAAAGCTTTGGATGTTGCAGGAGCGGCATTGAACTCCGGCGATACAGGCAATGGGTTCTATGCAAATGTGATTGACTATATCAGGCACCGCATATGAGAAACAATTAAATACAGACATACAAAACACCGCCGCGGGAATTACCGCGGCGGTGTTGTTTCCCGACAAAATCAGGGGAGAAGCGCTATGGTTATTTCATAAAAACTTATGGCATATAATCTCTGTTCCGTTCAGCCCTTGCTTTTTCTCTGGCTTTCTTGCGTTTATATCTTTTGGTGTATTTGATAATCAGCAAAACACCTATGCCCAAAAGGATCAAACCGGCAATGACGCCGATGATGATGAGCAAGATGATGAAAAAGACTTTGAAGAAGTGTGCGATTTTAGAGCCCGTTCCGGTCGGTGTGCCGTCTGTTCCAATAAGGGTGGTGACCAGATTGCCGCTTTCGTCTGTCACGGGATTGCCGCTTTTGTCTGTCACTATGGAACTTGGTGGGGTGGTATCGGGTGTGCTGGAGATGGGGTCAAGCTGAATCTCCATTGAAAGGAGGACTTCGGGCTTTAACATGATGTTGAGTCCGTCAACATCGTAGACAATATTGGCGGTGTATTGAGCTCCGCTGTTTTTGGGTATGGAAGAGGGCAGGCCCAAGGCAACCGCGGAGATCTTTGAGGTGTCAAAGTCATTTTGGAATAAAATATTTACAGGGTCTTGTAAGAAAAATGTCGCATCTCCAACTTTGACGGCGTCTTCCGTCACCGGGATTGTGATTGTGCCAAACATATTTGGCGTAAATTCGTAGGGTTCGAAATCGTTGAAACCAAATTCAAACAGGGCTTTGGCATCGGCATACATTTTAGCCTCTGTTTCGGATTGCATGATAACGGTGATCAATCGCCTACCGTCTTTTTCGGCAGTGGCGGCCAAAACATATTTGGAAACCGTGGTGTTGCCGATGATTCCGCCGGTTGAGTGCTCATAATAATAATTGGAACTGCGGTTTAAAAGGCAGCTTGTCTGTATAATTTTATCCTGTGCTCTCATATTTGTGGGCTTCAAGGTGTGAACTGTCGTACCGAAATAGTTTAAAAAGCTTACATTTGTCATGGCATGGCGCAAAATCACCGATAAATCATAGGGTGAAGAGGTTTGTCCCGTTTCAGTCAAGCCATTTGGATTGACAAAATAAGAGTTTTTAGTGCCAAGCTCCGCAGCTCTTGTGTTCATCAGTGTCACAAAAGAGGAGAGACTGCCGCCGACGGATTCGGCTATGACATTTGCCGCGTCATTGGCGGAGATAAGCAAGGAGCCGTAAATACAGTCCGAAAGGTTGATGAGTTCGCCGGCGGACAGGCCGATGCTCCTTGTGCCTGAAAGTGAGGGCAACAACGCGGTGGAGGTCGCAGACAGCTTGGGATCGTCCTCTGTGTTCTCGATGGCGATAATAGAGGTCAGGATTTTCACAAGTCCGGCTGGAGCCAGTGCTGCATCCATGTTTTTCTCATACAGAACTTGGCCGGTAGAGGCGTCCATTAGGATTAAATATTCTGATGATGTTGTGGGACCGACCGCGGCGGCCGGTGAAATCAAATTCATAATAATTACGAGCACAAGAGTCGTAGTCAGAAAAAGCTTGCTGATTTTTCTTTTATACATCGTATCTGCCTCCCCTAATCTGCTTGCTTGTTATTTGGATGCATAGTGAATTTTGTTGTACATATTACCCCATATATTGTCTATCAAAACGCAGAATTTGTCAAGTATGATTTATTTGAAGTTGAGCAAGAATACCGGAGCTGATTTTATAAAAACAATATGTGTGTATTTTGGGAATTTACAAGAAAAACAAAGGAAATGCGGTGGTTGACTTATATATTTCCATATGCTAAGATTTAGACAATCATATGGTCAAAAAATATGAAATAGGTGTCAAAGGAAGGGAAAAACAATATGGACGGGTATAAAAATTTTGAGTTTTCTGTCTATGTAACAACCCAAGACCTCGAATCCTTGTTTTCCGAGGATGGAAATCCCGAAGAAAAGCTTGATTTTTATCTCAAACACACAGCCATGACCAAGGTATATATTGAGTATTTCCGAGGAGTAGTAACACCGTTTCCTCTGCTTTTGAAGGCAAAGGAATTTTTTGAATCAAGAGGCATAAAAACTGCTGCGGGCATTATGCCCGTCTCCACACACTTTGAAACAACGGGCAGAATGCTCTGTTTCACCAACCCCGAGGTGAAGAAACTCTTTGGCGAAGGACTTGCGAAGACCGCAGAGATTTTCGACGAGATCATGATTGACGATTCTTTTTCAACGGACTGCACATGCAAAAGATGCAGGGACGCAAAAGGGGAGCGCACCTGGCAGGAATTCCGCATGGAGTTGATGACGGAGTTTTCCAAAAAATATGTGATGGAGCCGATTCGAGCGATAAATAAAAACGCCAAAGTGACACTCAAATACCCCACATGGCACGAATCATATCAATGGATGGGGTACAATACAGAGGAGCAGCCGCATATTTATGATGAGATTTATGCAGGCACCGAAACCCGCCACACCTCATATTCTCTTTTCAGAAACCCGCGATACACCTCATATTCGCTGATCAGATATCTTGAAAATCTACCACCGCACAACAATCGAGGCGGATGGTTTGACTCCATACAATGTGCCAACAACATCAACATCTTCACAGAGCAAGCGGAGCTTACCCTTATGGCAGCACCGCAGGAGATAACGCTATTTTGCTGGGGCTTGAATCAGGGCAAATTGTATGTGCCCGCACTGGGTTTTACAATGGAGGGCTTGGACAAACATCTTGGCTCAATCGGCAAACCTGTCGGCATTCCGGTTTATCTGCCCTTCCATTCGCGAGGAGAGGACCATATCTTTGACTTTATGGGCATGTGCGGCATTCCCACAGATCCGGTGGCGATCTTCCCGCAGGAACCCTGTACCGTTATACTCACTTCGGCATCTGCCTGCGATCCAAACCTTGTGGAAAAGGTGAAATTGCACCTGCAAAAGGGCGGAGATGCCGCTTTGACTTCGGGTTGCCTGGAATTGCTTCAGGACAGCGGTATATCCGACTGCACCGCCATGAGAGTCACAAACAGAAGTCAGCTTTCCAATGTGTTTGGAGGATTTGATGTCGGCTGGTCGCCCGACAACGAATATCACAAAGCGGGGCGTGAGATATCCATGCCCGTCATTGATTGGATAACAAACGAAAATGAATTCCTATGCATGCAAATGCGGGAGTCTGTGCCCAATATCCTGCTCGCCCGGAGTTTTTACGGTGAAGGCAAGGCCTATGTTCTGAATATACCGGACAGCTTTGCGGATATGTATGAGATTCCGCCGCAGGTATTTGGCTATATTCGCAAGTATCTGTCGAAATTTATGCCCCTGTGGTTTGAGGGACACAATAAGATTGCTCTTTTCCCACGCACGGAAAAGGCAGCCGCAGTAAAATCCTTCCTGGAACACGGCGCAGTGATACACCTGCACATAAAGGGAGAGCCGGACGTGTTGACCCATCTGCAAAGCGGAAGAAAATATGCTCCCCTCTATAAAAAAGGTGGAGAGAGCGTGTACCGCATACCCCTTGAACCGCTGACAATGTATCTTTTCACCTGGGAATGAGCGAAAGCGGATGCAAAGACGAATTAAATTTTTATTGATTGCACTTGTCCTGTTTGCGGCAGCTCTTTTGCCCTCCTGCAGTTCAAAGAGCATTCCGCCATACGGTGAGTTTGACATGGTGGCTTATATCGGCTCCGGAGGTCTGTATCTTTGGCGAGCTGATTTAAAGCAGAGCACCTTGCTTGTCGAAAAAAAGAATCTGCACCGCCCTGTGTTTTCGCCGGACGGAATGCTCATATATTATAAGCAGGCAAGTGACCTTTATTGCTATGATCTGGGCACATCACAGGTGAAATTTGTGCTGGCGGACACCGATGCACTGTATTTTTCAGAAGACAAACTCATCTGTTTGTCGAAAAACCGCGGTGTGTTCAGATATGATGCCGCCACCCTGAGTGCTGAAAATGCTTTGGAGCAGCCGACAGATGGATTTGTGGACACTTATCTGCTCTCAAATGACGCAAGCCGAGCTGTCTATAATCTTTGCGTTTTGGATGTCGGCAGAGTTATGCCCCTTGGGCTCTATGTGACAATACCGGGTTCAGATGAATATGATGAATATCTGCCCGGTGAGATAGGCTCAAGGGTTCAAAACATCCCAAAACCTCTGTGTTGGACTCCCGACGGCTCCACAGTTTTGCTCTCCGTTGGCTCTGATAAAGCCGAGCGGTTGGAGGTCTACACTCTGCCGATTATTGACGGCGCCCCGGCCCCCATCGGCAGAGGCTTGTTGATTCCCGCAGATGCAAAGGCAATCAGATCGGATAACCGTGCTTTTGTCGCACTCCCCGCCTTTACGGCGTCTTCAGACACCCACGAAACCGTTGCGCTGATTGACCTTGGGACGTTAAAATTCACATTTATACCCTCCGGATATGCCGGTGTCAAGTCCCTTGACCTGTCTCCCGATGGCAGCATGATCGCCTATGCGGCAGGCCAAAAAGGAGGGAGTTCAGATGGCATATATATTTATTCCAACGGAAACACCCTGCGCATATTCGGAGAACTCGGGAAAAATACAGAAGCTCCCACGTTTATAAAAGATGGAAAAGAGATTTGTTTTGTGGTCTTTGAAGAAAATGTCGGCTCTTTTTACACCGCCGTGACAAATTCAGCCGGAGCATTGATGCACTTTACCGGAATAAATGCGCCCGACGGTGTGTTCGCCCACGACAGCGAAAACATGTTTGTGTATTTCGAGGCTGTCAAATCGCGGTAAATCTGGAGGTTATATGACAAAAGTTTCTGACATATATGATTTTTTGGACGAGATAGCTCCGTTTAATACGGCGATGGAGGGCGATAACTGCGGTCTGTTGATTGGCGGGTTTTCTAAAAATGTCTCATCGGCCATTTTGGCTCTTGACATAACGGAAAAGGTGCTAAACGAAGCCACGGAAAAAAAGGCTCAGCTCATCATAGCCCACCATCCTATCATTTATCACCCCCTGAGAAAACTCCCCGAAGAAGGTATTGCCCACAAGCTCATAACTGCGGGTGTGAATGTGATTTGCGCCCACACAAACTTGGACATTGCGCCGGAAGGTGTAAACGAAGTGTATATGGAGTTGTTGGAACTCTCCAAGATCGAAAATGTGGAGGGGACCGGCGGATGCACAGCGCTTGCTACGTGTCCGGAGCACCTTTCTGATGTATGGGACCTGGCAAAACACATAAAAAAGACCCTGGGCTCCGATGCTCTGCGCGTGTGCGATGGGGGAAAGCCGATTAAAACTGCGGCTGTATGTTGCGGGGGTGGGGGGTCGTTTTTTGAAGCCGTCGTCGCTTCAAAGGCCGATGTCTTTATAACGGGGGATCTGAAATACGCTCAGGCTGTTGACGCACAGAGAGGTGGACTTTCGCTGATTGATGTGCCTCATTTTGACTCCGAGCATATAATTCTAAAACCCCTTTCAATCAAGCTTGTCCTCGCTTTTCCGAGTGTTCGATTTGAAGTGGCAAGCGCTGAGAACTCAAGCTTTCAACATATTTGACAAACACATACTAAAAAGCAGCCGCGCTGAATATCAGGCGGCTGCTTTTGTTGTCAAAAGGGCTGCATTTGTTGTAGGTTTCAATGTGTTTTATTAAAGTTCCGCTTGGGGTTTGTTGTGTTTTCTTTTTAAACGAAAGCGCGGCAATGCTCCCAATATGAAGCACAGAATGAAAACTGCGATATTGGCCAAAACGACACTGGCGCCCGTGGGAGAGGAATAAACATAAGACACAGTTATCCCGACAAAAAAACACACAACGGAAATAACTGCGGAAAAAATCGTGACCGAGCGAAATTTTTTAAAAATCCGCATAGAAGAAAGGGCAGGAAAGATAATCAGACTGGAGATGAGCAGGGCACCCATCATCTTCATGCCCAGAACGATCATAATAGCGGTCAAAATAGCTATAAGGGAGTTGTACAGCCCAATCTTCGTGCCCGTTGCTTTGGCGAAAGTCTCGTCAAATGTTATCGCAAATATCCTGTTGTAAAATAGGAGATATAAAAACAGCACAGCGGAA
>CAYTOF010000053.1:0-12349 GCA_964439435.1 uncultured Oscillospiraceae bacterium
AAAGGTAACCTCTAAAAACTCCAGATAAATTTTGATTTATAGTATCAGGTACAAACATTTCTGGTATAATAAAGATATAAAAGGGACGGGGGAAACCAGAATGATGCAACTTGGATTTTTCAATGAAGAGACACGCCTTGAAAAGCTTACGAAGCTTGGTGATTCTCTGGAGAAACTAAACATAATTGATTGGGAGATATTTCGACCAATACTCAATGATTCATTCAGAAAAGAACGCAAAGGAGCCGGCGGTCGTCCTCCATATGACTACATTCTTCTGTTCAAAGTCCTAGTATTGCAAAGACTTTTCAATCTGTCAGATGACCAAACGGAGTATCAGATCAATGACCGTATGAGTTTCATGCGTTTTCTTGGTCTTTCACTTGGAGACACAGTCCCGGACGCAAAGACAATATGGCTTTATCGTGACACACTGACACAGGCAAAAGTGACAGAAAAACTGTTCCGTCTTTTTAATCGTCAGCTTGAGAGTCAGGGAATCATCACTCACACAGGGACCATTGTTGATGCTACTTTTGTTGACGCACCGCGCCAGAGAAACACAAGAGAAGAAAACAGAACCATCAAAGAGGGAGAAATTCCTGAAGAGTGGACAGAGAGAACTCCGAAAGCCTCGCACAAATTGGCACAGAAGGACACGGATGCCCGGTGGACAGTTAAGGGCGGAGAAAAGCACTACGGATACAAAAACCATACAAAGGTAGATGCCGACAGCAAGATTATCACCGATTATGCTGTAACAAACGCAGCTACTCATGACAGCAATAAATTTGTGGATTTTATTGACGAGACAGATAAGGTTGTTTACGCAGACAGCGCATATGCCGGTGTTGCAATAGCTGAAAAGCTTCCCGAAAATGTTAAAAACAGTATCCATGAAAAAGGATATCGCAATCGTCCGTTAACTGACGAGCAGAAGGAAAGCAATCGTAACAAATCCAAAATCAGAGCGCGGATAGAACATGTTTATGGCTTTATGACAAGTAGTATGAAAGGGCTCAATGTCCGTTGCAGAGGCTTGCAAAGAGCTGGATTCAACATTGGTCTGACGAACCTTGTCTATAACCTTTGCCGATATTCCTTTTTACAAAGGCAGAGGATACATATGGGATAACTATGCCTAAAATCGGGGGGTGCCCGATAAAACCGAAGCAACACGCTTCGAAATACATGAATTTCGCTCTGCGAAAGCGGCATTTGCTACATTTTTTAAAAAACTGCCTGAACTGCAAAATATCAATTTAAAAAATCAATTTTTAGAGGTTACCTTAATATATAGTTGCCTTTTAGGTGAAAACTTACCAGAGAAATGTTTTGTATTTGTATTTTATGTATGTTATAATGTTTTGGTCTTTAATGTATAAATAGCTGTTTGAGATGTTGATGCAGGCATTATTGATGAACAAAAACCATATGTTTTTGTTGCAGTTTTTATGAGAATAACCTAAATGGTGATTGTATTATTAAATAAAAAGAGATGTCACATAAAACTGCATTCTACAAAACTTATAATAGGTTTATTTGATTCGTGACGGATATGAAAATTCAAGTCTTTTACTATGATGGTCACAATAAAAGTGAACCTTGTTTACAGGTAAAAAGGAGATGTAATATGAGAATGCAAAAATCCCCGCTATATCGGATAACGGCCATATCAATCTTATTACTTTTGACAATTTCCGGGTTGTTATCCGGGTGCACACTGTTTCCACAAGAAGATGAACCCATACCCCCACCTCTGATAGAAGTTGGGCAAAAGGATTTTGTGACAAAAAAACCTGAGCGTGGGACCATTGAAAATGCCATTACCGGCAAGGCATCCATAATACCTGCAAACAAAGTCAGTGTCAGTTTTGACGAAGGCACCCCTTCTTATCCTGTCGCATCATATAAGTTTAAACGCGGTGAGTATGTGGAAGAGGGCGATTTGCTATGCGAGCTTGATTCCAGTGCAATGGAAAAAGATATCACAGTATATACACTGAGATACGAAATTGCCGAAATGGTATTTGCCAATGCCGAGAGAAACTATAAGTTGCGTATAATTGACGAGATAGCATGGAAAAGAGCAAATGTAGACATAATACTTGCAAGGCGCACATATAATGATTTTATGGATCTATACAATACGACTAGGTTATACGCTCCCATCTCCGGTGTCATTACTTATATGACAAGTGTCGAAATAGGCAAGACTTTGCCCGGACGAGAAATTATATACACTATCTCTGATATGACTGACTTGCTTATATATTATGATGGTGCAAAGTTTGATAAGCTACCGTACAATGCAACAGTAGAGATTTCTTCGGGAGTAGATGAGAATGCATTGGTGTTTACGGGAACGATAATCCAAACTCCAGACTCAGTGACGGATGGAGACAGGAGTGCGGCATATCATGTCTTGATACGTGCTGATATTGCATTGCCAAGCAACTTGGAAGTGGGAAATCAATTAATCTTGAAATATATCATCGAACACAGTGAAGACACTTTGATAGTTCCGACCCACACAGTAAAAACACTCGGTAGTCGAAGATATGTATATGTTCTAGTTGAAGGCATAAGGCAGGAGCGGGACGTGAAAGTTGGCATTGTATCCGGTTATGAAACAGAGATACTGGAAGGCCTCAGTGAGGATGACTTGGTAATACAATGAAGGAAACCCGCACTTAAAAGGAGTGGAGACTCATGCTTTTAACAGTATATCGTAAACTCTCAGGCAATCGGTGGAAAATCCTGTCTTTGACAGTTGGTCTCATTCTAGCCATTGCTATTGCCTTTAGTATTCCGATTTATACAAATGCAATCCTAAATAGGATGATTACAAAAACACTTGAAAACAGCTACATTGAAAATAATGCATATCCTACATATTTTGCAGTTGATCACGCTATGACAAATATGAAGAAAGATGCATTGGGTATTGCTGCGATAGTGAAAAACACGTACGACCGGACAATCGAGCGGATGGGATTGCCGGCCGAAATAACAGGACAGTTTAGACGATATGAGATGTTTTTGAGAGATGATGATTTATCAGATAAGAGAATATCTTATGTCTTTCACTATGTGGAACATTTAGAAGACCACGTAAATGTGACAATAGGGCGCATGTATAATGCGGAACGAGATGACGGAGTCGTTGAAGTTGTTGTACCTAAAAAATTTCTTGTCACCAGCCTTCTCACACTAAATCAAGTTTATGAATTGGACAGCCAAATTTCGGATGAAGAGGGCATCAAGATAGAGATTGTTGGAGTTATCGAAGCAAGTGATCCAAGCGAGCTGTTTTGGTACAATAAATTTGATGATTTTAGAGGTAATATGTTCGCTCCCAATCATGTATTTCAGAATAGATTGGAAGCTGACAACGAATTTTCAAGACATCTGACCCATACAGCATATTATGCTGCGTTGGATTATAAAGCTGTCAATATGGACAATATAATACCGATAGTACAAGCCTATGAGCAGGGATATGATGAGTTTAACAGGTCGGTTGGAATGCGCGGAAACTCATATGTTTTTGAAGCGCACGAATCACTAGAACAGCTGATAGAAATGTCTAAAAAAGCTGTTGTCAGTATGTATATTTTAATTATACCTATTTTTATTTTATTAGCCATTTACATTATCATGGTAGCTCGACTCAAGCTTGACAGTGAACAAAGCGAAATTTCTGTAATGCAGAGCCGGGGAGCCAGCAGAATACAGATTTTGAGAATGTATTTTATTGAGAGCGTACTGCTTATCAGCGTTGCCTTGATAGCAGGTCCGCCGCTTGGTATATTCTTGTGTCGGATAATTGGAGCATCGAATGGATTTCTTGAATTCATCAACAGGCGAGCATTGCCGCTTGAAATAAGGACAGAGGCAATTATTGCTGTTGTTGGCACTGCTTTCTTGTTTTTAATAATCACTATGATACCTGCATTTTTTGGTGCCGGTGTTAACATAATAGAAAGCAAGCAAAAGAAGCTCAGGCCCAAACTTCCTTTTTATCACAGATACTTTCTCGATTTTATTGCACTTGGAATAGGTGCATATGGTTTTATGGCCATGGAATCTCAGCGTCGCTTGTTGGCTTCAGCAGGCCTCGCTCAAGCAATGACAGTTGAAAATACCGATTTTTTGATGTATACATCAAGCACGTTATTTGCTCTTGGAGCCGGAATGTTGTTTTTGAGAATATATCCTCTCCTTATCAGGTTGATTTTTGCTATAGGCAAAAGAATCTGGCCGGCTTGGCTGTATTTTTCTCTTAACAGACTCGGACGTAATAGAGAAAATATGAATATCATGCTCTTTATAATTGTCACTCTTTCCATTGGTGTTTTCAGTGCGGATGCTGCGCGTTCTATAAACAAGCACATACAAAACAATGTAAATGTGAGCATTGGTGCAGACTTAGACTATATGCCTGTCTGGAAAATGTATGATGAGGAAGGAAATCGAATTCGTGGAGGGGAGTTTGCAAAAACAAAACTGAATGTTGTCGAAATGTACGATGAGGATATTCTCGTGCAGGAGATCAAGGTAACATTTTTTGAAATATTTACTGACCAGATGAAGCATATCAATGGCATTGAAAATATTGCCCGCGTTTACAGGCAAAGAGAAGTAAATGTAAGGTCGGGTTCAAATACGGCAAGAGATGTCGAGGTTATGTTCATTGATCCTTTGGAGTTTGCAAAAACTGCAAACTATTCTTGGAATATGAATCCTTATCATCTAAATGAATATGTCAACGCATTGGCAAGTGTGGAGGAAGGAGTGTTGATATCTGAAAGTTTTATGAAGAAACACAACCTTCTAAGAGGCGATGTAATAAATATCTACACAACAGTTGGCACATTTCCGGGAAAAATTATTGGAATCGTAAAAACCTGGCCCGGTATTAGTACACATTATAAGAGTGCCACAGGAGAGTTAAATGAGACATTATTTGTTATAGGTAAACTTGAAGAGCTATTTAATGGTCGTGAAATTGTGCCGTACGGATTTTGGATAAACAAAGAAAATGGAGTATCGGACAGGGAAGTATTCGATGCACTCTCCGAAAGTGATTTTGGATTAAAAAGCATGGAAAGTTCTACAGAGAGACTGATTGAAGAAAAAAACAAACCTATTCTTCAAGGCACTAATGGAATGTTATCGGTTTCTTTTTTAACCGCTGTTATGATTTGCGCTCTCGGGTTTCTGATATTCTGGATCATTTCAATACGAAGTCGCACATTACAATTTGGTGTATCGAGAGCACTGGGCATGACAAAGATCGGAATAATGTTGATGCTTGTGACAGAACAAATACTTGTTTCGGGTGTTGCGGTTATGGCCGGCATCCTTATCGGGAAAATAGGGAGCTTGTTGTTTGTCCCCATGCTTGCACTAAACTACAGTTCCTCAGACGAAATTGTCCCATTTGGAATGATAGCATTGAACTCGGATCTGGTGCGAATTGTGTTGCTGATGGGCTCGGTGTTGTTTGTATGCTTTGGAGTTCTATCTTTAATGGTTATAAAACAAAAGATAGATCGTGCTGTGAAGCTTGGAGAGGAATAGGCAAAGTGTTATGAATGATTCGATTATGGTGGCGAAAAACGTAACAAGAAAGTTTCGCACGGGGGCGGAGATTGTATATGCACTGCATGGTGTTTCAATCGATATACCCCGAGGAAGACTTACCATTTTGCGCGGCCGATCTGGTTCGGGCAAGACAACACTGTTGAATATTTTAAGTGGCTTAGATAAACCCACAGCGGGAGAAGTGTATTTCAATGGCAGACGAACAAGCGATTTTAGCGAATATAGAAAAGACCGTTTGAGGGCGAGGAAAATGGGATTTGTTTTCCAGTCAGTAGCGCTGATGCCCGACATGAACGCATATGAAAACATTGAATACGGCCTTAGAATTTCGGGAGGCTTTTCGTCAAAATCTCGCGAGAGCATAAAAGAAAGTCTGGAGCTTGTTGGACTGTCTAAAAGAGCTCATCATCTTGCTCAAGAGCTTTCGGGAGGGGAACAGCAGCGCGTGGCAATAGCACGAAGCTTCGCCCATGAGCCGGAGATATTGTTTGCAGACGAACCCACAGCTGAGTTGGATACCGCCATGAGTATACAGATCGTTGATATTTTCAAAAAGTTGATAACAGAAAAAAATCTCAGTGTTGTGATGACCACACATGACCCCAATATGCTGGAATTGGCGGACCTTGTATATACACTGTCGGATGGAGAGATAGTAGATGATGATTGACTGTGAAAACCTTGTAAAAATTTATAAGACTAAAGACATTGAAGTGATAGCGTTGCAGGGTCTTGATCTTGCCGTCGAATCGGGTGAATTGATGGCGATTATTGGTAAAAGTGGCAGCGGTAAATCAACACTGTTAAACATGCTTGGAGGTCTTGACCGTCCGACTGCTGGCAAGCTCTTTATCGATGGAAAAGATATGTTGAAACTCAAGAAAACAGAACTAATCTTATATAAAAGAGAAACCGTCGGATTCATGTGGCAAAATAATGCACGCAATTTGCTACCATATCTGAGCGCCTTGGAGAACGTTATGCAACCCATGCTTTTTAAAGGCATGAGACAAAGACGTGTAAAAGCTGAAAATTTGTTGGAGATAGTAGGGTTGAAAAACCGTATGAGAAACAAACTACATGCTCTTTCAGGCGGAGAACAACAAAGGGTTGCGATAGCCATAGCATTGGCAAATGAGCCAAAACTGCTTCTTGCAGACGAGCCAACAGGCGCTGTTGACTCTAAAACCGCGGATATGGTATTTGATGTTTTTCGTGAGCTCAACAAAACGTTAGGCCAAACAATAGTAGTTGTGACTCATGACATAAGACTTTCTTCAAAAGTTGATCGGGTTGTGAACATTCGCGATGGTAAAACTTCCAGCGAGTTTATAAGGAACATCAGCTATACAGAGGAACTGGAGTTAATGAAACAAAGAAACGAAGAGGAAAAGCAGCGTTTGTTGGCACAAGCAGCGACACATACGGAGTGGCTCACATTGGATAGATTTGGAAGATTACAGCTCCCGGATGAATACATATCCGCATTGGAAATAGAAATCCCGGGAAAGATGCTTGCCGGTATTGATGATGGCAACATTGTGCTTGCAAAAGAAAAGAACGATACTGCAACAAGTCAACAAGAATAAACTTAAAAGGTGTGCGAGTGCACACCTTTTAAAATAAGTGAAATGTTTTATATTTCCATAGGAATATCTTTGATAGAGCTGTCAAGGGCTAGCTTCATTATAAGTTGTGTATAAGCAGCATCTGCAAATGATGGGTCACCGGGTCGGTTATTGTAAACGTTTTCAAGGAAAGTGTAAAGTGAGTGACAGTGAGCTCTAATCCAACCGATGGCATTTTTAAAGCTTGGGAACTGATTGCCGGGAGGTGCATATCGTGCTGTACATTCTATAGCCGTAAACCCTCTTTCGCCGCCATAAACTCCCTCGGGCTTGGAACAATCATAAAACCATAATGTATTTGGCTGCATTAGGTTAAATCTTATTGCACCACGCGAACCATGAATTTCAAATCTCAATTCATCATCTATTCCGGTAGCAATCTTGGAAGATTCAATAGTGCCTGAGGCACCACAGGGCAACTTGGCTAATATATTGAAGTGATCTTCGACTTTAACATGAAAAGATTCGCCGGTCAGTGTCTTTCTCAAAGGATGAAGCGTTCGGCGGGTGCAATATACGCTTTTAAACTCGCCGAGAAGATGGTACATAAGGTCAATAGCATGTGACCCAAGGTCCAGCAAAACTCCCCCGGATTCTGTGTGCTTCCAGTTTACTGGTCTGTTTGGGTCAATAGCCCCTGAATGAAGATATTCACATCGAAAACAAAGGATATCACCTATTCTGCCCTCGTCTATAAGTTGTTTTGCTCTAAGGGTAGCGGGGAAAAAACGATTGTGGAAGGCAACTTGCGATGTGACATTGCTCTCTTTTTCTAGGTTTGAAAGAATCAGTGATTCATCGTGTGTAACAGTTAAAGGCTTGTCGCAATAAATATGTTTGTTTGAAAGAAAAGCTTTTTTGCACTGTTCAAAATGCGCCTCATTCGGTGTGCAAACGTGGACAATATCGATTTCAGGGTTGTTGAATATATCATCTTCGTTTGTCGTGGCATTCACAAAACCAAGCCGAGAGGCGGCATATTCAGCAGCGCCCGGGGAACGATTGCAAGCAGTTATTAGTTTTGTTGTATATGGAAGGTTTTGGTAATAAAAGGGCAGGGTTGTATGCGCATAAGAATGGGCTTTGCCCATGAATCCCATACCAATAATTCCTATGCCATATTGTTTCATGTTTACTCCTCAACTTTCTTTACATTCATACTGTGCTACGGTATAATAATATCATATTTACTAAATTATAACATAATGTAAGCCAATATTCCACACAAAAGAAAGGGGAGCGGTAAGTGTGAAAATTATTATTGCTCCGGATTCATTTAAAGGAACGCTTTCGGCTTCCCGTGTTGCTGATATCATGGCAGATGCATTTGTAAAAGTCTTTCCACGTGCTGATATTATAAAAACTCCTCTTGCTGATGGAGGCGAAGGCACTATAGATTGCTTCGCAAAAACGGGCGCCGAAGTGGTCAAGGTCGAAACTACAGATGGTTATGGCAACAGTATAGAAGCCTCTTATTGTAGAACAGACACAGGAATTGCTGTGTTAGAGTCCGCCCAAACGATGGGGTTGACACTGAATAACAGGAGAGAACCGGACATAAGTTCAAGCTTTGGCCTTGGAGTTTGTTTTGAAGATGCCCTATATAGAGGTTGCAAGGAAGTTGTAATCGGTCTTGGTGGAACAGGATCAAATGATGGAGGTTGCGGCTTTGCCACTGCTTTAGGAACGAAATTCTATGACCGTAAAGGCAATTTATTTACACCGACCGGAAAGACATTGCAAAAAATAGCTGACTATGATGACACGCACACAAAGACTAGAATTAAGAGCATAAAGGTAAGTGCGCTGTGTGATGTTACCAATCCTTTTTATGGTGATCAAGGAGCAGCTCCTGTTTTTGCTCCTCAAAAGGGTGCAGATACAAGTATGGTGCGATTGCTGGATGGGGGTATGAAGTCACTGGCATTGCTGATCAACAAGAAAAGTGGTATAGATCTGCAGTCACTTCCCGGTTCAGGCGCTGCCGGCGGTTTAGGGGGAGGTATTGTAGCGTTTTTAGGAGGAAACCTCGTACCCGGGATTGAAGAGATATTGCGCTTAATAAAATTTGATAAAATAGCTCAAAATGCCGACTTTTGTGTCACCGGTGAAGGGAGCACTGACAGGCAGACTTTGATGGGTAAAACAATTTTAGGCCTATTAAAAAAATGCAATGATATACCATTGATATCTGTAAGCGGCATTGCTTTACAGGAAGCGGAAGAACTTTACGAAAGAGGACTTACCGCCCTGTGTGCTGTAAACAGAGTTCAGGCAAATTTTGAAAAAGTAAAAAGAGAAGCAGAAAAAGTTTTGTATTCGGAGTGTCGAGCTGTAGCTTCTTTGATAAAGTTGGGAATGAATATCAAAGATGTTCACTCAAAATAAATATTTTATTAAGGATAAAATTGGAGAATAACTATGAAAATGACTGTGCTTGATGGCTTTACATTAAACCCGGGCGATAACCCTTGGGATGAAATTGCTGATTTAGGACACTTGACAGTTCATGAAAGAACAGCGAAGGATGATGTGTTCAAAAGGGCCAGTGGGGCTGAAGTATTATTTACCAACAAAACCGTCTTAAATGCAAAAATGATAAAAGCACTGAAAGCAAACGGGTTGAGGCTCATTTGTGTATTAGCGACAGGATACAATATTGTGGATGTGGATGCAGCGGCGGACGAAGGGATTCCGGTATGCAATGTTCCGACTTATGGAACAGATTCAGTTGCACAACTTGTATTTGCATTGATACTTGAACACTGCCACAATGTACGACGCCATAGTGACAGTGTCATGGAGGGCATGTGGGCTAAAAATCCAGATTATTCATATTGGCATAGTCCTCTGATTGAATTGGCCAATAAAACAATCGGGATTGTCGGATATGGTGCTATTGGTCGAAAAACTGCGCAAATTGGCAAAGCTTTTGGAATGAATATAGTTGCAAATGATCCATTCATATCTGACAGAACAGTTTTAGAAGGTATGCAACTTATGGATCTTGAGGAGCTATTGAGAGTTTCGGATTTCATCAGTTTGCATTGTCCCTTATTTCCGGAAAATGTTGGTATGATCAACAAGCAGACAATCAACCTTATGAAGCAAAGTGCTTTTTTGGTAAACACAGCACGAGGGCCGCTTGTAGATGAACTGGCATTGGCGGAGGCATTAAATAATGGAGCAATTGCGGGAGCCGGTTTAGATGTACTGGCGCATGAACCTGCGAGGTCGGATAATCCTTTGCTAAAAGCTAAAAATATTATAATTACACCTCATATTGCCTGGGCGACGTTGGAGGCCAGAAAAAGACTCATGGCGATTGCTGCTAAAAACGTAAAAGCTTATCTTGTGGGAGAGCTTATTAATGTTGTCAATGAGGTGAAATGATGGATGGTACAAGTTTTAACAAAGCGCTTAAAGCAGGCAAAAAACTTTATGGTATGATGTTGGTTTCACGATCTCCCAAATATGCTGAAGCCATAGCTGCATTGGGAATGGATTTTATTTTTATTGACACTGAACACATAGACATAGACAGAACAACACTATCTTGGATGTGTAGGACCTATTCTGCGCTTGATATTGCCCCATTGGTTAGGATACCATCTCCGGATCCATACACCGCCTCAGCCACGCTGGACGGCGGAGCTGAGGGTATAATTGCACCGTATATAGAAAGTGTTGATGAAGTAAAAGCTCTTGTCGGGGCTGTAAAGTATAAACCTTTAAAGGGAGAAAAATTGAGAAGGATACTTGAAGGGGAGGAAAATCCGGAACCTGAGCTGGCGGAATATCTAATAAAAGCCAACAAGTCAAAATCTCTTATAGTGAATATTGAGAGTGTTCCGGCAATGGAAGCTCTTGATGAAATACTAAAAATACCCGGATTGGATGGTATCTTGATTGGCCCCCATGATCTCTCTTGCAGTCTTGGTATCCCGGAGGAATACAAAAACCCAATATACGATCAGGCAGTAAGAGAGATCCTGACAAAAGGTCGAGCTGCTAACGTGGGGGCCGGTATTCATGTGCATTACCCCAGCGGAGTGGACGATGAAATTGCTTGGTGCAAGGAAACATGCGCAAATTTAATTGTTCACCAGAGCGACATTTTGACTTTTTCAATCGCAATGAAAAAAGATCTCGAAACACTGAGATATGGAATTGAGGGAGATAAAGAACATGCGAACGGTGAGGGAGAGATAAGTATCAATATTTAAGAGGGCAAGGATATAATACAACGGGAGCGACAAATCGCTCCCGTTGACAACTTAAATATTACTTGATGATGTGTTTGCAAATCAGTCCGCTGTGTAGGGCAGAAATGCAATATGTCTGGCACGTTTTATAGCTTCAGTTAATTGGCGCTGATGCTTTGCACATGTACCGGTCATGCGACGAGGTAAGATTTTAGCGCGTTCACTGACAAAACGACGAAGCCTGGCAACGTCTTTATAGTCAATATCATAAATTTTATCGGCACAAAAAACACACACTTTACGGCGCCTACGCGGACGCATAGAACGTTCGGATCTGTCTTCCATGGTTGACCTCCTTATTAAGTAGTATCAAGATTAAAGCCCTATATAAGGGATAAATTATTGTGAATATCGTGTTTCAAAGCCTTAGAAGGGTAATTCATCCTCATCGGACATTTCATCAAAACCGTTTGAAAAATCAGATGAATCATTTGCTGAAGATGAATCAGTTTTAGGAGCAAAACGCGTATCTGTGTTAAAACCTGTGTCTTGAGATACATTGTAAGAGTCGCGCTTGGGCTCAGCAAAATGAACTTCATCTGCTACAACTTCGAAAGAATCCCGTTGCCTTCCTTCTTTATCTGTCCACTTTCCAGTTTGGATGCGACCTACCACCGCAACCAGTTGACCTTTACGGAAATACTTTGAAACAAATTCTGCGGTTGACTGCCATGCGACAATATTGATAAAGTCCGCTGTCGGTTGATTTGAGGTCTCATCGCGTTTGTAGCCACGGTTAATGGCAAGAGTAAAAGAAGTGACGGGTATATTGTTGGGTGTGTGACGGAAATCGGGGTCGCGCGTGAGACGGCCCATCAAAATTGCTTTATTCAAGGCTGTACCTTC
>CAYTOF010000053.1:12359-14443 GCA_964439435.1 uncultured Oscillospiraceae bacterium
AGACACTGCTTTGATTGAATATTCAGAAATGTTATTTGATTATAAATACTTTAATCTTTGGCGATTATAATGGAGCGCATAATAGCGTCACTGATATTATAAACGCGGTCTAACTCAGCCGGGAATGTGGCCGGGGCTGAAAAAGTCATATAGACATAGTAGCCCTCGTTCATGTCGTTGATGGGGTATGCAAGCCTGCGCTTTCCCCACTCATCAACAGTTTCTAGTGATCCATGTTCTTCGACGAGACCTTTGAAACGTGCAATTGTTTCTGAAATCGCATCCGACTCAAGGGTGGCATCGACAATGAAAATAGATTCATATTTGCCTGCATTTGACATTTGTAGCACCTCCTTCTGGACTTATGACCCCCATTTTATTGGGAGTAAGGATAATGCGCAATAAGCGCAATTTAACTAATTAATTATACTATACTAAAATTATATGTCAAGTATGATTTTAGTAAAGAGTATTAAAGTATTGTAAGATTCTTTAATCTTCAAGCAAAGGGACCGGGAAATTTCTGCTACATCCGACTCCGTTCCCGATGGTTTGAAGATACAGCTCCATGTCAAATTCGGTTTGCATTTTATCCTCGTATTCATTTGCAAGGGCAACGAGTTCATCAAATCTTTGAGATGCGAGTTCTTTGTCATCGTTTGAAAATGCCAACCACAACAAAATGTTTTTCTCGGTCAAATGGTTGTGCATTAAGAGAACAGCTAGATTTTGTCTAACACTTGTGTTTTCAGTAACTGCTGCCATGCACATTTCCTTTATACGAGTTCTGGATATCAGCAAGAATTTCAATGCTTCGTTAAATGTGGAGATCGATTTATCTGTGTTTGCGGGTTCGTATTTACGGGCGATATTTGCAGGAAACAAACGAGATAACTCTTTTAGATAGTTTTGAACTTCGAATTTATAGCGGCCAAAAGCAGAAGAGAAAAACCTGGATGCGACATCCTCAAAGTTTTGTTCTCTGTCCCAAAGGGCTTGTGCCATTGATACCATTCCGAGACCGGAGGGACAAAAGACACGCTGGTTTTGACAGCTTATCATGCCGTTCAAACCCAAATCCTTGAGATTATGCATATCTTCAAACAGTGTGCGGGCATGATCATAACCACCGGGTTCTCTTATATAGTCCCACATAAAATGATAATCAAACATAAAGCTATCACATGGTGGAAGTGTATTCTGCCACTCCCTTAAATAGGCTACAGAGTCATCTACATTTTCTGGAAACTTCAGATTGTTTTGCACATATTCTGCGGTATGGCCGCCATCTCCGGCTCTCATGGCTGCATCATAGCGTCTTGTAATAGGAGCAAACATCAATATGAAACGATCACTACTTTTGAGTTTGTTGATGAGGGGTTTCCATAAAAGGTCTACATAGATTAAAAACACTATGCGGGTATTAGCTCCGATATCTGAGAGCTTCATATCCAGTAAATTCAGCATGTCAACATAGAACTCTGAAGGACGTATCCCGACACAACCATCACACTCACAGGTGTTATTTGCTCCATCAGCCAACCAAAAATGAATGACATCCACATCAGGATTCTCGGAGGCATATTTGGTTATGGCTGAAGTTATAAGCTCCTGAACCCTAGGATTGGAATAACATAAGTTGGTGTTTAACGGAATACCTTGCCAAAGTTCGCGCTTTCCGTTCACCAGCGCAAACATATCCACAATATCGGGAGGATATGTATTTGTGTCTTCAAACCAGCCCAGTCCTGGGATGCCCAGGGGTTCGCAGGTCCAGCCATGGCCGACTGCATGATACGATAGACCGCGGATGGATGCTGCTTGTTTAATACGTGTTACAAATCCGTCAATAATGGTCTTTGTCAAATGTTCAGGTGTTTTAGATGTGTTCCAGTCGTGACTATAGTACCTTTGGAAAAAAATATAAGGAGTTAGAAATTGAGTGTAATACGAATTCATACCTACTTTAGGCAACCATTCAATGATGTCCAATACATTTTCTACGGAAACCGCACCTTCTATACAGACACCTCTGTGTCGATACGATGCTGCGTGCGTATATTTACCGTGAAGGTTATGACAAT
>CAYTOF010000054.1:0-14091 GCA_964439435.1 uncultured Oscillospiraceae bacterium
ATGCGGTCCACCACTCTGCCCGAGGTCATGGCCACATCCACCTCAAGGCAGGAGGGCGAGAACTTGGCAACGGCATTTGTGCGGTCGGTGCGCTTGCCAAAATATCTCTCCTCGTATTTGTCCCCGTAGACATAGTCCTGCCAGGGGTTGGCGCAGCCCTCATATGCCTTGGGGCCCGCTGTGCCGAGGGTGAGATACAATACGCCCTGCCCCGTCTCCACCCTTTCTCCCCTTCTCATGGAGGAGCGCACATAGATGTGCTCATGGGCGGAAAGGCACAGGTCCACATCGTATTTGTCCATGATGGGGACAAGGGCATTTCTGGCGCAGCTCTCAAGGCTCTTTGCGCCATAGGGCGGGCTGTGCATGATGACGACCTTCCATTTGCTCCTGCTTGCGGCGAGTGTGCTCTCAAACCAGTTGATGATTTCCGGAGCAACAAGCTCATCTCCCACAGGCAGGCTTATGAAATGATAGTCCTCCACAAAAAACTCATACATGAGATTGCGATACTCAGACAGGGAGCAAGGGGGCGTGTTCCAGTGGGAGACGTAGTTTGCAAATCGCCTGTGTATGTCCCGCTCATGGTTGCCCGGTGTCGGCGCAAAGGCGTGGGTCATAAACTCCTTCTGACACCGACCGATAACCTCTTCATACTCCACAAGATCCGTGGCTGTGTTTATGAGGTCTCCCAGGGCTATGACAAAGACATCATCCCCTGCCCGCGCCTTTGCATTTTGCACGAGTTCGCAGAGAGCTTTTTGATAGTAGGTGCTGTGTCCGCACTGCGCGTCGGGCAGCAGCACCGCGCCGAAGCTGCCCTCCTTTGCAGACAGTGTCTTTATCGCAAAGGGCTTTGTCCAAGCTCCGTCGCTCCCAAGGCTGCACAGATATGTGCTCCCGGGCGAAAGCCCGGAGATATCGACACTGTGGGCAAGATACTCCCGATCCAGGGTCACGGCGGTGTCAAAGAGGGACACAGACTCCCGTGCTTCCCTGCCGTAGTGCACCGTGCTTTGCACCACCAGCTCTTCTTTTTCGCCCTCCTTGCGGATTTTGAGATAGCTCTCCTGCGTGTCCGTATTTGTCACATAGGAAAACGCCACGGAGGTCTTGGGGTCTGCGGTGATGTTTCTGATTATGCGGGTGGGCAAAGGGGTATAGGAGGGGTCTTGCGGGGCGGAGACAAGGGTTTTGATGTCGGAGCTTGCACCGTTCGCATCCACCGCACGCAGGGCAAAGATGGCATCGCCTCGAAAGGCGGGGTCTGTGAAAATTCGGCTTGCTATCTCCCCTCTCTCATCAAAAACGAGCTCCGGCATTTCAAAATCCAGGGGCTTGCCTTTCTTGTCTCTTGCTCCCGTGCATTTCAGCACCAGAGGCGCTTTCGGCTCATAGCCGTTGGCGCCCTGAGCTTTGAAGAGGGTCTCTGCTCCCTTTACAATGCCGTGAAAGTCAAAGACAATGGGACCGCTCTCCCAGGTCGGTGGGAGCGTTTTTATATACATGCTGTCCTGTTTGGATACTTCCTGCGAAGTCACACAGATTTTGGCGATTTTGAGCTCTCCTGTGGGGGCACCGTCTTCGGTGCGGATGAGCCGCACCACCTCCCAGTTGGCAAGGGGCAGCGCCACCTCCCGAGGCAGCGAGAAATAAACCTGCTTCCAACCGCTCCAATTTATTTTGATTTCGTTTTCTGTGTTTACCGTTGCGCGACTCCTGTTATAAAGGCGCATGGAGAGCACATTTTGGGAGTTGTCACCGTGCACCCACATCATCATGGCCCTTGGGTTCTTCATTTGTATGATCCCCCTGGCACGGCTTTGGAAATAGGCTGTGACCGACCTTGGCTTCAGGGAAAAATCATAGGAGAGCGTCAGTACCTTGCCCACTAAACGCTCATTTATCTCCCCCTCTTCCTCTGTGAGCTTGGCCGAGGAGAAGTATTCGGGTTTGAAGTCTTTTTTTATGTCCCCGTCGTTGAATTTGCCAAAATCCATCACCTCTAAGGAGGTCTCATTTGCCAAAGCACCCGCTTCTGCCTCCGACCATATGGAGAAGACAATGCTCTGGCCGCGGTCGAACACGGCGCTGAAAACACTGTATCTCCCTCGGGGCAAGGTGCGAAGATAAGCCGTGTAAAGCTTTAGGGTGCGGCCGTCAAAATCATAGTCTGTGCCCTTTGCCAGCGCTCTTTTTAATATGTCTTTGTCGTCGTCAAAACCCTTGCGCGGGCACAGGACCAAAAAGTTGTTCTCACGAAGCAATATTTCAAAGGATATCTCCATCGGAGCATCCGCATCAAAGTTGAAATTCAAATATTTTGACATCTGCTCCTCCATGATTGGCAGTGAGTCATAATAGAGGGCATCGCCTTTTCTCTCTGATTTTGTCATCTTCATCTCCTTAAAGGGCAATGTGTCTTGCTTGATTTTCTATACAGCAAAGTATACTCCTTGCCGCATAGAAAATCAAATCTCCGCCCTTGCGCATTTGCGGATATGCTGCATCCAGCGGACGGAGATTTGACTTTTATTCACTTGTCTTTAATTCTATAAAGCCCCAAAACACAAGCTACTTTATGTAAATTGTCTATTGTCCAAAGAGCGCGTCCACTTCGCCTTGAAGCTCAGACTCAAATTGCTCTACGAGCTGTTTCGGAGATCCGTGACCTTCCGTCATGGGCAGATAGATGTTCTGGCGGAAGGATTCGCGCACGGCATCGCTCGCCCACACATAGTCCACAACTGTATTGGGCCAGATATAATCCAGCACCATCTCCAAGGCCTCTTCATCGTCGTGCAGATACTTTGTCAGATAAGTATCCTGCCACTCGTCGTTTGTAAATCTCCTGGCGATTTCGGCCAAGATATATGCATTGTCCTCCAGCATTTGATCGCTGTGTCCGGAAAAGATCTGGGTTGAATAGACGCCGCCAAGCACATTAACATAATAATCCGCACCGGGCGCTTTGGGCATGGGTACCAGACCCCAGTCGATTTCAGAATCTTTAAATCCGAGATCATCTGCCTGCACAGTCTTATACTCACCCCACACAAGGGCAACTTCACCATCGTTAAAGGCGCGGTGAACGGGTCCGAAGGGTTCGGGATGTCGTATTCCCTCTGCATATGCAAACTTGCGTGTGAACTCAAGGGCTGAGAGTGCGGCATTTTCATTTAGCACCACTTTCATCTTTCCGCCCTCGTTGCGAATGATTTCAGCGCCGGGCCATGTGAAAAGCTCAGTGCCGTATCCAAAGGTGCCCACACCGTATATTTCGGGTGTGCCATCGTTGTTTGTGTCGATTGTCGTCTTTTTGGCAAGATCCAAGAAGAAATCCCAATCCCATTTGCCATCCCTCACAACCTGATATAGATCAGGTGTGCCTGCATCTGCCACAAGTTGTTTGTTGAAATAGATGCACCAGCCAAATTCACATATCATGTGAGAACCTGTCCACATGACACCGTAGATCCTGTCATTGTACGTTTGGGTCTGGGTATATGGTTGGAAAAACATCGACGGATCGTCTGTATCCAATCCGCTTGCAACAATGCGCGGATCGTCCCAGGGCAAAATCAACTCTTTGATAGCAAGGGGCATCCATCTTTGCATTTTGACAAACAAGATGTCACTGGGTACATCCCCGGCAAAGAGACTTGCAAGGAGAGCGCCCATGTCCTCAATGCCCTCGGGCCTGATAAATTCAAGGTTTATATCGAGATCTTTTTCAAGCTCATCAAAAATCGCCTGCTTTTCGGCCTCAAGTGCCGACTCTTCAGGGTTTGCTGTCCAGAGCCTGCCGCTGCCTGAACCCTGTCCACCCACGACAAATGTTCTGCCACCAAAGGTGCGGAATTCCGGCTCTACCGTGCCTTCTGTTGTTGTTGCCTCTGACTCACTTGCGGATGTGCTTGTGCCGACAGTTGTTCCACCGCTAGTACCTGCAGTTGTGACCGCCGTCGTTGTTTCCGGGTCCTCTGCGGGCCCGCAAGCGGCGACCGATACAAGTATCAGGGCAGCAAGCAAAATCGCTACAAACTTTCTGTGTGCCACTATCAATACCTCCTGTTTTTGGGGTAGTACCCACATCGGTAGGCACCGCCATTTTTTGTATTTATACATATTTTCTCTTGCCATAATTTAGTATATCCCATATAAATCTGCTCCGCAACAAGAATGGTCCAATCCGCAACAATAAGACAAGTACTGGCAACGTCAGAACAGTTCAAAGCACTTCAAAACACAAATCTGCTTCACATATCATACCGCAAGAAATGTGAAGTATAGCTCCTCTTTTACCGGTTCTACAAGACCGAGCGCTCTTTTCACCACCATGCAAGCCCTGCCATATTGGCAAAGCGCACCTTTTCCGAGGGCGGCATGTCCGCATCCAGGAGCAGCTTATAGACGGCCTCATGGTCAAGCCTGCCGTTTTTTTGAAACCTTGCGGCGCTCTTTGCGCCAAAGACCAGCTCATAGAGTGCCTCGGGCGTGTCCTTTCCGCTGCCCTTCGCCGTACCGCCACCGCTCGCCGTACCACCGATGGTGGCATTGCCCGCGGCGCTCATGCCGGGATAGTTTGCAAGCACTGTCTCCACATAGGCATTGTGTCTGCGAAAGCCCCAGCATCAGCGCCTCATTCAGCCATAGCTGAAAACCAAGCGCTGAAATACGAAAGAACTCTCTGTATTTCTCCTTGCCGCTGTATTCCCACAGATGCTCGTTTATATAACGTTTCCCATCAGCATATGGCTTACAAGATCCATAGCATCATTGTCACCATAAGGAAAATCCACCTCAAACATCAATCCCAGCGCCGCACCCAAGAGCTCCTCTCTCCTTATACTGCCTTCTCCTTATATTTTAAAATTGCTTTTATTCCCTCTTTCGCGAGGGTAGCCGGAATATATTTCACCGTAGGCGCAGTCTTTGTGTAAAGCCCAACATGGTTTACAACTTCGCAAAAGCGCCTGTGATTTCCGGAAATGTTTGAAGTGGGCGTAGCGCGAGGAAAACTCTTATGAAAATCGTTCGAAACTTTTTGGTAGTCTTCACTCTTTTTCTCATGGATCACCCTCAAACAGGTATGTCTTTCTTGATGTAGTCGATTTAGATTTAGGGCAATCTTGCCAATTTTGAACTGCCGGAAATATAAATTGATCACCCCATCCATACTGGCCGGTTTCGCCGCAATCGTATTTTCTGCAAAGGCTTCGTTAAAAAAATATCCTTAACCCTTAAACGTTAAATAGCCACTGCTCTTCAATTTCAGAAGCTTGCAATCCGGCCCGTATTCCCATGTCTCTACTGCATCCGAGAACGTCCGGTTACTGGCTTAGTACAACTGCCACCGAGAGCATCCTGAGGTCGTACATTGTTGTAAAAGTCACGGTAATCCTGTCGCTGCCTGTCTGCATTCTCCATTTCTCTCTTCGAATGATTTATTGAATCGCTCTACCTACCCCTGTGTCTACGGGTGGTTTGGTCGTGCGGAATGGTTTCCGACTCCTCACTGCTATCTCCTCGTCCGGTTCCCAGCGCTTATTCCACTTGTACCCCGGTAGATCTGTTTATCCCATACTCATGTCACAATTCGTTTTTACTTTTTTCTTTCTACAGAACCCTTTCTACCAATTCTTGTCGTTGCTGGCTCACAGTTCTCTCCTCCCATGGCATGTTCAACAGCTCCTTTTTGGCTTTTTCGTGCCTTTATTATACCTATAAACTGTAAACCATGTCACTGGACTATTTGTAAACTATGTTGCCGTACTATACACTTCGGTCGCCCGTATGTATAGCCGTCCATAAAATCAGCGGAGAAATACAAATATCCAATCAAATATAAGTGGACAGCCAAAGGCCGCCCCTACGGAATACCTATATACTTATATTTGGTGGAATCCGGTAAAACCACTCCGTCAATTTAGGCGCCCTCCCCCTCTCCACACACAACCAAAGCCCGCAGGATGGCGTTGCCATCCTGCGGGCTTTTTATCGTGCTTTTCCTGCAAAGTTATTCTTTTTTCTCTTTTCGCCTCATGATGAGCAGCACGACAAAGGCGATGAGCGAGAGCACAAAGGACACCGCCATAAGCATCATCCAGCCGAGAAAGGCGGCCAGCTGCGACAGACCTTCGGGGCCTTTGGACATGGTTATGAAAAAATACAGCCCCGAAAGAAAGGAAAAGCACAAAAACAGCAGCGCCGGCAGGCGCGCTTTGAATTTTTCCAGCAGGGCGCTGTAGCCAAAGCCCACCAGCCCGATGAGGAGATAGGCCAAAAGCAGGGGGATTTTAAACTCCGCGCCTGACTTTATAATGATGGACAAAACCAGCGACAGCACAATCACAAGGCCCGTTGCCCCCGGGATGGCAAAATTTTTCAGCTTCATATCATCACTTCTCTTCTCTGTTTATATTTTAAATCCGCAAAATCTCATCGTATAAAAGCTCCGCACATGCGGCAGGTCAAAGGTTCAAGATATCCTCCCTCAGGCCTTCAAAATCCAGCCAGTCCTCCACATATTGCTTTTTGAGCAGCTCCGAGGGCACAAATTCGTTGTATTTGCCCTCGATTTGCGCGTCTTTTGGCAGCGGCAGGTCATACAGATCCAACTCCCGCTCCATTATATCCCGCACAATCTCGTGCAGATTTGCCGCGCCGCCGTCGTATATCACCTCCAGATACAGACAGGTGATGAAGGGCAGCTTGCTCTTGACACCTCGGCGGCGCAGGGCGTAGTTCAGGGTCATGATTTGGCGCGTGCCGACCCAGGGAAAGATCGCATATTTGCGCTCCGAGAGCGGGCTTATGAGGTTATCCAATATGCCGCTATTTTTTGCGATGTACCGCATCTGCGACAGCCGCTCCATGCTGCGCTCCGAGAGATACGGAAAGCTCTCCTCCCCCTGCAAAACGGAGCGGATCTTGCGCACGAGCACCGTGTGGAGCCACACGGCAAAATCCACATCCCAGTCCACCAGGGAGATGCCCGGCACCCGCTTGACGAAAATCACCTTGGAGCGCTCGTTCACATCCACGCTCTCCCAAGTCATGCCCGCCAGCGCAAAGCGCACGCCCACAGGGTAGACCTTGTCCACCGTGCCGATGGTGCGGTTTTCTTCTTTCACGAGCAGGTATTCCGGCGCGATGAAGACGGTCAAAAACTTGTGGGAGTTCACGATTTTTTCGCCCTCCCTGCCGATAATCAGCCCGCCGCGCTCCGTCTTCTCCAGTTGGTCTATGGCGACCATGTGGGCCAGCAAAATCCTGTAGTCCTCCTGCGGGATTTTGGCAAAGGGCCCCAGTGTCAAAACGGCGGAGGCAAGGGCCGCGGGGCTCATCTCCCCTGCCGACTTCAAAACGCTCATCGTCTGGTGGTAGAGGAGGTTGTATGGGTGGTTTTGTGGCGGTATGGGCTCCAGCCAGCGGTCTTTGAGATACAGCTCGATTATGGCCACTGTCCGCGCAAACTCCCAGTTCATCGGGCCTATCACATCGTCTGTGTTTATCACGAGGTTTTCCACAAAGGTGAACAAAAGCGAGGGCACCTGCCCGCGGCGCCCGCACCTGCCGAGGCGCTGGGCAAAGCTCGAAACGCTGATGGGCGCCCCCACCTGCACGGCTTGGTCCAGGGAGCCGATGTCGATGCCGAGCTCCAGTGTCACCGTCGCCCCCGTGACGATCTTCTCCTCCCCCGATTTCATCTCGTCTTCCGTGTTTTCCCGCAGCAGCGCCGACACATTGCCGTGATGCACGCGGTAGATGTCCGGGGCTTTGCGCCTTGCCGCTATCTCCTTCAAGTTTGCGATGATAAACTCGCTCTCCTCACGGCTGTTGGTGAACAAAATCGTCTTTTTGTCCAGCGTTTGGTTGAAAAGAAACTCAAAATGCTCCCGATCTCCCATATTGCCGCCGCTCTCCGCCGTGACGAGGGCGCCCTCCTTGACTTGCGTGTCCCGCTTGTCGGCGTAGTTGACAAAGCGCTCCACATGCAGGCGGATGCGCCTCTTGCCCTCGTCGTATACGGGTGCGGCACAGTTTCTGCCCGTGCCCGTGGAGAGCCAGCTCTTTGCCGCCTCCAAATCGCCCATGGTGGCGGACAGGCCTATCCTGCGGGCATTCGACCCCGTGAGCCTCGAAATGCGCTCCAAAACGGAGAGCAGCTGCGTGCCCCGCGCATCCCGCATGAAGTAGTGCACCTCGTCTATTATAATGTAGCGCAGGTCGGAAAAAAGGGAGATGGAGGCGCCGCGCTTGTTTGTGATGAGGCTCTCAAGGCTCTCAGGGGTGATCTGCAACAGCCCTTCGGGGTTTTTGATGAGCCTGTCCTTGTGTGTGCGCGAGGCGTCGCCGTGCCACTTTGTCACGGGGATGTTGGAACCCACCAGCAGAAGCTCCAGCCTTTTAAACTGGTCGTTTATCAGCGCTTTGAGGGGCGAGACATATAAAATGCCCACAGAGGAGGAGGGCCTGTAATAAAGGTCGGTCAACACGGGCAGAAAAGCCGCCTCTGTCTTGCCCGTTGCCGTGCCCGAGGAGAGCAGCAGGTTGTCCTCGGAGTCTAAAATGACCTCCGTCGCCGCCACCTGGTTTGCGCGCAGCTCCTCCCAGTTGTTTTGGTATATAAAATCCTGTATAAAGGGCGCAAGGCGTGAAAAAGTGTCCATATTATCCCTTGTCCTCTTGTTTTCGGGGGTTTTTTCTCTGTTTTCGTGGTGTGTAAACGCTATTGCTTTACAGCTCAAATTCGGCAAAGTCGCTGTGGATCTCCTCGTCTCCGAGGCCGCCCTTGGCCATTTCAAAGCTGTTGTCGCCGAGAATCTCCGCCACGTTCTTTTCGGGGTTTTGGTGCAGGATGTTCAAAAGCTCTATAAAATCGCGGATGATCTCCCGCGGGGTGATGTGGCTTTCCGCCCCCACGCGGTTGTATTCCACCGTGAGAAAGTATATCAGCTCGTCGTGTCCCAGGGGCTTGCTGCCATAGATGCCCCCGTGGAGGTTTTGCAGCTTTTCTATCAGGAGATACATCTCCTCAAAGGTCAGCATCTCCAGGGAAATGATGGGCGCCTGGAGGTCTTTTAGCTCCTTTGTGGCAAAATGCCCGTCTGCCAGGCGCGAGCGCAGCGCCTCATAGCTGTATATCCCTCTGTATCTGTCCTCGATGCACTGCGGCGTGCCGCCGAGGAGAAAGCCGATGTGGCTTGCCTTGCCCTGGAGAGCGTCGTTGTACATCGTCAGCAGTTTTTCGTAGTTGTTGGCGCGGGTGATGGAATTGGGTATCTTGTAGATGTTGACAAGCTCGTCTATGAGCACCAAAAGGCCTTTGTAGCCCGCCTTGACCAAAAAAGCCGCAAAGAGCTTTAAAAAATCATACCACACCTCGTCGGTCACGATAAAGTTGATGCCAAGCTCCTCCCGCGCCTCTTTTTTGGAGGTGTATTCCCCGCGGAACCAGCGCAACACATTGCTTTTCATGGCGGCATCGTCTTCAAGATAGGCCTTCCAATAGGCGATGACGGCTTTTGCGAACTCAAAACCGTTGACCATGCCCTCCAGCTCCCCCGCGACGGCGTAGATCTGCCGCTGCGTGAGCTCGATAAACTCCTGCTCGTCGTCTGTGTCGTAGAGCGTCTTTACAGAGAGCTGAATACCCGAAATCCACCGCTCCAGGATGAGGGGCAGAGCGCCGCCGTCGGGCTTTGCCTTTGTGGAGAGGTTTTGCATGAGCTCCTTGTATGTGGCAAGGCCCTGGCCTTTTGTGCCCGCAAACCGCCGCTCGGGCGACAGGTCCGCATCGGCCACCACAAAGCCCTTTGCCGTGGCAAAATTGCGCATTGTCTGGAGCAAAAAGCTCTTTCCGCTGCCGTATTTGCCCACTATGAAGCGAAAAGACGCGCCCCCGTCCTCTATCATCTCAATGTCGTGCAAAATCGCCTCTATCTCTCGGGCGCGGCCCACCGTGATGTGTTCCAGCCCCACCCGAGGCACCACGCCGCCCTTGAGGGCGTTGAGCAGGATATTTGCGATTCTACTTGGCACCCGCATTTCCATCTTTTTAACCCACCGTTTCCTTTATCTTCTCTGTGTATTCGTCGTATATCTGCAGGCGGTCGTCCAGGAGATTGTCTCCGAGGATGTCCGCCGCCTTTTCGTTTATGCCCTCGGCAAAGACCTCCGCCATCGTCCCCGCGGCGTCTGCCAGTGCCCTGATGCTCTCCCCGCGCAAAAGCCCCCGCAGGGCTGCAAGCTCGGCCTGTGAAAGCGCCTGCCCGAATTCCGCCCAGATGTCGCAGGGCTCGCCGACCGTTTCGTCCGTTTCGACCGTTTCGCCGGTTCTCGGCGTTTCGAACGTATCGCCGGTTCCTGCCGCTTCGGTTTCTTTTTTGCCCTCGTCGTCTTTGAAGATGTCCGCATTTGCTTGGAGGCGGCAGGGGATTTTCACCTCGGGATCTGCGCCCTCCTCCACCGTCAGCGCCCTTGTGGTGCGCCTTGCCTCGTCTCGCAGCTTATCCAACACGGCTCTGTCCACGGTGACGACCGTCTTTGTCGCCTCCCTGTAAAACTCGCCCACGGCCATCTCCATGGTCGCGGCGCAGTCTACCCCCGCTTTTTCCAGCACCCGCAGAGAGTCTTCGTGGATCATGCTCTGCTCCGCTCCGAGCTTGTATTTGTAGCCCGTGAGGGCGCGCAGCAGGCTTTCGGTCTTTTTCATCATATAGCCGACAAAGAGCCTGCCCTTTTCCGTGGTGAGCACACTGCTCTGATACCAGCGGTTGTCCCTTGCTATATATATCTCATTTGCGGAGAAGACAACGGCCCGATTTCTCTGCTTTGCAAAGGGAAAAAACAGTGCGTCTTTAAAGGGCTGCCAGGGCATGAGCTTTTTAGTGGGGCGAAAGAGAGCGTCGTCAAAGTCGATGCCCCCCGCATCAAAGGCGCTGCGCATACGGACCAGGGCGTGGGCAAAGGCTCCCTCTATCAGCGCCCTGTTCTCTTTCGTGTAAAACTTGGATTTTTCGATGTTGTATTTGGACACGGAGCGATAGAGCTCAAAGTCCCCGTCGACCTCCACGGCTGCGGGGTAGCTCGCCGCAAGGTCATTTTCTTTTATAAAATCGTTAAAGCTGTGGCCCGGCTCGTAATAAATGTGGTAGTCTTTGAGCCAGCGCAGCACATATTTGTCTATTTCGGGCCGAAACTCACGAAATGCCCTCCAAAAGCGCATAAGCTCTGAAAGCCCCTGGGCAGGTGAGGCCATGCCGATATTGGAAAGCAGCTCGTAGATGTATAAAAAGGCGTATGAGATGGGGACATCGGCGATGTTGCCCTCTCGCACCCTTGTGCGCCAGGTGAAATAGGTGCGCAGCTGGTCATAGCTCATGAGCCGAAAAGAGGGAAAATACTGGGAAAACGGCGCAAAACCGCCGTAGTTGTCTGTAAAATCAGCCATAAACTGCGCCTGTTTGTAAAACACGCGCGCGTTGTCGTCCCTCACCCTTCTGTCAAAAAACCGCGTGTAGTCATAAACCGACGGCATCTCCGCGCGGGCTATCTCCTGCATGGCGGAAAAAAGGGTGCGGATCTCGTCTTTTGGGGGTGGGGTGATCTTTGAGGGCTTCAAAACATATCTGCCGACCCCTTGAAAAGGCGTGGTGTCATACTCGATTTCGTAGTAGACACTGTCCTGACTCTTTGATGTTTTGCCTTGTTCGCCGTTCATAAGCATACACCCTTTTGAAAATATTCAAATCCCGGGGCAGGATTTAAGCTATGACTTTTCCCAGCACTTTAAAGCTCGCATCGCCGATGGGTATGGGGGCATATGCGGGGTTTAAAGACAGCAGAGCGCCCTGCCCGAGCTTTTTTACATAGCTCTCCCCGGAGAGCAAAAATATGCCTATCTCCCCCGGGATGAGCTCCTCTTGTTTTTTGATGAAGATGATCTGGTTGTCCACAAAACGGGGCGACATGCTGTCCCCCCGCACCCGCAGGGCATAGTCCGCCTCCGCAGGCACGCTTGCGTCCACCTCGAGCTCGCAAAAATCCTCGCCGTTCAGATACACGCCCCCACCTGCGGACACGGGCAGCTCATATAGGCGCAGCGTGCGTTTTGCCGCGAAAGCGCCTCGGATGTCGCGGACATGCAGTATGTCACACAGCGCCAAAAACTCCTCCACGGAGGGGTTTGACACGCCGCTCTCCCATCTGGAGATCGTATATGGTTTGATGCAAAAACCCTGTCTGTCCATTAGCTCACAGAGCCGCGCCTGGCTCATCTGCGCCTCTTCCCGAAAATGCGCCAGCTTTGCCCCGAGATGATTTTCTGCGGTATAGTCCATATATGGCCACCTCCCTGCATATATTATACCCCCATATTGCAGAAAATGCAACAATATACTTGCACTTATTGCAAGTATATTGTTTTGTCTGTATTTCCCGGAGTCATGTAATATGCCGCCTCTACAAAGAACCAATGCTATTATATTTTGTGGAGCCCGGAGGCACCACCCCGATTTGTCATGTGCGTATACGCACATGACAAACCACCCCTCCAAGAGGGAGGGGAATTTAAAGCCGCCTAAAAACATATGTAACACAAAAGGTCAAAGGCCGCCCCTCCGAAGAATCAATGCTATTATATTTTGTGGAGTCCGGAGGCACCACCCCGATTTGTCATGCGCGTATACGCACATGATAAACCACCCCTCCAAGAGGGAGGGGAATTTAAAGTCACTTAAAAACATATGTAACACAAAAGGTCAAAGGCCGCCCCTCCGAAGAATCAATGCTATTATATTTTGTGGAGTCCGGAGGCACCACCCCGGTTTGTCATGTGCGCATACGCACATGACAAACCACCCCTCCAAGAGGGAGGGGAATTTCAAACATACCGCGAAAACAAAAAACACAGACAATCATGCTCACTGACATTTTCCTAAAGAGGCAATGCCGGTGGGAGATTTTTTTTGGCTGTGTTAAATGTCGCTCTTTTTTTACTTTTCCTTTGCTCGGTGCACACTTTGGCGGTATTCGCTCGGGGTCAGCCCTTCTTCTCTGCAAAAGGCGCGGTTAAAGGCAAAAACACTGCTAAATCCAAGGCTTTCCGCTATCTCAGCCGGGGCAATATCTCGGTTTTCCAGCAGCTCCTTGGCCTTTTTTATACGCAAAACGGTGATGTAGCGAAAGGGCGAGGTGCCGAAAATGCGTTTATACATCCTCTGGAGATGATATGGGGAGATGTCAAAGTGGGCGGCGAGGTCTTCAAGGGAAGAGGGTTCCCTGTAGTGCGCTTTGATATGGTCTTTGATCTTGACATACCGCGAAAGCAGCTCGCTGTTCTCGGCGTTTTTCACGATTTTGTGCTCGCTCAAAAGATAGCTCCAGAGCATGAGAAACTGCCCCCTTGCCCGCATCTCCCCAAAGGGCATGGGCTCCTTGTGGGCACTGACAATGCCATACATATACTCCTCCACCAAAGAGGTGCTGCGCACACCCAGTCTCATGGGGAGGTCCATCTCATGCTCGGCTTTTGCCGCCTCTTTGCAGAGCGTATCTATCTGTTGCTTGGATAGCCTTGACCTCTCCGCAAAGGGTACGCTGAGCCACTCTGTATCGTCACGCACAAACAAGTCAAAATGCACGGCGACAACAACGCCGTATTCCGAGCGCAGCTTGGCTGTATATGTTTGGCCGGGCTTTAGTACAAAGATGTCTCCGGGCGCGGCGTCTTGGACAATGCCGTCTATGGTGAGCTTGATACGCCCTTCTTTTACATATATGAGCATAAAGTCCAGTAGGACAACTTCGCTCTGCTGCCATGGTTTTTTCTGCTTTATCTCCCGCGCGTAGCGGATATATGGCGAAAGGCGGTAAAACATCGAGGACAAGATTCTTCACTTCCTTTTTATAGATAGCTCGAACAAGTGCATATACTTTAAGTGTTTCGGCTCAAAAATGCGGACAAGGAAAGGGCTTTGCTTGTCCCGCCCCCCTACCCTTTTAGGATTTTCGGGGGCAAAATCAAGTGCTAAAGCCCTCAAAATCGTGGTTCTTTTGATTTATCTGTCGGTGTCGGCAAAGCCG
>CAYTOF010000054.1:14105-14376 GCA_964439435.1 uncultured Oscillospiraceae bacterium
TCTGCTCGGCGGCTTCTCCTTTGGTATCGCCCGTTCGGAACACCGAAGGTGATACACCGCAAAGGCGTTCAAAGGCGCGGCTGAAGGCAAAGAGACTGCCAAATCCAAGTCTTTGGGAGATATCTGTCAGGGAGTTGTTGGAGTAGATCAAAAGCTCCTTGGCTTTGCCGATGCGCAGCTGCGTGATAAATTCATAGGGCGAGATGCCGTAAAGTTTTTTGAAAATCTTCTGAAGGTGGCAGGGGGAGATGTGAAAGGTATCTCCAAGGCT
>CAYTOF010000055.1:0-14339 GCA_964439435.1 uncultured Oscillospiraceae bacterium
CAGAAGTTTGAGCTTTTGGCTCATTTTGAATTTACACCATTATACGGACTTAATCCTCCTCTCTTTAAAGATCCTTAAAGCATAATAATAAAAGCTCATATATCAAGTGTTTTACAACGATTCTTCTTATTTCTTATTGTAAACAAGGATTTTGTATGTTAAAATGATATAAAGTGAATAATATGTCATGGAAAGAGGTTTTTATGTCACATACTTTCGAAGATTTTACACCCATATTGCGTTTTATTGCTATGAGCGACATTCATTACCGTGATGAACACACTGATGTTCGAGACAGATTTGAATTAGGGCTTACTAAGGCATACGAATATGCCGAAAGCACAGACTACAAAAACATAGATGCCCTATGCATAGTGGGCGACTTTGCAAACCGCGGATCCCTGATTGAAATGGAAGCCTTTAAGGAATCTGTCCGCCGTTTTAAACATCCAAAAACAGAGCTTATTATTTCAATTGCCACACATGAAATGAAAGACAAAACCATCGAGGCAACTGAGGATATGTTGCGAAACATTTTTGATTTGGAACCCGATGTTCACCGCACTATCAAAGGTTTTCATTTTATCTCCTTATCCACTACCGAAAGTGAAACAAGCAAACGATGTGGGTTCGACGAAAAGAAACGCCGTTGGTTTGCAGAACAAATGGAAATTGCATCTACTGATACACCTAAATATCCAATTTTTATGTTTCAGCATCCCCATCCCAAAGACACGGTGTATGGTGCCATTAAATGGGGAAACGGGGATCTATATCCCATACAAGAAAAATATCCTGCACTGGTGACATTTTCCGGGCACTCACATGCTCCGATAAACGATCCTCGCTCTATCCACCAGCGTGATTTCACTTCTCTGGGATGTGGCTCGCTTGCGTATTTCGAGTTGGATGAATTTGATAAAGTATATGGCACTGTCCCACCACGTGCTAAGATATGTGCACAGTATTTAATAGTTGAAGCAGATGCCCAAGGTCGTGTCCGTGTACTACCATATGATATTATTACCGAACAATTTTTTCCTGATATCCACTACATAGAAAAGCCATGGGATAAAAGTACTTTTGTTTACAATGACAGTCGTCCGGGCTCTGGATCTCTTCCGTTTTTCCCTGAAGGTTCAAAACTTGGTGTTGAAAATATTTTAAACAATGGATTGACTCTAATAATCCCACAAGCTCAGATAGATGCATTTAGAGTAAACTCATATTATATACACATATATGACAAAGCTACTCATGAAAAAGTGAAAACTCTAAGTATATGGTCTGAATATTACTTTTACGATATGCCACCAACACTTTTTCTTGAAATCGATGAGCTTGAGAGCGGAAAAACGTTTGATATCGAAGTGTTTGCATGTAACTTCTGGAATAAACTTTCGAAAGATTGCCTGCAAACAACTGTGACAACAAAAGCATAATCATGCCAAACACAATTTTATTGCAAGAAAGAAGATGCCTCTTCCGTCTGCTGCATCTTCTTTCTTTATATTTCTATATTAATAGCAAATAATCAAACAAATTGATTTTTTGTAATACTACAAAAAAAGACAGGGACTATAATCATCTACTACAGATATTTTCTTGGAACTCTTGCACCAACTCTACACACCAATTCATAGTTTATTGTTCCGGCTGTTCTTGCGATGGTTTCAGCATGTAATGTGTTGCCACTTTCATCTTTACCAAACAAAACTATCTCATCTCCTACCCGAGCCTTTATACCATTCAAATTAAACATCGTCATGTCCATGCAAACCCTACCTAATACGTCTACAGTCTTACCATTACATAGAGCTACCCCACAAGCAGATAAACTGCGTGGATAGCCATCAGCATACCCAATAGGTACAACTGCCACATCACACCCATTGCCCAATTTGCTGCCACCATAACTGATTGTACAACCTCTATCATAGTGTGTGACTTGAACAAGTCTTGACTTCAGAGTCATTGCAGCGGTAAGTCTTGCCTCACTGGCCATACCGTCCGAATCATTGTCAGGACTCAAACCGTACAATGCTATACCAGGCCTCACTGCATCCAAGGCAAACTGCGGATATCTTATTAACGCTGCACTGTTTGAACAGTGCAGCAGCTTTGGCCTAAGCCCATGCTCCAGCAGCTCATTGCATAAAAGGTTAAATAGTTCAAATTGCTTTGGGGTCAGGGTATCATCTGATTCATCAGCAGTTGCAAAATGTGAAAAAAGACCGCCAATATTTATATTAGGAAGTTGTGCTATTTTCAATATTTGTGACACTGTATCGCCGAGCTGAGACTTATCATGTATTGGTAGCCCAAGCCGCCCCATACCTGTTTCGACTTTGATATGTACATCAACAATCCCATATCCACTTGCCATTAAAGATAATTTGTAGGCATTCTCATACGAGTTGACGGTCGTCGTTATATTGTACCCAATATACAGCTTCGCACAACTAGGTTCGCTTTTGCCGAGAATAATTATCGGTTTTTTGATACCATTTTTTCGGAGTTCAATCGCCTCATTCTCACAACTAACAGCGAACATATCTGCTCCACATTTTTCCAACAAAGGAGCGACAGCATGTGCGCCATGTCCATATGCATCCGCCTTAACAACACAAATAATCTTTGTTTTTTTATCTGTCATTGTTCGAAGTTTAATATAATTTGAACGTATAATATCAAGATTTATTTCTGCACAGCATCTTACATCTACGCTTAAACTCATTGTTTACAATCCGCCTTACACTTTTAAAGAATGACTATCAATTACAGCATATTCGCTTGTTATTTACTCTAAATATCTCTCACTAAATCAAAATGTTAGCTTTTATACATTTCCAAGGTATGAGAGTCGATGCTTCGAGGTTTCACTAATTCTATTTTTAATGTTATTATTTCCTCTTTTTGACTAAATTCCGCGGACGTTTTTAATAGCCTTGGGTAAATGCTCAAGGATATTAAAAGGCGTCATACCAACTTCACCAAACTCAACACTGGCCATGTCACCGGCCATGCCATGAAGATAAACACCTGCAGTTGTAGATATAAAATGGTCTTCACATTGTGCCATAATAGCTGCAATCATACCGGCTAAAATATCCCCACTACCACCTTTAGCCATGCCGGGGTTGCCTGTTTTGTTGATATAAACTCTGCCATCAGGTGATGCAACGACACTCTCATGCCCTTTCATTACCAATACCACTCCGTATGTTTTCGATAAACGTAAAGCAGCTTCATGTCTTTCTTCTCCTATTAAACATATTTCTTCGCCATGAAAGCGTGATAGCTCACCATCATGAGGCGTCATAACAACTTTGCGGTCTTTTATGTTTAAGGAGTTTTTGTTGATGGCATTAATACCATCAGCATCGATTATCATGGGGACATTGGCTTCTTCTACAAGCGAACTTATGACTTTAGTGACACCTTTACCTTTCCCCAGCCCACAGCCAACCAAAACCACATCAGATTCTTCTGCAATTCTCAATACGTCTTTCACAGCCGACGCTGCAATACATCCTCTGTTGTCACTTTTTAATGGGCGCGACATAGCCTCTAAGCATTTGCCTGCTACGATATCATATACAACATCCGGACATGCAAGTGTAACAAGCCCGGCACCGGTTTTTATTGCTGCGAGCGTGGCAAAGCAAGCGGCGCCGCTTAAACCCTTTGACCCCGCCAAGACGCACAGTTTTCCATAATCTCCTTTGTGCGAGTTTTTCATACGTTTTGGTAAGGCTTTTCTAACAGATTCATCTCCGGTCATAAATTCATCACCCAGTTGCATATTTATTAAGTTACAGAAAAATCGTTGTGCCTTTTTGGGGATGGATAATCACTTCATCTGGTTTAATTGTTTTCGATACCAACTACCGTTGCAACAGCATAATTCGTACTGTGAGAGATAGACAAGGCAAAAATATATTCGTTTTCAAAACAAGCGTAATCTCCATGCAGTTTTAAGTAGGGTTTTCCATTTTCATAATGCAATATCTCAATGTTTTTTAATGTTCCGGGATAAACTCCCAGACCAACGGCCTTTCCAAAAGCCTCTTTTGCTGCAAAAATTCCTGCTGCACTTCGTGCTGAATTTTTGCCCTTCGAAGCAAGATAGTCTCTTTCCCTTTGAGTCATACATTTTTTAAAAAAGAAAGGTCTTTTTGCTAGCTTTTCTATCCGCTTGACTTCAATAATATCTGTCCCAGCTAATATTTTGCCAAGCTCTATTTTTAGTTCTGAATATTGCTTGTATTGAATTTCACTGCTCATTTTTTTATCCTTCGAGGAATGAATTTTTCAATTCCATCTCGCATTTTTTGTGGAGGTTCAAATATCAACAGGGTTTTTCCCTGACCTTCACCATAGATTGCATACCATCGTTCTGCAGAAACTGAACCCGATGAGACATCAATATATTTCAAAGTTTTTGCACGAGTTAATTCTCTTATTTTTTTTTCATCATATGGAGCCAATATTTCAATGTCAGGTACTTTTAGAGAGAGCACATGCTTTCTTTTCTCTCTTGCAATTATTTTATCAACATCCAAATCTTCATTTGTGAGAATATATTCATATTCAATATCAAATTGTTTGTACGCAAAATAAACACCGAAAAACACGCCACCAATAATCAGTACAACCATTATATCAGCAAATAGAATACCCAAAGTCATAATCACAATGGCAGTCAACGCAATCAGTGCTTTATAAAAATAGTCTTTGATGCTTTGTTGTTTCTTAACAAGATGCTCGTTGAATATATCGTTCATTCTTATTCTCCCATATGCAGAGTGGCACTTACTTAATATACCACTTGTTTTGTTTGGAAATCATAAAACTGTTTATCTGCTATCTTTACCGGACAATTCCTTGTCAATGTTTGTGGCTGCTTTTTTACCGGCACCCATTGCTAGAATCACGGTTGCCGATCCGGTCACAGCGTCTCCTCCGGCATAGACACTCTGTTTTGATGTTTGTCCCATTTCGTCGACAACTATACAACCCCATTTGTTGGTTTTTAATCCTTCAGTTGTCATCGATATGAGTGGGTTGGGGGATGTCCCAATGGCGATTATAACTGCATCAAGCTCAACTTCATGTTCACTGCCCAAAATCGCATTTGGGCGCCTTCTACCACTTGAGTCAGGTTCACCAAGTTCCATTTTAATGCATTTAATAGCTTTGACTTCACCGTTGTCATCACCGATAATTTCAACCGGATTTGTCAAGAATTTGAATTCAATGCCCTCTTCTTTTGCGTGGTGGATTTCTTCTTGTCTTGCCGGAAGTTCTTCTTCGCCCCTACGATAGATAACAAGAACCTCTTCAGCGCCCAGACGCAAAGCACTGCGGGCTGCGTCCATAGCAACATTGCCTCCTCCCACCACTCCAACACGCTTATGTCTTTTTATCGGCGTATCGTAATCTTGGCGGTATGCTTTCATCAAGTTTATTCTCGTAAGATATTCATTTGCAGAATAAACCCCATTCAAATTTTCTCCTGGTATATTCATAAAAGCGGGTAGACCTGCGCCCGTACCTATAAAAACAGCAGAATGACCTTTTTCAAACAACTCGTCTATAGTAATGGTACGACCTATAACGCAATCTGTCTCTATTTTTACACCTCTGCAAACAAGCTGCTCAATCTCTCTAGTCACTATTTCTTTTGGCAATCTGAATTCCGGAATGCCGTAAACAAGTACTCCACCGGGCATATGGAATGCTTCGTAAATCGTAACATCATATCCAAGTTCACATAAGTCCCCGGCGCATGCCAGCCCGGCGGGTCCTGCTCCAACAACAGCAACACTTTTTTTATCTGTTATACTTGTCACGGGATC
The DNA here is from genome assembly GCA_964439435.1 of uncultured Oscillospiraceae bacterium. Classification (GTDB taxonomy): domain Bacteria; phylum Bacillota; class Clostridia; order Oscillospirales; family QAMX01; genus CAYTOF01. The sequence continues at coordinate 5,862 of CAYTOF010000055.1, forward strand.
GGCATATATTGTGCCAGAAACATGGTTATGCAAATGCTCCGAGTTTTGCATTGCATAGTCAGCAACAAAGCGCTCTAACCTGCCAATAGCCACCGGCGAATGTTTTATACCTCGCACACATAATTGCTCACATTGTATCTCTTGAGGGCAAACCCTTCCACACACTGCAGGTAAAGCATTTGTCTCTTTAATTACCGTTTCAGCGCTTAAGATATCTCCTTTTGTGATAAACTCTATAAACTTCGGAATGTTTATGTTTACAGGACAACCTTTAACACAAGGTTGATTTTTACATTGCAAGCATCTCTGTGCTTCATTGATAGCTTGGGTTATTGTATAACCTAGTGTAACCTCGGAAAAGTTGTTAATGCGAGCTTTGGGGTGCTGTTCCGGCATTGGAGTTTTTTCTTTTTGCATATTTGGCATATTAATCCTCTGCGACATCGCTTCCTGAAATACGGCACCCATAACTCATTATCGCATGTTTTTCTTCGTCTTTATAATATGCGGCACGCCTAATTGCTTCATCAAAATCAACAAGATGCCCATCAAAATCAGGTCCATCAACACATGCGAATTTTGTCTTTCCATCAACAGTTACACGGCAACCGCCACACATGCCGGTCCCATCTATCATTAAGGGATTCATACTGACTATAGTCTTAATACCATATGTGCTTGTAAGCAGGCTTACATATTTCATCATAACAAGAGGACCTATCGCTATGACAGCATCTGTTTTTTCACCTGTTAAAATGATTTCCTTTAAAGCATCCGTAACTAAGCCTTTTCTGCCATATGAACCATCATCAGTGCAAATAATCAATTTATCTGACACTTCTCGCATTTCATCTTCAAAAAATACTAAGTCAGCTTGTCTAAAGCCTGCTATGATGTCCACATAAGCTCCGCCCAGTTTTAATGCTTTTGCTTGAGGATACGCAATTGCACAACCAAGTCCTCCTCCCACAACACATACTCTTTCCAATCCTGCAATGTCAGATGGCTTCCCAAGCGGTCCTGCTACATTGGCCAGCTTATCCCCTTGCACCATTTGGCCAAGCTTCTTTGTGGTTGCACCCACTTCCTGAAAAACAAGGGTTATAGTCCCTTCTAGGCTTTCGTGATCAGCTATTGTGAGTGGGATGCGTTCTCCCGCCTCATCCACTCTAAGCATAACAAACTGGCCAGGCTGCGCTTTCTTAGCTATTTGCGGAGCCATTACTCTGATCAGCTTAACTTGTGGGTTCAGTCTTTTTGTTGCAGTAATTGTATACATAATTCTCTCCAGCTTGCGTATGAATGCCATGAATATATTTGATGATCAGGCAAAATCAATCTCCGGGACCGTGCCTTGTGAGTAATTGTTTAAACGAATATAAATAATTCAGGTAAATAATTAATTGTAGGTACGGAACTTGAGTTAAATCACATCTCCAAAAGCTTTCTCAAAGACCCACCGTCAGCATACAGTTCATCTATTAGCTCATGTGCCCAGACAGTATGGCGTTCTCCGTACTTTTTGACACCGGCAAATTTGATTCGTCCATTCATGCAAAGCTTTACTATGGCCCAAAAAGATAGGTCCACGTCTCCGCTGTAATCGAATACATACTCGCAAGTTTCTCCTGCTTTTATTATAACAGGCAAAACTCTAGGAGAAAACTCTGCTTTTCCAAGAGCATTGTGTCCGAACATAGAGCCCCATGTCTCAATCGGAGAAGCTATATGCAGCTCTCCGCGCAGTGTTTGGGCAGTGTTGTTTTGCACAAACACTGAAATTCCATCTTCATTAAGCTGAACTTGCATTTCAGGGTCATGCAAACCTTCTTCAAAAATATCCTCAAATTGCTGACCGTTATGCTCATACAATAGGCGTAACAAGCCTTTTGAATTTTCATCCGGTTTTGTTACAATTGCATTCCAAACACGATAAGCTCCAGGTTCAATTTGGTAGTCAATTTTTGTTAAGTCTGCGCTCCATCCATCTGGTAATTCGAGTGTCAAAATACCTGAAGCTGATTTGTCACTGGAGTTATTTGCTGCACTTATTTCTATTTTTATTGTATTCGGGCCAATTCTTTTTGGGTTTCTCCCTATAACAGCGGCAAAAGACATGAATCCCATGGGCATACTCCCAAGATCATGTTCCCAGGAACGTATATAGATTGGTTCTACTGGCTCTTGCTCGGGTCCCAGTATTGCGAATTTTATTTCTTGGTTTGGCACGGGTTTCAAGCAAATAGTGTCAATGGAGTGCGGGCCTTGAATAAGCTCAATCTCTTCTTTGTTGCCATTTTCTTTAAAAATGGATTCAGAAATAGATTCTTCCAACAAATTGCTTTTTTCATATGATTCAATCGGGAATCCCAATTCAACCATTTCCATGTTTTCCAACCCATGGGGTTCAAAAAAACGCAATGTAATTCCACGATCATAAATGTCTTTTTCGACTCCGCTCATGGCCGCCATCGGGCAACCGCGGGCTTTCATAGCTGTCATGATGGTCCCTGTACCGGTCTTAATAAAGGCTTTTTGAGTGGGTAAATATGCTCCTTTGTGTGTTTTCTCAGGTTTTACATTAAATATCGGATCATTTAATTCCAAAGCTCGCCTATATACTTCTGCTTCTCTATAACTGTTTTCATGAGGCAATAGAGAATAATGGAATATATGGCTTTTGCGCTCCGGCACCAGCGGCGTTCCTTCATTGGCATTACCTATATTTCCATAAAATTCTGCAGTATGGTAAAGCATCAAGCATAAAGTCCCGCCTTTTTCAACGCTGCAGGCAATATTGCCTTTATTTAACAGTGCGACGCCATAATCATCCGGAACAATAGGCATATCTGCTAAAATGCAATTAATTTCCACTGTTCTGCCAACATTGAGTTGTTCTGCAATACTCGCTATTATTCTATTCAGAATATCAACATTAACAGCTTTGATTAACAAGACATCAACTTTCTTGCCCCAAAGGTTATCTTCGTCCTGCATGAAAACAACAGCATATCCATTTTTATTCAGTTCGTTCTCAAAATCTTTTTTAACACTTTTACTGTTTAAAAGGGCCTCTTCGTATTGGTTTTCTACTCCCTCAATCGACAGGACTATTCTAGTATCTGAATATAAATCTTCATTGAAATGAATGATTTTTGACCCTATGCAACTTTGTTTTCTGTCTGGAAAAGGTGTTACAGGTACCGCTTTCTTTGTAAGTGCGAATAGCAGGTCCTGTTCCGATTTTTCAAACTCTGGATTATTTGCTCTTATGCACTGTGTCATTCCAAGGTTGAATGCAGCATTCTTATTGGCATCCGAGAGCTTGAAAGTCACGGTTGGACCAAAATCCAACCATTGGTTGGCAGCATAAACAGCACAATGGGAAAACATTGCGTATTGATGGGTTCTAAAATCCAGTGATTCTTTACTGGAAGCACGAACTTGAGGTGCAAATCTATCATCAAATATTGGCTTTGCTCCATTTAATGCTACAGGGAAAGTCAAAGCCAAGAGATCATCTTCTTCTCTGTAGTCATCTAATCGTGTCTCAAAATCGATGCGCGGTGAACCTGTATTCAATGTGATTGTCTGTGTGACTCTTACGACATTGCCAAGTGAATATTTAATAATGAGCCTTTCAAATAATCTGCTCTTCTCGGACTTTACTTCCGCTTTGTAGTCCATCGAAGAAAGTCGATGCCCTGTTGTATAAAACTCATGCTGTGTTTCCATTCGATCGTGAGTTTCTTTTAACGCAACTAATGCGTTAGCAGGTCCTTCAGGCGCTTCTCGAATTAGTTCTTTTCGATTGAGCCGATCATAGAGAGATACAATTCCTCCTCCTTTATTTGGATCGACTTTGATTTTGAAAAAATCATTAGAAATAGTATTTTTATCGTCGTGCATAACCTTTACGGTTCCGGCATCAAGACCGCCTGGTAGAACTATGCTTTCTTTTTCTTTGAGGTAATATACTCTATATCCCAGAGCAGGAACAGCAACATGCGCTAAATATTTTGCTGTGAAGTGATCTCCTTTAAGCTCTGAGCTTAATAGTTGTAATTCTGCTTTGTGTCCGTCGAATGAGACCAGCTCATATTCTTCGGGATTCAAAATCAATTCGCATTCAAATTCATTGTTTTCAATCCTTTCCCAAGGGTGAGGGTTAAAGAAAACAATTGGCGAATTCTCTCCTTCTGTATCTATACTTTCAGCTATGTATTTAGCTGCTTTATCTGTAATATCAGCAGCCAATTCGCATGCTTCTCTATATTGAACCATCAAATCCACAAACGAGACTTCGTTGTTCGTTCCGGTTATGGAGTCGTGATGCTGCGCACACAGAATCTGCCTCCATGCTTTGTCAAGTGCTATTTCCGGATATTTTGCACCATACATCGAAGCTATAACGCTGAGCTTTTCTGCAGTGATAAGAAGGTTTTCAGCCAGTCTGTTAGCTTGCTTAAAATCTGTCCGCGTCAAAGAAACACCAGCATGATATAGAGATATGTCTCGAGAAGTCAATTCAAATGGCGGATTACCTTCACCATATATACGAGCACCATCATCCAATATTTTTTCCATATAGTCTTTTGGTGTTGCAAATTTTCCGTGTGGAGTTGTTTCATTCATCCAGGATGTATCCGCATCAATCGGGTATCCGGGAACAGTCGACAGCGCATTGGCATTCCCCTCACAAACTGACAGTCCTTTTTGCGCAGCATCTCCCCTACCAATACCACCACGTCGATGCGGGAGATGACTCCCGTCAGGTGAGACATGCGAAAACAAACTATCTAACCCAAAGATGTGTTTGTCCCAACTGACACCGATACAACCACCTTTTGCGCTCACTTGCGAAATTTGATTAAAATGACCAAAAACATCGCCTGGGGAATAGACATAGCACATGCGCCCAAGAACATCACGGTGATATATTTGACCATATAATAGATTGCGCACTATACCTTCCGGAGAAGATGTCATTTCATTTGGCTGATTATAAAAGCAGTCCGCTTCCGCTCTGCCTTCAGTATATACTTCCTTCAAGAACTCTCTGTCTTCGGGATATATGGAATAGTATGGATGTAGATAGTCAACCTCAGATATGATGGCTTTGTATTCGGGGTTTTCTCGCATACGCTGCAAAATGTTTTTTAGTATGTAAATGGCACCCATTGCATACACGCGCTGCTCTTGGTGATAAGTTGTGTCAAAATGAAATGCTGAGAACACCATTTCTTCACCTTCAAATACAGGGCTTGAACTCGGTCTTAAAGGAAAAACACCTTTTGCGATCTCAGTTCCTTCTTGAGACACCTTTACAATACATGAGCCTGCACCAGGTGCAATAGGGGCACGAAGGAGGAATGTTTCCCCGTCTTCAAGCGATGGTATTTCCAGTACATTGCCGTTGTCAAGTTCAATCGTACCCTTATTTGTTTTCCCAAAGGCAGCCGCAAATAAAGGGTAAAGACGATGTGATACACCATCACGTTTGGTGAAAGCATTAGTGACAGTTGGATATGATATTTTTAATGAACCACTACTGCAACAAATGGGATAGATCGAACAGTTTGTCATAGATAAGTCGACGCTGTCACATATGTACCCAGGGCGAAGCTTGAAAAGCAATAGGTTCAAACCATCACTAAATTTTACCGGGACAGCATGTCCCATTGTTGGCAATCCTTTTACTCGGCCGTACGGCTCATCGCTAATCAATTCGCCATTATGAAATAATCTGCCTCCGGAGTTTTCATAGCATATAACTGCTTCTTTAGGACCATTGCAGTTTACATATACAGCAGCATAAAACACACAGTTTCTCTGCTCAGTTAAGTACAAGGCATCGTCACAAGCCATGTCTGCATCGTCTGCATCAAAGCGCAACATGTCCCATTTGTTTATGCCTACACTCCAAACAGGTTCAGGCAAACCCAAATATTTGTTTTTACACTTTAGGCCAAGATAGGGTGCTATTTCCTTTTCGCCACCGTCTTGTTCAAGATAATCAATTTCCAATATTTTTTCGCGTTCATATAGATATTCAGTTTCAAACGCTCCATTGGTTTCATATACAAATGGCCCAAGAGTCATCCAGTCGAAATTTCTATATTTTTGTGGTTCACTATTTTGAGTCGCAATTTCAAGATTTGAAAACTCAATAATTTTAATCGGACCTTTAATTTTAGCAGTATAATTAATCATGATTAATTCCTCCCTATTCTAACAGTATAACATAAAAGTGTCTTAAAACGCAATAAATACAACTCACATTTCTCATTGCATTTCTTTCTTTGTATTTTTGTAGTTCGCAGAGCGTCAGAATTGCATAATATTTATACTGTATCACTAAAAATGCGTCTCAAATAGAATGTTGATGGTTTTTCATATTGAATAAATCGAATGTTGCAATAAAGTGATGTCAAATGTTATAATAATGTAAGTGTATAGAAACCAAACTCAAAAAACATAAAATATTCAACAAAGGAGTAACATATGCAATATAGAAGACTTGGTAAAGTAGGACAAGTTTCGACTCTTGGGTTCGGCTGCATGCGCTTGCCTGAGATTGTCATAAATGGCGTTAAAACAGTAGACGAACAAAAATCTATAGCCCTGTTGCGAGAGGCCTATAATCTCGGAGTGAATTATTTTGATACTGCTGTGTTTTATTGTGACGGACTCTCCCAATCGGTGCTCGGAAAAGCAGTTAAGCCTTTCCGAAATGACATCTTTTTAGCTACAAAACTACCTCTACACGATAATTTTAAAACAATTGATTTTATGAAAACATTGGAAGAATCACTTTCTAAAATTGATACTGATTATATCGATGTATATCATTTTCATGGCATCAACAAAAAGATGTTTGATACTATTATACGCCCGAAACAACTGATAGGCGAAGCGCAAAAAGCACTGGATCAAGGTTTAATTCGACATATATCATTCTCTTTTCATGGCGAGCCGGGTGAAATCGCTTATATAATTGAACAAGGAGAGATATTTTCATCAATACTTTGTCAGTACAACTTGTTGGATCGCTCTAACGAAAACGCTATTGAAAAAGCTGCGGAAAAAGACATCGGAGTTGTGGTGATGGGCCCTGTTGGAGGAGGGAGGCTCGGTGGAGCTTCGGCTTTATCCGAAATAATTTCCCCTAATTCAGAATCTGCTACACCACAACTGGCTCTTCGATTCGTACTTGGTAACAAAAATGTTTCCTGTGCACTTTCAGGTATGAGCACTCTTCAAATGTTGACAGAAAACGCGAAAATAGCATCCGAAAGAGAACCTATGACTGAAAAACAATTTGAACAAGCCGGAATCATGCTTGAAGAAATAGAGCGTATGCGCGAATTGTACTGTACCGGATGCAACTACTGTTTGCCCTGTCCTGCGGGCATTGATATTCCAGCTGTTTTTAAAGCGTATAATTTGCATAATGTTTATGGGCTTACAGAAACAGCAAAGCAATCTTATGAAAATATAATTAAAAAGAATGATTACAAACCAATTTCAGAGCAGTGCTTGGAGTGCGGTGCTTGTATAGATAAATGCCCCCAAAATCTAAATATACCGGAACTTTTAAAAGTTTGTGCTTCTGAGTTGGCCAAGTAGTGATTTGTTTTTAAGTAAAGCCAGTGATTTTGAATGCAACGCGGTCAAAAAATAACAAGGTCGGCAACCGCTATCCTGCCGACCTATTGCTATATTGCTGCTAAAGCATCTTCAATTTTTCTTAGGTCTTCAAATGTATCTCCACGTTTTGATGGATCTCTGAGTAAAGCTGCCGGGTGATAAAGTGCCATAATCCTAGTGCTGTTGTATTCATACCATATACCATGCTCTGCAGTTATTTTAAAATCTGGCCGTATAAATCTCATGGCGGCGATTCTACCAAGGCACACAATGATTTCGGGACGAATTATTTCTATTTGCTCCAATAACCACGGAAAACAACTTTCCCTTTCTTCGGGAAGCGGATCCCTGTTCGCAGGCGGGCGACATTTTACAATATTTGCTATATAAACATCAGAACGCCTAAGACCAATCGAAGCCAACATTTGATCTAGTAATTTGCCGGCTCTACCCACAAATGGCAGGCCTTGTTGGTCTTCATTTTTTCCGGGACCTTCCCCAATAAACATTAAATTTGCTGTCCTGTTTCCGGAACCAAATACTAAATTTGTTCTGTGACGATGAAGCCCACATTTTCTACAGCTGTTGCATTCTTCTAGTAGTTCATCCCAGTCCCTCATAAATACGCACCTCTAATTTAATGGATAGATTTTACCAGAGCATTCATAGAATGTCAAATAAACACCAACAACATAGGATACCTCTATGTAGTTACTTTTTATATTAACTGCACTATATTTTCCATCGCATCCTCTAATAATGATATTATTTTGTGTCAAGTCCAAATTTGTGTGTAAATTCATCTATTAGAACATCAGCGGTGTTCGT
>CAYTOF010000056.1:0-14172 GCA_964439435.1 uncultured Oscillospiraceae bacterium
GGGGTCAATCGTAATATTGTCGGTGTGTGCAAAAACAACGCCCGAGGTACCAATGGTGACAGAGACTAGCCCCTCTTTTACAATACCGTTGCCAACACCACCGGCAGCCTGATCTCCGGCGCCTCCCACCACAGGAGTTCCTTTTGATAAACCGGTTATCTCTGCGGCTGCTTCATTCACATAGCCACAGACAACTGTGGACTCAAATACAGGCGGCAAAAGAGAGCTGTCTATGCCAAGCGCTGACAGTATCTCATTGCTCCAAGTTCGACGTGGGACATCCAAAAGTTGCATCCCGCTTGCATCTGACATCTCAGCGGCATATTCACCTGTAAGCATGAAGCGGATATAGTCCTTTGGTAGCAAGATTTTTTTCGTCTTTTCAAATATCTCAGGTTCATTTTGCATAACCCAGAGTATTTTTGAAGCGGTAAATCCCGTCATGGCCGGGTTTCCGCTGATTTCCACCAGTCTTTCCCTACCAATCAGCTTTTCCATCTGTTCGCACTGCTCAGATGTACGTTGATCACACCAAATAATCGCATCGCGCAGCGGTGCTCCGTTTTTATCCAGAAGAACAAGCCCGTGCATTTGTCCGGATATGCCAATCCCGCTTATTTCACCGGGCCTTACTCCCGCTGATGATGTCAGTGATGATGTCAGTTCACGCAAACAGTATACTGTTGCATTCCACCAGTCAGAGGGGTTTTGCTCTGCCCATCCGGGTCTTGGCTGATACATCTCATATTCCGAGGAAGTGCTGTTCATAGCGTTTCCGTTTTCATCAAACAGAACACACTTAACGCCCGATGTGCCTATATCTATGCCAAGAAGGGCCATATAACCACTCCTTTTTAATTGTTTGATTTAGTTATCATACATAAATCGGTACTTCTACCACTTTATTTGAGCTTTATCCATGTGTTTGAACTGTTTAGATGTAGGAGTTAAAAACTGACTCAAGCAACTCTTGTCTGCCTGATGTATTCTCAATTTCTTCTGCTTCATGGGCATAGACATACAGTTCTTCAAGTCCAACTCTTCCATCGATAATTTTCTTTCCGATGCCCTTTTTCCAGCTTGAATAACGCCGCTTTACAAAGCCATCTATTTCTCCTCCCGCAATGATTACAGCAGCGGATCTCAGACCGCGCGCAAAGGCGTCCATCCCGGATATATGTGCCAAGAACAGATCGTCGGGATCAAAAGACCCGCGCCTTACTTTGGCGTCGAAATTGAGCCCTCCCGGAGCCAGCCCGCCATTCTTTATGATCTCGAGCATCGCAAGAGTTGTTTCATTGATGTCGGTTGGAAATTGGTCTGTGTCCCAGCCAAGCAACAAATCACCTTTGTTGGCATCAACACTGCCAAGCATGTTGTTGATTCGCGCAGAAGCGAGCTCATGTTGAAAACTGTGTCCGGCAAGTGTGCCATGGTTTGCCTCGATGTTGATTTTAAAGACAGAATCCAAATCATATTTCCTTAAAAATCCCATCACACCCGCAACGTCAAAGTCATACTGGTGTTTTGTCGGCTCTTTGGGTTTTGGTTCAATGAGAAATTGGCCCTTAAATCCAATTTTCTGAGCGTATTCAGCGGCCATAGTTAAAAATCTGGCCATATTGTCCAATTCAAGTGCCATATCAGTATTTAAAAGCGTATCGTATCCTTCACGTCCGCCCCAGAAAACATAGTTCTCACCATTCAATTTTTTAGTGATATCAATTGCTTTTTTCACTTGCGCAGCCGCAAAGGCAAATGCATCTGCATTACATGAGGTTGCCGCTCCATGCATATATCTTGGATGCTCGAAAAGATTTGCAGTTCCCCACAAAACTTTTTTACCGGAGCTTTCCATTAGCTCAAGAGCAAGATCGCTGATCTCGTCCAGATTTGCGGCAAATTCTTTCAAAGAATTCCCTTGGGGAGCTATATCCGCATCATGAAAGCAAAAGAAAGGTATTTGTAATTTTTCCATAAATTCAAAGGCAGCCCGCATCTTTGTTTTCGCAAGTGGCATGCCTTCTTTGCCATTTTCATAAGGCCGAATTGCTGTTGGCTTTCCAAATGGGTCAGCTCCCTTAGCACAAAAAGTATGCCAGTAAGCCACGGAAAAACGCAGCCATTCACCCATAGATTTTCCCATCACCATCTCTTTTTCGTTGTATTCTCGAAAAGCAAATGGATTTTTTGTTGACCTGCCTTCATACTCGATAGGCTTAACACTTGGGAAATATTCCGACATAATAAACAACCCCTCCGGTAATTTTAAGTTTTGAGATAGCAGTTTACTATCTTTGTTTATTATATAGTACTCCTATATGAATTGCAATAAATTGCATCTCTTAATTGAAGCGTTTTTAATATTTTTCAAGCTCGATAATTTTTCGTTGCATGTGTAGTTGCATCACGGATGGGATTAATAGATATCAATCAAAACACTCTTATCATCTTAAAATAGAGGCAAGCGCTTGCACATGGGAGGCATTTCAAGTATAATAAAGAGGATTAAATCAATGGAACTGTCTAAATACAACCAAGGGAGAGCATATGAAAATCCGTGAAATTGCACCCGGCGTTTGGCCGACAATGCTGACACCTTTTACAGAAAAAGGAAATATCGATTATGACATGGTCGAAAAGCTGGTAGATTGGTACATTGAACGCGGCGTAGGCGGTATTTTCGCTGTATGTCAATCTTCTGAGATGTTTTATCTCTCTAGAGACGAAAAGCGCGAATTGGCGACTTTTGTGCATAAATCCATAAAAGGCAGAGTCGGAATGGTAGCCTCGGGTCACACTGCCGACAGTCTTGAAGACCAAGCTTATGAAATCAACGAAATGGCCCAAACAGGAGCACAATGTGTGGTTTTATTGCCCAATCGACTTGCCGCTCGCGATGAAAGCGATGATGTGCTTAAGGCCAATCTTGACATATTGCTTTCTATGGTCGATGAGGATATAGTTTTTGGCGTTTATGAGTGTCCCGCGCCATACAAGCGTCTGCTCACGCCTGAGCTCGTCTATTATCTTGCCGATATGGGCAGATTCATCTTCCTAAAAGACACTTGTTGCAACGCCAATCAAGTTATAGACAAAATTCGCGCGGGACGCGGCATTTTAAAGGTATATAATGCCAACAGTGCCCAGCTCTATCAGACATTAAAAGCAGGTGCCGCAGGGTTTTCAGGAGTAATGGCCAACTTCCACCCCGAACTATACTCCTGGCTATGCAAAAACTTCGCAAATGATCCTGAGTTTTCTGAAAGCATCTCAAGTTTCTTAGGGGTGATTTCCGCTCAAGAATCCAGAGGATATCCTTTAAATGCTAAAAAATACCTTAAAACCTTTTTCTTCTCTGAAATGAGCGATTTCACTCGCTCTGTCAACAGAGATAATTTCAACCCGGGTTTTTATACAGAGCTACTACAATTGAACAAACTGTACCGCGAATATTTAGAATGCAAAAATCTTGATTTGGGCGTAAAAATCTAACAGCATGCCATTTATCACCTGTAAATGAGCGAAAAGAGGTTTCGATGGTTAAAATATCCCCTTCCATATTGTCCGCAGATTTTATGAATATGGAATCATCTATCAAAATGCTTGAGGTTGCAGGGGCCGATATGATACACTGTGATGTTATGGACGGTGTCTTTGTCCCCAACATCTCCTTTGGCATGCCTATGGTTAAGGCAATACGCCAAATTACCAAAACTATCCTCGATGTTCATCTTATGATTACAAAACCCGGTCATTATATAGATGCTTTCAGCGAAGCCGGTGCGGATATAATAACCGTTCATTACGAGGCCTGTGCTCATCTTCATCGAGTACTGCAACACATCCGCTCCAACGGCAAGTTGGCAGGTGTCAGCCTCAATCCCGCTACCCCACCGGAAGTTTTAGAATATGTCCTGCCGTATGTTGATCTTATTCTCTGCATGTCTGTCAATCCGGGGTTTGGAGGGCAAAATTTTATACCAAATTCCCTTGACAAGCTCTCTCTCATATCAAAAATGGTCTCCAAAACAGGCTATGATATCATGATTGAAGTAGATGGTGGTGTGAACACGATAAATGCAGAGCAGATCAGACAAGCCGGTGCAAATGTGCTTGTTGCCGGCAATGCTGTGTTTTCAAGCCCTGATCCCGCCACCACAATAAAAATTTTACGCGGAGACATTGTTTCCGTATGATTTTTGAAAATTTATTGATTTGACAGCACACCAAAACAAAGGGGCGACTCTCAGAATTGTGAGAGCCGCCCCTTTTCCAAGTTTTATTTACTTGTCCGATTTAGCCATATGTACAATCAGGTCGATTGTTTTGTTTGAATATCCCCACTCATTGTCATACCAAGCCACTAGCTTGACAAATGTATCAGTCAGAGCAATGCCGGCTTTAGCGTCAAAGATGCAGGTATGAGGATCGTGTATAAAGTCAGATGAAACAACATCTTCGTCTGTGTATGCCAAAATGCCCTTCATTTCATTTTCGGAAGCATTTTTAATTGCAGCACAAATCTCTTCATATTTTGCAGGTTTTGCAAGGTTGACTGTCAAGTCAATTACGGAAACATTCAACGTCGGGACACGGAAAGCCATTCCGGTAAGTTTCTTGTTGAGGGAAGGTATTACCTTTCCAACAGCCTTAGCAGCACCGGTGCTTGAGGGAATGATGTTGCCAGAAGCAGCTCTTCCGCCTCTCCAGTCTTTTGCAGAAGGAGCATCGTTGGTTTTTTGGGTGTTCGTCACAGCATGAACTGTTGTCATAAGGCCATCAACAATGCCAAAGTTGTCGTTGATCACCTTAGCAAGCGGCGCCAGACAGTTTGTTGTGCACGAAGCGTTAGATACAACATCCATATCGGATGTGTATGTTTCTTCATTTACGCCCATAACAAACATGGGAGCATCAGCGGAGGGTGCAGAAATAACCACTTTTTTTGCTCCGGCTTTTAGATGGGCATTAGCTTTCTCGACTGTTGTGAAAAATCCGGTAGACTCTACGATATAATCCGCGCCAACCTCTCCCCAGGGAATTTCAGCTGGGTCTTTGAAGGAAAAGCAAGGATACTTCTTTCCGTTGACTATTAGATTATTGCCTTCATATGACACATCACCGTTAAATCTTCCATGAACAGTATCATATTTAAGCATATAAGCGATATAATCAGCTGTGATTAAATCGTTTATGCCGACAAATTCAACGTCACCGCGCTCAATTCCTGCACGGAAAACAAGACGCCCGATTCTTCCAAAACCATTAATACCAATTTTGATTGCCATAGTAAACATCCTCTCTTTTTAATATTATAATTATATACTATTTTACCAAAAATTTCAAGGCGTAAAATCACTCCAGAGAATAAATTCCTCGCGCTTTATCTGCATTTGTGCAGCATTAATTTGGCACTTGAAGCCCATGTCAATATCTATATTTTTATAGGCGCTTATGCCAAAACAGACAGAGACAACACATTTGAGATAGTCTCTGTCTGTTTTAAAATAATTGGTGCTAATTAATACAATGTGTCAAGCTTGCTATCCTCAGAAAAATATGGTTTGAGCCTAAAGGCAAAGGCAAATTCTTTTTCTTCGAAGCGATACTTCGAGGACAAATAAGGGCCGCAGGATCCGGACCCTATGCCATTCTGACGGTAATCAATGTTGACAACCGTTTCTTTTCGAGCATTCATATCATGATAATGGGCTGTTGTCGCAAAGTCCATCGTTGTATTATGGTGTGCAGAAAATGAAAAGTCCGGTTCCCCGAGGACGGCAAGTCCCATGCCGCGCCTATCCGTAATGCCTACAAAGCGCGTCTGATAGTGGCTTCCGTTTTCCTGTGGTTTTATATATCCAACTGTTAAGTCTTTCACGGATGATGAATATCTGCCAAAACGTGCCCAGTGGTGCTTGTCAATGTAACTCTCGCCCGGTCCTCTGCCGAACCATTCAACTCTATCAAAACCCTCATTGAGCATAAATTCGAATCCGAAGCGTGGCATGGGCGGCAAATCATCACGCAATGCGCTAACTTGCAGAGAACATAAAACTTCTCCGTTTGTTTGGATTTCCCACAATGCGATAACTCGAAATAGTGGACGTTGCGTAAATGCTGCGAGCACATAGCATGCTTCAAATTTTATACTCTTTTGTGAATCAATCAATTTGAGACTTTCCAGTCTTGATGCTACATATTGAAGTCTTTCAGTCTCCCAGCGTTTGATGTCGTGGGCATCGTTATCGATGGGAGCGCGGTATAGATTGAACTTCAGCCCCGATGCCATAAGCTGTTTTCCATTAAAAGACATCTGCGACAAAAGTCCGGAATCCAGTGACATCAAATACTCAAATTCATCTCCTTTGACGTACAGCTCTCGACCGTCCTCTAAAAGCTCCAGATTTTTCGATGATAAATCAGAAATTAGTGTTTTTGTTTGCTTTTCTACGGGCAACTCAAACTGGGTAAATGAAATTTCATATCCCTTTCCGGCATACCATGTCTCTCGATTTAGCAAGAATGAAATGCACAAGTGATATTGTTCGTCTGAAACTTCCGGAATATTATACAGAACATTGAAGTACTTTGTTTTAAGTGGCTCTATACCCGCGAGTTTGCCAAGTTCTCCTTGCTCAATTGTTTTTCCATTTTTAGTAACGCGCCAATGAGCTTCAATGTCGTCAAGACTTGTGAAGTATCTCATGTTTTTGATCGCAATTCTGCCCTTGGTCAACTTGACTGCTATGGCTTTAACCGGTTCATATGCTTTCTTGACCTCCATCAGCCCTGATCGTGCTTCTCTGTCGGGGGATGTCAGGCCGTCAACACAAAAATTGCCGTCATTTGGAACATCACCAAAATCTCCTCCGTATAAAAACATCTCTTTTCCGTTGGCATCATATTTTCTGATTGCATGGTCCGCCCATTCCCAGATGCATCCCCCCATTGAGCTTTCATTTTCATAAAAAGCCTCAACATAATCATGTATATCGCCATTTGAATTGCCCATTGCATGTGAATATTCACACAGGAAAAACGGCCTGCCCGCATGTGTTTGGCACATCTCAGCTATCAGTTCATGGCGTGTGTACATTCGTGAGACGACATCAAGACACAGTGCATCGTATCCGCTTTCATAATGTACAGGTCGCGTCGGATCATTCATATGAAGATAATCTGCCATTGCGACATGATTTGAACCAAATTGAGATTCATTTCCGAGCGACCACATTATTACACATGGGTGATTTTTATCGCGCTCATACATCCGCATACAACGGTCAATGTACAACGCCTTATAATCAGGGCGATTTGAGACAAATTTATCCTCTTCATCACCAAAAATATAGCATCCGTGGGATTCGATATCGCATTCATCGATGACGAAAAAACCGAGTTCATCACATAAATCAAGAAAACGAGGATCATTTGGATAGTGCGCGGTGCGTACCGCGGTGATATTATGTCTCCGCATCGCAATGAGATCATTCTTCATATCTTCAAGACTCACTGTATGCCCGCTGTCCGGATTTGTGTCGTGTCTATTAACACCTCTTATTTTGACCGGCATATTGTTGATTTTAAATATTCCATCCAAAAAGTCGATTTTACAAAATCCTGTGCGGAACACCAGAACCTCGAGTGTGTCATCAGAATCCATCAACTGACAGACAACTTTATATAAAGTCGGGCTCTCATTTGACCACTTTGAGACATTGGGTACAGCAATGTGCATTATATGAGAGGCTACATCCTCATTGATTGCAATAATTTCGTTTTCGGGTGAATAAACTGTCGTTCTCAGCTTTATCTCGCCCAGCTCGGCTTCCGGCAAAAATTTAGGGATTATTGCCAAGTCACCATCCACACAAACATCATCAAGCTTTGGAATTAATTTGACATCCCACAGAGCAGGTCTTGGTCTTGAAAGCAGATAACAATCCCTCCAGAGACCGGACATTCGCCACATATCCTGATCTTCGATGTATGTGCAGTCGCTGTGTTTTATCACCATCAAAGAAATGCGGTTTTTCCCAGACTTTATAAAAGGAGTTATGTCGAATTCGCTGGGCAAGTGTGCCCCTTTTGAGTAACCGACCCTTTGTCCGTTTATAAACACATAAAATGCACTGTCCACACCTTCAAACCGTAGATTTACATCCATATTATCATCTCTGAATGAATCCGATAGTGTGAAATCACGGGAGTAGAGTCCTGTCGGGTTGTGGTCGGGTACAAAAGGTGGGTCGCAGGGTATGGGGTAAAGTACATTTGTATAGACAGGAATGTCATATTTACCGTTCATCTGCCAACAAGAAGGAACATCCATTTTGTCCCACTCAGAGAGGTCGGTTTCAGGCTGTGCAAAATCCTTCGGTGCATACTCAGGTCTGTCAATCCATTTGAAAGACCACTGTCCGTTGAGGTTCTTATATCTATCCGACTCACCTCTTTCGCCGGACAGAGCAGACTCAATACTTTCAAAAGGTATATAATAGGCTCTTGCGGGCAATCTGTCTATACTGAGCAATTCCGGATTTTCCCAATCTTTTTTGTCAATCAAATCTTTCACATATACTTTCATGTCAATCCTCCGAATCTGACATAATACCTTTAAGATATTTTACAGCTTCAGCGCAGTCCGCTACCGGGTCTTCTCCGGTCTCGCGCTCAATGGTTAAAAAGCCACTGTAACCAAATCTTTTGAGTTCCTTTAGCCACTTGGGGAAATTCACATGTCCCTTCCCCAGCGGAACTTCAATGCATGGTCTTCCTTCGATACTTGGCAAAGCATCTTTTGCATGGGTATGGACAATATATTTCCCAACAGCAGCCACACTGTCAGCTCCGTCTTTTGAAAATCCTCCCATAATCAGATTTGCCGGGTCAAAATTCACACCCACGCCTCCATCCAGTCCGTCAAGAAACCTACACAGCAGATCCGTATCTTCAGGTCCTGTTTCTATGGCATATACTATGTCCCGCTCTTTGGCAAGTTTTCCAATGCGCATCATTGCATCGTGTATTGCCCGATATGTGGGATGGTTTTCATCATGTGGTATGACACCAACATGACCTGTGACAACACTTACTCCCAAACCATGAGCAAAGTTCAAAATGTTTTCCATAGTCAAGAGCTTTTTTGCATTTTGTTCCGGCTTTGTATAATCTCCAATATCGCCGCAAACAGCTGCTATTTGCAAACCTGCACCCTCTACCATTTTTTTAATGTATTGAATTCTTTCCGCAAGAACAGGCTCGCTGTCTTGAAAATACATTTGAAAGCCATCCGCACCAATTTCCGCGCTCTTCTCCAAGCCTTTCTCAAATCCAAGCCTAAGGCTTTCTATCATAACTCCAACTTTAAAGTCCATCCCAATTTCCTCCTGATAATATAATAACTTCTGTCATTGCCACAAGCTTCGTTTACACCATCTGTCATTATGATTATACATTTGTATACCTGATTTTGCAATATCAGCGGCGGTTTTTATAGAAAATCGTGAGTCCTGCATATAGCATAAGATGCGCCCGTGTGGTATAATATTCGTATAATAAAATAACTATTCGAATATAGCCTATTTTGTTGAATTTAAACTTCAAAGCTATCGTGTGATAGCAAAATGTATATCACTATAAATTACGAGGTTCTGTAAATGATACTATCCGTAGATATAGGCGGTTCCAAATTACTATGCGGTGCCGTAAAGGAAGATGGGACTGTCTTAAAAATTCTGCGTTCTGAACTGTCAAAGAACTGTGACATGCATACCTTAATGGATATAATTGCAGAACATGCCGGTATTCTCAGCTCTGAGTTTTCTTTTGGTAAATGCGGCATCGCAATTCCGGGTTTGACAGACTCTGAAAACGGCATATGGGTATATGCACCTTTTTCCGGAATAAGAAACTTTCCCATTTCCAAAATGTTATTTGAAAAACTGAGCTTACCTATATTTATTGACAATGACGTAAATGCATGTGCAGTTGGTGAGAAGAAATTTGGATTGTGCAAAAACACGGATGATTTTATTTGGATCACCGTAAGCAATGGTATTGGCGGCAGCATATTTTCAGGCGGAGCTCTCATGAAAGGCCACAATGGAACAGCAGGAGAAATCGGCCATATAAAAGTCAACGAAAATGGCAGACTTTGTGGTTGCGGTGCTTATGGGTGTTTAGAAGCCGAAGCCGCCGGCCCTGCCATCAGTGCCTACTTCAAATCAAGTACCGAACTTTCTAAAAGTGCAAAAGAAATTGCGGAGCTTGCAAAAAGCGGAAACGACGCTGCTCTTGCTGTGTATGAAGAAGCAGGATACAAAATCGGCATTGCCGTCAGTGCTTCGGCAAATATCTTAAACCCCGAAAAAATTGTTTTCGGAGGCGGTGTCTCCACAGATTTCGAACTCCTGCTTCCGGGGATATTGCGAGCTTCCGAGAAATATCTTTTCTCCGCAGCAAACCCGAGCCTATCATACGAAAAGACAGCATTGGGATATAATGCAGCACTGCTGGGTGCCGCAGCACTTGCGTTGTAATGATATAGTCGAGTTTACCAGATATATAAAAATGTCTAAATAATATATATTATATAAGGAGTAAATAATGAGTATTGTAAAACAACTTTCCTCCCAATCAGAGGCATATTTGAAGGATGTTGCATCGATATTAGAACGCACATCCTCAGATCAAATCGCACGCATTGCAGAAATCCTTCTTGATGCATATAGACGCGGAGCGACTGTCTTCACCGCCGGCAACGGAGGATCTTCCGCAACCGCTTCACATATGGTCAATGACTTGATGAAAGGCTGCGCAGTAAACGGCAGACCCGGTTTCCGCGCGATTTGTCTTTCCGACTCTAGTGCTCTTGTCACTTGCTTTGCCAACGATTTTTCTTATGAAGAGATTTTTGAAAAGCAACTCGAATCCTTAGCAAAAAAAGGAGATGTTTTCTGTGTCTTTACCGGAAGTGGAAATTCGCAAAATGTGGTCCGTGCTGCAAAATATGCACTTGTTTCCGGTTTAACTGTCGTCGGTTTTCTTGGCCGTGACGGTGGCAAAACGCTGCCCCTTTGTACTGAGTACCTACTTGCTCCGACAGACTGTATGGAAAAAATCGAAGATATTCATATGGTAGCAGAACATGCGCTGGCAACCATTTTGAGAGAAAATCTCAAAGACATGTGGGGCTTAGAGGTCATATTCCCTCCTGAAAAGGACAAAGAATTTAAATTTGCACTATTTGACTTTGACGGCACATTGAGCTTAATTCGTGAAGGTTGGCAGCAGATTATGATTCCTTATTTCTGCGAAGAAGTCATGGCAGCTCCTCTTGCCAAGGATGTCGACCCTGCCGTCATAGCTCAAGATGTCGGTGAATTCGTGGACATGCTGACAGGCAAACAGACAATATATCAATGTATAAGACTTGCCGAAGAAGTTGAAAAATATGGCGGCACACCAAAAGATCCAATGGACTACAAAACAGAATATCTGCGCAGACTCATGGTGCGCATAGCTGACAGACGAGAAGGACTGGCCGCAGGAACTATTTCTCCGGAAGAGCAATTGGTCCGCGGTTCAGTACCGCTATTGCAAGCATTGAGAGATGCGGGTATTTCTCTATACTTAGCTTCAGGCACAGATCAACCTCAGGTACGCGAAGAAGCGGCCCTCTTGGGACTCGATGAGTTTTTCGGCCCCCATATATACGGCGCCCTTGATGAACATGTTACCTCCTGTACAAAAGAGCTTGTTATCAAACGCCTACTGGAAGAAAATGACCTTGATGGAACCGAACTGCTGAGCTTTGGCGATGGATATGTCGAAATCGAGCTTGTTTCCAATATCGGAGGATATCCCATTGCCGTTGCAACTGACGAACAAAGGAAAAAAGGCATCGACCAATGGAAACGCGACAGACTTGTGAGAGCAGGTGCCGGCGCTGTTATTCCCGACTTTGAAGAGGCTCAAAAAATAGTGGACTTTATACTTGGTAAATAGTTCAAGGAGGATATATGCCATTCGAAATTTTTGACAGAAGCAAACTATCTATCCTGCCGTTGGCAGAAAGAGATAGCGATTTGGACCTGTCCGTGTTCCTTGACCCAAATCTGCCCCCGCCTTCTTTTGAAAATCCAAAACTTGATATCCTTGCAAGTGATATCTGCTCGGCTCGAGAAAAGAATGCCGCTGTTATGCTTATGTATGGCGCGCATGTCATACGAGCAGGGTGTTCAGGTTTTATGATAAAACTAATGGAAGAAGGCCTCGTGACACATTTTGCCTCTAATGGTGCAGGTGGTATACATGACTTTGAGTTTGCTCTTAAAGGAGAAACATGTGAAAGTGTCGCGAGGTATATAAGCGAAGGACAATTTGGATTATGGCATGAGTCCGGTCTCCTCAATGACGCTCTCGCTCAAGGTGCAAAAGACGGTCTTGGAGCAGGTGAGGCCGTGGGGCGCTACATATGGGAAAACAATTTCCCATATCGTGAAAAAAGCCTCCTCGCGCGGGCATATAAAAACCAAGTACCCGCTACCTTACACATTGGCATAGGGAGTGATATAATCCATGAGCATCCCAATGCTGACGGAGCGGTTTTGGGGCAAACAAGCTACACAGATTTTCTTATATACGCCCGCACAATCGAAAATCTTGAAAATGGCGTTTTTTTAAACTTTGGATCTGCGGTTACAGGCCCGGAGGTGTATCTTAAAGCCCTTGCCATGGCACGAAATGTCGCCAAACAGGAAGGTCGCAAGATCACCAATATCACAACCGCAGTGTTTGACCTCCTGCCGATAGAAGGTGAGGATTATTCCGCAACACCCCCAAAAACAGACCCTCGTTATTATTTCCGTCCATGGAAGACAATACTTGCAAGGACTGTTGCCGATGGTGGCAAAAGCTTCTATATTCAGGGCAGTCATGATCAGACTCTCCCCAATCTAGCAAACAAGGCATTTGCTCTTTGCCAAAAGTAAAATGAAACCACAATAGTAAAGGATGATATATATGACTTTAGAAACGCTTCGCAAGATGATGAATGATGCGCCAAACTGCGAAATCACCGTTGTGGGGGATTTCTGTTTGGATAAGTATCTCTATATAGATCCGCAAAAGGATGAACCTTCGTTGGAAACAGGACTTACCGCATATCAAGTTATAGGCAAAGGTATCTTTCCCGGCGGAGCCGGCACCGTCACCAACAACTTGAGAGGTCTCACAGCGAGTGTTCGTTGTGTTGGTGTAATCGGTGATGATGGAGAGGGATTTGAGCTCTTGCGCGAGCTGGAGCGCATTGGTGCAGACACCAGCGGCTTGGTAAAAGACGCAAGTCGTGCTACCCCGACTTATACAAAACCCATGCGTGGAAACCCTGGAGATTATTCAGAACTTAATCGATTGGATTTCAAAAACTTTGAACCCATGAGCCCTGAAACCGAAGCAAAAGTAATTGATAACATCCGTAAGTGCGCAAAAACTTCACGCGCACTGCTAATCCTTGATCAATTTGTCGAACCGGATCTCAATGTCATTAATACAAATGTTCGAAATGCAATCATAGAAATAGCACGTGAAAATCCGGAGCTTGTTGTATATGCAGACTCTCGTGCTTTCATTCATTTGTTCTCAGATGTCATAATCAAATGCAACAACTTCGAAGTTGTCAAATCTGTCAAGCCCGACTATGAAGGCACGCCGGATGAATCGGTTGTTCGCGAAAGCGGACTTGAGCTTTTCAAGAAAAACGGTAGACCTGTTTTTGTTACACGCGGTAAGCATGGCATAACAGTTTTTGATGAATCAGGCATCCACGATTCCGAAGCAATTGACGTGCCCGGCCCCTTTGATATTTGCGGAGCAGGTGACTCTGCTTCAAGCGGAATCGTGCTCGCCCTTTCCCTTGGTGCTTCTCCGGAAGATGCCGCATTGCTTGGCAATATTGTCGCTTCAATAACAATTCAACAAATTGGTGTCACCGGCTTTGCCACCCCAGAGCAAGTACTGACGAGATTCGAAGAGTATTGCATCTAATGAGTTTTTGTACTTACATGATTAAATTCAGCTATTATAATTTTCAAAAGAAGGGTGCATCTTAAATATTTCTAAAATGGATTTAAATACATTAAATAAAGAATTAAAAGAAGCAGA
>CAYTOF010000057.1:0-13927 GCA_964439435.1 uncultured Oscillospiraceae bacterium
AAACTGCCTGAACTGCAAAATATCAATTTAAAAAATCAATTATTAGAGGTTACCTACAATAATATTCTATATATTCTGCTTTCAATTTCAATACTCAGCTCGATATTCTATTATAATGTGAGTGTGTATAATGTCTCTAATGCGTTTGAGAACAGCGGTAATAACATTGTTGTTTTTCTGCCTGTTTTTTTTATATGGATGTGATGTACCTTTCAAACAGCCATCTGATTGGTCCTTAGGCTATTCTTCAAAATCCGATTCACATGCCTTTTCAAGCACTCAGACAAATATTACCGGAAACACCACAAATACAGCCAATGCCTCTTTATCCATTTTCTTTATTGATTGTGGTCAAGGTGATTCCATATATGCTGAATTACCTTGCGGTAAAAACATATTGGTAGATGGTGGTCCAGGAACCGAGGTGTCCTCTGTTTTAAAGATACTCAAGTCTCGCAATGTTAAAAAAGTCGATATCGTAGTTGCCACACACCCTCACGAAGACCATATTGGCGGTTTATATGATGTCCTAAATAAATACGATATCGGAGCAATCTATATGCCGGCGGCAGTTCACCCAACACAAGCATTTGAAAGATTACTTGATGCCATTGATGTTAAAGGACTCGAAATCGATGTACCTTATCCCGGGGAATACATCTTGGGAGATGAAAATGATGACTTCTCGATACTCTGTGTTGCTCCAAATTCCGATTCCTATGCAAACCTAAACAACTATTCTATCGTATTGCTGTTCAAATACGGCGAGCGTAGAATATTACTTGCCGGTGATGCCGAAATTGAAAGCGAAAACGAGCAACTTGCATACGGTTATGATATTAAGGCTGATATCATCAAGCTTGGGCATCACGGTTCTCGAACCTCTTCTTCCAACAAGTATCTTTTAGCAGTATCTCCCTCAGTTGCCATTGTATCATGTGGGAAGGACAACATCTATGGACATCCCCACCAAGAAGTCCTCAAAAGGCTTAAAAGACTTAATGTATCGATATATCAGACAGATAAGCATGGCACCATATTGGTGCAAACAAACGGTTCAGACATGCTTATAAAACCAATTGGAGGGTAATGCGATGATTGTCGTCGATAGATTTGAAAGTGATATTGCACTTCTTGAAATAGATGGTAAAATGTTGGAAGTGTGTAGATCCCTATTGCCTAAAGAGGCCATCGAAGGAAGTATTTTAACTTTCGATGGTGAAAAATATGTGCTTGATGAAACTGCTTCAACTAAGCGCACTCAATTTTTAAGGGATCGTTTCAATTCGCTTCGCAGAAAGAAAAAATGCTGAAACTTGTTTACCGCTATTAACAACATGACTTCTCATATCATTCCGCTCTTTAGAGGTGAACTATGTCAAATATAAAACTCTGGATTATTTCTTGCATACTGATAGCATTTCTACTCTTTGCATGGTTTTTCTCAGATATAGTCCTGTTGTTTTTAACGGCTGCTGTATTTGCCTTTATATTGACTCCACCTGTGGACTATCTCCAGAAAGTAATGAAGCGAAAAGGTCGTCTCCTGGCAACTGCCATTGTCTTTATTTGTGCTTTGGCAATCCTTATCGCTCTTGTGGCACTTTTCTTACCTATGTTGATAAATCAGGCTAAATCTGCATATGACAATATAGGTTCGTTTGCAAACGAAATCTTCAGCAAGATAGAGAATCTCGGTAAATATCTCGAAGGGCTTGGAGTTCATTCTCGTATAACTGAGTTCATCGTCGAAATGGCTGACGACTTGAAAATTCTGTTTGCACAGGGTGCAAGTTCTCTGCTTATAGGCATCGTTGAATCCGCAATGAAGATTCTGGACATTATCTTATTTTTTATTATTACATTTTATCTTATGCTTGATGGAAGGCGTATTTACCGTTCCATGACAAACAACATGTCAGCTGCATGGCGTGTTCGTGTTAATCGAATATCCCATGAATTAAATGAATTAGTCTGGAGCTATCTGCGCCAGCGCATATTGATTTCCTCCGGACTTGCAGTAGTGTCTCTTATAGGTTTTGTTGCATTTGGACTCGAATACGCTTTGCTCTTGGCGTTTATTACTTTTTGCCTTGATTTCATTCCGTACTTCGGATCTATCATAGCAGGCGCCATCACACTTGCTTCCGCACTCATCAGTGGTGGTTGGACCCTTGCTTTCTGGGTGCTTATCTTTATAACTATAGTGCAACAAATAGAAGGAAATATTGTTTCACCTCTGTTACAAGCCAAATCTGTGGATGTTCATCCGGTAGCAGTCATTTTTGCTTTGCTTGCCAGCTCAAAACTATGGGGGATACTTGGCATGTTTATCGCTGTTCCAATGGTTGGACTTGTCAGAGTACTGTTTTATGAGGTCAGGGACCTTTATCGCTCGGTAGACCGACCGGGAGGCTTCGGAAGCACATCTGATGACCCTTTGACAATCCCCAAGATCAAAGAAAACAAAGGTAGTCCCGGTTTTATAAATCTGTTTAAAAAGTTGAACCTCAAGAAAAAGGAGAACAAAAATGAAACTAAGTATCAGTGAAAATTCTGTTGAGCTCGGACTTAAAGCGGCAAAAGATGTCGCCGCTCGACTCAATTCCGCAATAGCAGCCAACGGGACAGCACGATTACTGCTTTCCACCGGAGCCTCACAATTTGATTTTTTCGAAGCTTTATTAGTTCAAAATATCGATTGGACACGCGTCGAAATGTTCCATTTAGACGAATATGTTGGTCTTCCGGAAACACATGCTGCTAGCTTCCGCAAATATCTGAAAGAGCGTTTTGTGTCAAAAGTATCTTTGCGAGATGCCCATTTCGTTGATGGCGAAAGTGACCTCGAAACCACTATCACTGCCTTAAATGATCAGGTCTCAAAGTATCCAATTGACGTAGGAGTTATCGGCATTGGAGAAAATTCACATATAGCCTTTAATGATCCCCCCGCAGATTTTCAAACCCGAGATCCCTTTATCATTGTTGACCTTGATGATGCATGCAAAACACAGCAAGTCAGAGAAGGTTGGTTCCCGACAAAAGATGATGTGCCGAGGCAAGCTATATCTATGTCCGTACACCGAATCATGATGAGCAAAGCCATCATTTCTGTTGTACCTTATGAAGTTAAAGCAGAAGCTGTTAAGAAAACTCTTTCTCTTCCCGTTTCCCCGGAAGTCCCTGCCACAATGTTAAATATGCATCCTGATTGGACACTTTATCTGGACAACGATTCCGCTTCCCTTCTATAAGCCCTCAATATGCAGCTTCGTCTGCTTCATTTAATATTTAAAGAGAAAGGAGGTGAAGGTATAACGAATGCTTTTTTCAAAATTTAAAAAGTCAAAAGAAAGGCGAATCGCAGCATTTGTGGACTACGAGCATTGGTATATCGCTTTAGAGAATCTACATCAACAAAAGCCGGATATTGGATCCTGGTTTTCGGACCTAACCAGACGTGGGCGAGTGGTAGATGCTGTATTTTTTGCAGATTTTTCAAGGGATGGTCTTAGAGATGAAATCGCACGCATACGCTCCTTTTCAAATAAGATAATTGAGACACGCAATCCCAATCCGCGACATAAAAAAGATTATACTGATTTTATTATGCTTGATAACATATATCAAAGAGCTCTGTCCAGTGAAAATATTGATTTATATGTTATTTTTTCCGGCGATGGGCATTTCAGCTCCATAACATCTTTTCTTAAAAACAATCTCAACAAAGAAGTCGGAATTTATGGTGTCGGTGGCGCTGTTAGCAAACTTTTAAAAGATGCTTCAGACTGGTATGTGGAAATCCCCGACTCTGATTCTAAACAACGACATATTGCGATTCTCATTTTAAATTCAATAAGACGCGCAGAAAAAAATAGATTCAATTTTACAACTTTTAACTCCACTGTTAATTATGTTTCTGATGGCAATTACCTCGAACGAGAAGATGTGAAAGATGCTCTTATCTCTCTCATAGACAACGGAGTCATAACTCAACGCGAGATTATAGTAAATAAAGCTGATAAATTGAGGGTATTGTCAGTAAATTGGAGTAAAGCCTCTCAGATGGGATATTCATAAAAGTAAAAAAGCCACCGGTCATCACACCGGTGGCTTTTTTACTTTTATTGCGTTAGATGATAAGCATAAAGAGAATAAGCAACGGAAATGCTCCTGGGTCATCGGACAGTATTTCAAACAAATCTTCAAGATAGTCCTCTGCATCGTCTTCACTGACGACTTCACCAAGATCGGGGATTATTCTTCCCTCAGGTATTTCGGACAGCTCTTGCGAGTCTGTTCTGACGTAAAGCCTCCCGCCCAAAAGCCTTTCGTCTTCAACGATCAAATAGAATGAATCGACGTAAAGAACAAAAGTTCTAATGCCGTCACTGTTTTCAAGTGACAATTCAAATTCTATCATGAATTCAATATCGTCAGAATAAAGTGATACATCGCATAACAAGTTGACTAAATCATCTCCAAATTCATATTCTGCATCGACACTAAAATACAAGTAGTCTTCCCCATCGACGTAGTCAACGATTATCCAAAACGGTTTATAACCATCATTTAGTGTAGAACCAAAGCCATTGGCAATTTCAAGTCCCAAACTGTCATCATCGTTCTTTTCTTGCATGAATAAGGACATAAGAAAGCTCTCTTCATACGGATCAAGAATTAACATGAAATCAATTCTGTTGTCCTCCGAATCTACTATTATAGCAATATCGTAGAGATTTTCTCTGTCATAGATGGCCTCTAATGTCAGCGTCGCTATGCCCAACTCTTCACCATCTAAGTCAGCAATGGAATCCAACACTTCGTTGATTTCATCAATAAATAATTTGTCACCAAGCATGTCTGAAATGGTCTCAGCAAAATCAAAAAGGACAGCATTGTCGTTTTTCATTTCGAGAGCAACATCCTTTAAAATATCAAGTATTTGCTCGGTGCTCAACTCAAGAGTAAGTTTTTCCGCTTCTACTTCCCTATCGGATTCTCCAACTAAATGGGTAATGGTATCGATTCTATAAGCACTTTCCGGCACGAACTTAAGCATCAGGCCGATAGATTCATCAATCAACGCATAAAGAGAATTGGATATTTTCTCTAAATTTTCTGTATTGACAACATCTCCCAACTCTCCACCAAATTCGTCGAGGAAATCTCCCGCATCTTCGTCGATGTCGGCAAGGTTTAACGGGATTGAAACATATTTGTCCATATGGTCAGGCATTTGAAAATATAAGTTGCCATCTTCAGAGTAATAGGCATCTATAACCATCGGACCTACACTATCGTCACTGAAATAGTTAACTTTGGCAGACAAATCCTTACCATCACTCAAAAGAAGTGCATCAAAGGATATACTTATCAATCCGTCCGGTAGCAGTTCTTCCAAAAACGGAGAACTGAACATAGCATCTACAACCAAAAGGTTACTTGTTGCGACTGACTCGCTACTCTTCTTCATTGCAGAAAAGATTTCACTTGTATTGTCTGATAAAGCCTTCATACTATCCGACAAAACTCTCTGAAAATCTTGGCTTGCGGAGGGTATTATATCAGTCACGGGGGGCTCGGTTGCAACAGAATGTGTGATTATATTGCTTGATTTTGTAGTGCCACTCGACACACCGGTAGTTTCTTCCGGCTGTTCAAGAGAGATGTCACATGCAGCGAAGGATAGCAAAATTGCTATCACAATAATTATACCAATTAATTTCTTCTTCATTTATTCTACCTTCTTTCTGGTAATTATATCAAACAAAATCAGTACATGAAGACTTATACAAATTATATCACATAACCCAAACCCTATACAAGTTCATTTTTAAATGAAGATAAAATGCTGCACTTTTGTCATAAAACTATTATTATAAATACAGAATAAAAAAGCGAAGACACGCAAAATGCGCCTTCGCTTTTTTACTAATATTAGATTATTCTTTAATTGCTGTAACAACTCCGGAGCCAACTGTTTTACCGCCTTCACGAATCGCAAATCGGAGGCCTTCTTCAATTGCTATAGGATAAATGAGTTCGATGTCCATCGTTACATGGTCACCGGGCATGCACATTTCAATACCTTCAGGCAATGTAATAACACCGGTAATGTCAGTAGTACGGAAATAGAACTGAGGACGATAGTTAGACATAAAGGGTTTGTGGCGCCCACCTTCAGCTTGCGTCAAAACATAGACCTGTCCTGTAAATTTTGTTATGGGTTTAATTGAGCCGGGTTTTGCAAGAACCTGTCCACGCTCAATTTCGTCACGCGTGACTCCGCGCAAAAGTGTGCCAATATTGTCACCAGCTTCGGCATAATCAAGAAGTTTCCTAAACATCTCAATGCCTGTAACAACAGTTTTTCTGGGTTCCGCACGCAGTCCGACTATTTCAACTTCCTCTGAGAGTTTCAATTTACCGCGCTCAACACGGCCTGTGGCGACTGTACCGCGTCCGGTGATGGTCATGGTGTCTTCGACAGGCATAAGGAAAGGAAGCTCAGATTTTCTCTCAGGAGTCGGGATGAACTCGTCAACATTTTTCATGAGTTCAAGGATTGGAGCATATTCAGGAGCATTGGGATCAGTGGATGTACTTTGCAGTGCAACAAGAGCAGATCCTTGGATGATAGGAGTGTCGTCTCCGGGGAAATCGTATTTGTTAAGAGCATCGCGTATTTCCATCTCGACAAGCTCAAGGATTTCCGGATCATCAACTGCGTCACATTTATTCATGAAAACGACAATTGCGGGAACACCAACCTGTCTTGCCAGCAAAATGTGCTCAAAGGTCTGAGCCATAACACCGTCAGTAGCTGCGATAACCAGGATTGCTCCATCCATCTGAGCTGCACCGGTAATCATGTTTTTAATGTAGTCAGCATGCCCCGGGCAGTCCACGTGAGCATAGTGTCTGTTTTCGGTCTCGTATTCGACATGGGATGTGTTGATCGTGATTCCGCGCGCTTTTTCTTCCGGCGCTTTATCTATCTGATCATAGGCGGTAAAGGCTGCATTCGATGAATCTTGCAGTGCGAGAACCTTTGTTATTGCCGCCGTTAACGTTGTCTTGCCGTGGTCAACATGGCCAATTGTTCCAATGTTGACGTGAGGTTTACTTCTTTCAAATTTTGCTTTTGCCATACTTGGGGTCCTCCTCGTAAATTATACGTCAATTATGTTTATTTTAGCACTTCTATTTATATTTTGCAACAACATTTTAGCTAAATAAGTATATTAGCATTTTTTTATGGCCAACTTTTCCTGTATGGCTTTAGTCGTCTCGACATAATGGCTCGGCTCCATAGAATAAATGCCTCTGCCTTGTGTGCTGGAACGTAAAGCCGTCGCGTAACCAAACATTTCAGATAGCGGAACTGAAGCGTCAATCTGCTGCGCCCCACCTCTTGCAAACATACCTTGTATATTCGCACGCCTGGATTGTAGGTCACCTATAACTTCTCCCATATAGTCTTCAGGCACAATGACTGTCACTTTCATTATGGGTTCAAGTAAAGTGGAATCTGCTTTTGCGCAAGCGTCTTTAAAGGCCATAGAACCGGCGATTTTAAAGGCTAGCTCTGATGAGTCGACTTCGTGGAAAGAACCATCAAAAAGCGTTACAATGACATCCACAACCGGATAGCCTGCTAAGTTTCCAGCTTGCATCGCACCCTTGATACCATCTTGTACAGCGGGTATAAATTCTTTTGGTATGCTGCCTCCGGTTATTTTGTTAACAAACTCAAATCCCTTGCCTGAGGTGTTGGGTTCAACTGTAAGTTTAACATGGGCAAACTGACCCCGTCCACCCGATTGGCGGACATATCGCATATCTGATGTTGCACTTTTGCGAATTGTCTCTTTGTAGGCGACTTGCGGTTTGCCAATATTAGCCTCAAGCTTGAACTCTCTGAGCAATCTGTCGACAATAATCTCAAGGTGCAGTTCACCCATACCTGCAATAATTGTCTGGCCTGTTTCGGTGTCTGTATAGGTCTTAAAGGTAGGATCTTCCTCGGCAAGCTTTGAAAGAGCAATGCTCATTTTTTCCTGTCCTGCTTTTGTTTTAGGCTCAATGGCAACTCTTATGACAGGCTCGGGGAATTCCATGGATTCAAGCACAATTCGCTGTCTGTCGTCACACAAAGTGTCACCGGTAGTCGTATGCTTCAATCCAACAGCTGCCGCTATGTCTCCTGAGTACACAGTATCGATATCTTCACGGTGATTGGCATGCATTTGGAGAATCCGTCCAAATCGCTCCCTTGTCTCTTTTGTTGGATTATACACCGTAGAACCGGTGTTTACATGACCCGAATAGACTCTAAAGAAACACAATTTTCCTACGAAAACATCAGTCGCGACTTTGAACGCAAGCGCAGCAAAAGATCCTGAATCGTCAGCTTGTCTTGTGACTTCCTCTCCGGTCGCCGGATTAGTGCCTTTTATGGGCGGTACATCCAGTGGAGACGGCATATAATCGACAACCGCATCCAAAAGTTTCTGAACACCTTTATTTTTATAAGATGTCCCACATACGACAGGGATAATTGAAACAGATACCACAGCACGCCGTATAGCGTCCTTTATTAGGTTTTCCTCTACAGGCTCTCCATCCAAAAACTTCTGCATAATTTCGTCGTTAAAATCAGACACAGCCTCCAAAAGCACTGCGCGAGCCTCCTGTGCTGCTTGCGCAAACTCTGAGGGGATTTCTCCCGTCACTATTTCTTTGCCCATATCATCCATATAGAAGAAGGCTTGCATTCCAACAAGGTCAATAATGCCTCTGAAATTTTCTTCAGTGCCTATTGGAAGTTGAATGGGAACAGCATTGCATTTCAACCTGTCCCTCATCATGTCTACGACTTTAAGGAAATCAGCTCCCATAATATCCATCTTGTTAACATATGCAATTCTCGGCACGCCGTATTTGTCGGCTTGATGCCATACAGTCTCCGTCTGAGGTTCTACCCCACCCTTTGCACAGAAAACAGTTACAGCCCCGTCAAGAACGCGCAGAGATCTCTCCACTTCAACAGTGAAGTCAACGTGTCCCGGGGTGTCTATAATGTTGATGCGATGGTCGTTCCATTGACAGGTTGTTGCAGCGGAAGTGATAGTAATCCCCCGCTCCTGCTCTTGGTCCATCCAGTCCATCGTCGCAGTGCCTTCATGCACTTCACCCAACCTATAGTTCCTTCCGGAATAAAAAAGGATTCGCTCAGTTGTGGTGGTCTTGCCCGCGTCGATGTGGGCCATTATACCTATATTTCTTGTTTTTTCTAACGGAAACTGTCTTGGCATATATGCTCCTTGAATATTTTTAAGCTGAACTAACTTATATTGTCGTCGATTACCAACGATAGTGGGCGAAAGCTTTATTAGCTTCTGCCATTTTGTGTGTGTCTTCACGGCGCTTCACGGCATTGCCTGCGTTATTTGCGGCATCCATGATTTCGCCGGCCAATCTGTCGGCCATTGTCTTTTCACCGCGTGTGCGTGAAAAGTTAATCAACCAACGTAAACCAAGTGTCTGACGTCGTTCCGGTCGGACTTCTATCGGAACTTGATATGTTGCTCCACCCAGTCGACGTGCCTTGACTTCAAGCACCGGCATAATGTTTTCAAGTGCAGCTTCAAACACTTCCAAGGCGGATTTACCTGTCTTTTCTTCGACTTTTGTAAATGCCTTGTATACGATTTGTTGAGCTACGCCCTTTTTTCCATCATACATTATGCCGTTGATAAGCTTTGTGACTGTGACCGAATCGTATATGGGGTCAGCAATAACTTCACGTTTAGGAACGTTTCCTCTTCTTGGCACTAAACTTCCCTCCTTCATCAAATAATAATGATTTCATCGGTACTCGAAAGATAACGAGGTCTTTCGCTTGTGCCCTGCAGCAGTTGGGAATACGTCCGTTTAATAGATATATTAACCCCTGCAAAGCACTCCCTTTTAAGGGATGGGGATATTAATTTTTATCAGCGTCCACCTGTAGCTCCTGCTTTTGGTTTTTTCGCTCCATACTTTGAGCGCCCTTGTTTACGGTTGGCTGCGCCCTGGGTATCCAATGCACCACGTACAATATGGTAACGCACACCCGGTAAGTCTCTCACTCGTCCGCCTCTTATCATGACAACAGAGTGCTCTTGCAAATTGTGTCCGATGCCAGGTATATAGGCCGTGACCTCAAATCCGTTCGTAAGCCGGACACGTGCAACTTTACGCAAAGCCGAATTTGGTTTTTTCGGGGTTCTTGTTGTCACGCTCGTGCAAACGCCTCTCTTTTGCGGCGAAGACTTGTTTGTCTGCATGTTGCGCAATGAATTCAAACCGTGCTGGAGTGCCGGAGAGGGAGATTTATAGACAGATTTTTCTCTTCCTTTCCTGACAAGTTGATTGAATGTTGGCATATCACACCTCCTTTTCTAAAATTTCATCAGCACCAATTATTATAACACGGCGATAAATATTAGTCAATGAAATATTTATCGCCCGTGATTATAACAAAGTGTTAGTAACGATAATACACTGTAATTAGCCTTTTCGGAGAATTCGGATGGCTCTGTGGATTCACTCTACATCGTTGCTTGGACTCCTCCGCTGCGTTGCATTGGGTCTGTTACACTGCACCAACATCATCAAAAACGGACATCTCTTCGTCATCTAACAATAACTCATCGGAATCTGCTTTTGTGTTTACACCACTTCTTCTCCAGTTGTAGTGAGCTTTAGCGGCTTCCTCATCTTTTTGAACGGTATAATTCTCCATACCTGTTCCGGCAGGGATTAACTTTCCGATAATAACATTTTCCTTAAGCCCAAGCAAAGGATCCACTTTTCCTTTTATGGCTGCATCAGTTAAGACTCTTGTGGTTTCTTGGAATGATGCCGCTGACAGGAACGAATCAGTTGCAAGGGAGGCTCTGGTGATACCAAGCAAAGTCGGTGAGTATTCTGCTTCTTTTAGAGTTAAACCCTCTTGTTCGTTTCTGCGCTTAATCATGGCATTTTTTTCAAGCAAGTCGAATTTATCAATATATGAGCCAAGTAGTAGTTCTGTATCTCCCGGGCTGTCAACGCGGACTTTTCTCATCATTTGGCGTATGATTATTTCAATATGCCTGTCGTTTATGTCCATGGCATTTTGTCTGTAGACTTTCTGGACTTCTTTTATCAAATAGTCTTCCACAGCTTCTACGCCACGTATATGGAGAACATCCTGCGGATGCAAGACACCTTCACTGAGCATGTCGCCTTTCTTTACGTGATCGCCGGCTTCAACCAAAATGCCCGCACTCAAAGGAATTTGATAAACTCTGGAATCTCCATCTTCACCTTGAATCATTACACTGCGCACTGAGGCTTTGCGTGAGCTTTCGATATCTATAACACCGCCAATTTCCGCAAGGACAGCAGTTCGTTTGGGTTTTCTCGCCTCAAACATCTCCTCAACTCTTGGCAGACCTTGCGTTATGTCCACAGCATCCTTGCTGGCAACTCCGCCGGTGTGGAACGTCCTCATTGTAAGCTGAGTTCCGGGCTCACCAATCGACTGTGCTGCTATGATACCTACAGCTTCACCCATATTCATGGGTTCGCCGGTTGCAAGGTTTGAACCATAACATTTGGCACAAACTCCATGCCTGCATGCACATGCCAGAACCGACCTAATCTTAATTTTCTCTATGCCGCTGTTGACAATACGCTTTGCATCTTCTTCGCTTAAGAGTGTTCCGCTATTTGCAAGCACCTCTCCTGTTTCAGGGTGCACACAAGTCTCTATGAGATACCTGCCAGAGAGTCTGTCTGCCAATCTCTCAATAACTTGTCCTCCATCTTTGATTTCATAAACCCAAATTCCATCGCTTGTGCCACAGTCTTCTTCGCGTATAATTACATCCTGTGCCACATCGACCAGTCTCCGAGTTAAATATCCGGAGTCAGCTGTACGCAGTGCAGTGTCAGCCAGGCCTTTTCTTGCACCTCGAGCAGCAGTAAAATACTCGAGCACAGTAAGACCTTCGCGGTAATTGGCTTTAATGGGAATTTCAATCGTTTTGCCGGCGGTATTTCTCACCAAGCCTCGCATGCCGGCAAGCTGGCGGATTTGGCTTCGGGTTCCTCTGGCTCCTGATTCTGACATTATATTCAATGGGTTATCGGATTTGAAATTCTTGAACAAAGCATCACTTATTTTGTCAGTTGTGCTTTCCCATTCAGTAAGTGTCAATCTCACGCGTTCTTCTGCTGAAATGAATCCGCGACGGTATTGTTGTTCTATTTTTATTATTTTTTCTTCTGCTTCTTCGATGAACAGGTGCTTGTCAGAAGGGATAATCATGTCCGCCACACTTATAGTTATAGCACCAAGTGTGGAGTAATGGAATCCTATTTCTTTTATCTTATCAAGTACTTCTGCCGTTGTCGTAAAGCCATGCTTTTTTATGCATCCGGCAATAATTTTTGAAAGTTGGCTTTTGCCTGTGGTCGTTGAAACTTCATATTCAAGAAAGTGTTCCGGGTCATTTCTATCTACAAATCCAAGGTCCTGAGGAATTTGTTCATTGAATATAACACGGCCCATGGTCGTTTCGATGAGAGCTGAGTATTTTTGTCCCTCCAACTCACCTGTACGCATGATTTTAATAGGCTCATGAATGGCGATGTGTCCAATTTCATATGCCATTCTTGCCTCATCTTCAGACGAAAAATTCTTGCTGCTCTCTCTGGATTGTTCTTTTTCTGCATTCTCATTCATCGTCAACCAGTAGCATCCAAGAACCATGTCCTGTGTCGGGACAGTGACTGGATTTCCATCTTGTGGGCGTAATAAATTGTTTGCAGAAAGCATCAGAAAACGTGCTTCAGCCTGTGCTTCAGCAGATAGCGGTACGTGCACCGCCATTTGATCTCCATCAAAGTCTGCATTGTAAGCAGTACAGACAAGGGGGTGGAGTTTCAAAGCTCGTCCTTCAACAAGCACCGGCTCGAAGGCTTGTATTCCAAGTCTATGAAGAGTCGGAGCTCGGTTCAGCATCACCGGATGTTGCTTTATAATATCTTCAAGCTCATCCCAAACTTCCGTGCGTGCTCTTTCCACCATTTTTTTGGCAATTTTAATGTTGTTTGCAATGCCGTTTTCAACAAGTTTTTTCATAACAAAGGGTTTAAACAGCTCAAGCGCCATTTCTTTGGGCAAGCCACATTGATATATCTTTAGCTCGGGTCCCACTACAATGACAGAGCGTCCTGAATAGTCAACACGTTTGCCAAGCAGGTTCTGTCTAAATCTTCCTTGTTTGCCCGAAAGCATATCAGAAAGCGATTTGAGAGCTCTGTTGTTTGGACCGGTAACAGGTCTGCCTCGTCTGCCGTTGTTTATAAGGGCATCAACAGCTTCTTGCAGCATACGTTTTTCGTTTCGGACTATGATTTCGGGGGCTTCAAGCTCTAAGAGCCTTTGCAAGCGATTGTTACGATTTATCACACGCCTATAGAGATCATTTAAGTCTGAAGTGGCAAATCTACCCCCATCAATGGGCACCATAGGCCTTATCTCCGGCGGAATGACAGGAACACAGTTCATAATCATCCATTCCGGTCTGTTTCCGGAAAGGCGGAAAGCATCGACAACTTCAAGGCGTTTAATAATACGCATTTTCCTTTGCCCGGTTGCTTCTTCGAGTTCTTCTCGCAATTGACGCGAAAGTGCATCTACGTCAATCTCGGCCAAAAGTTTTTGGATAGCCTCTGCTCCCATCTCGGCTTTGAAGTCATCTTCATATTTTTCGTACATATCTTGGTACTCTCTCTCAGTGAGAGTTTGCTTTTTCAAAAGTGGGGTCTCTCCGGGTTCTGTAACTATATACAGAGAAAAGTATAAAACACGCTCCAATATTTT
>CAYTOF010000058.1:0-13868 GCA_964439435.1 uncultured Oscillospiraceae bacterium
AGCAATATCAAAAAAATATTATCTCTTTGTGTCTTTGTAATACATTTTACCCGTGTTTTTGCTATTAATAAGCGAAACCGGCTATTTTTGCATTCTAAATATGTTATAATAGACTAAAAGAGCAACGAATAAAGTGAATAAAAGGTACAGATATGGAAATTGTATATGCATTTGTAATCGTC
Organism: uncultured Oscillospiraceae bacterium; assembly: GCA_964439435.1. GTDB lineage: Bacteria > Bacillota > Clostridia > Oscillospirales > QAMX01 > CAYTOF01. Next base: position 183 of record CAYTOF010000058.1, read on the forward strand.
GCATTGTTTTTCACTTTTGCACCGCTTATGCAGTCAAAAAAACGTGCGGACTCACAGAAAATACTGGCGAAAAAACTCGAAGAAGCGGGTTTTGAAACGGCAATTGTGATAAGTGCCGGTGAAATGGCCCTTTATATCGATGAGAAAAACAGCAAATGGTTCTGGAGAAAAAACCGTTTGGATGTTTTGCCCGTTGTGTATGACAACGAGATGCTGGCGAGTTTTGAATTTTTGGAAAATGGGAATATAGTGGCAAGAGCTGATGCGGGGAAAACACCCGGCGGCGGGATGTTCGAAAAGAGTTCCGAGAAATCCAAAACAAAGAATGCGGAAACAATAGTGTCTTTTGACCTGTTGATCCGCATCAAGGGCTCCCGCTACAATGAGATTGTCGTCAACTTCCTTGAAAGCAGCATGTCACGCCGCTCCCGCGAATACAAAAAGGTGTTGCAGTCCGCAAAGGATATCGGCATGGCCCTTGCAAAGATTCAAGGCTCAAGGCAAGATTGAATGTCGGCGAAAAGGAGGGAGCATATGAAAGCAGTAGTGATATCGGACTCCCACGGGGACAGAGACACCGTGCGGAATATAATAGAAAAGGAAAAACCTGAAATTGTCATCCACCTCGGCGACCATGCCAACGATGTGGATTTGACCTGTATGCCCCCTGAGGTGAGAGTTGTCTACAGAGTAAATGGAAATTGTGATTTTTCTGATTTCCCGGAAGTGATATGCCAAGGCATAGAAGGGCATAGCTTTTTGATCATGCACGGGCATACAAGGGGCGTAAAAATGGGCATATCCCGCGCTTTAAGCACCGCTAAAACACGCGGGGCGACGGTGCTTTTGTACGGGCATACGCATGTGTCGGATATTTCCAGAAAAGACGGAGTGCTCATAGTAAATCCGGGCAGTGCTAAAAAACACGGTTTTGGCAGCTTTAAGAGAGCCACATATGCCCTCTTGAAATTTCATGAGGACACGATTCTGGCATCAATTGAGGCCGCACCTTAAAAACGGTGTGCAGCCTTCAAAACGCCAAGAAAACAGCTGTCTTGACCGACAAAAGCCGGCCGAGTATTCGTTGACACCAACCCTTGGTTGTGTTAATATGTTTTTGAAAATGGGGAGCGATTTCCCTCTACAGGAAAGGTGGATTTTACATGATCATACTTGCGGAGAACAAATTGACAAAATGGCATATCGCAAAAAAAACAGGCCTCTCGCCCAGTGAAGAGTATGCAATCTCAGAGTTTGTGTCTCTCTTTGAGGAGATATCCGGCGCTGAGATAAGGATTTTAGAGTACCGCGAAAGTGCACCCAACCAGATAATCATCGGGGGCGAAAACATCGCAGGACTTGGCAATGACGGTTTTGAGATATCTGCAAGCGAGGATTTGATAAAGATAGTCGGCTCCCCTGTCCGCGGCACGCTTTATGGCGTATACAGTTTTTTTGAAGACTATCTGGGCTGTCGCTGGTTTACACACGATGTCAAAGTCATACCCAAAAGATCGACTGTTGAAATTCCCGAAATTGAAAGACGGACTGTGCCGGTCCTTGAATACCGCGAGTCCTTTTTCACGGATATGTTCCAATCCTCTGCGGCGGCTCCCAACAAATGTAACGGCGCCTCATGCCGCTTGGAGGAGAAGCATGGCGGAAAAATAGCCTATCACGGTTTTGTCCACACCTTTTTCCCAATGGTGCCGCCCAATGCGTATTTTGAAAAACACCCAGAATACTATTCTGAAATAGACGGCGTGCGAAAGCATGAGCATGCACAGCTCTGCCTCTCAAACCCCGAGGTGCTGGCCATAGTCATTGAAAAGGTCAAAGAGGGTTTCAGAAAAGACCCGAACGCAAAAATAGCATCGGTCTCCCAAAACGACTGGCATGGCTATTGTGAATGTGAGAAGTGCAGCGCAGTGGACAGGGAAGAGGGCTCTCCCGCAGGTTCGGTGCTGCGTTTTGTCAACGCGGTGGCGGAGGCAGTTGAGGATGAGTTCCCCGACAGATATATAGACACCCTGGCCTATCAGTACACACGCAAAGCACCACTCATAACAAAACCGCGCAAAAATGTGATCATCCGTCTTTGCAGCATCGAATGCTGTTTTGCGCACAGTTTTGAGACCTGCACTGACATCCAAAAAGACGGCAAAGGCCGCAACTCCTCCTTTGTGGACGATATGAAAGCGTGGGCAAAAATAGCCGACAACATCTATGTGTGGGACTATGTCGTGGACTTCTCTCACTACCTGATGCCATTTCCAAACTTCAATGTGTTGAAAGACAATATAAACTTCTTCATACGCCATAATGTCAAGGGCATATTTGAACAGGGCTGCTATACGACAAGATTCGGCGAAATGAATGCGCTGCGCGGATATGTGCTCGCAAAGCTGTTGTGGGATCCGTCTTATGATGTGGATTTTGCCATAAATGAGTTTTTGACGGGGTATTTCGGCATGGCAGCGCCCTCCATACGCAGATATATCGACACACTGCACGCGGCGGCGGCTCCAAATACGGCAGACGGCCAGCATTTTGGCATATTCATCTCCCCGCCGGAAAGCTTCTTCACCCCTGAGCTGTTGGACACATTCGACGAGCTTTTCGACCGTGCAGAGATGATGGCGGACGACGACGAGGTTCTAAAGCGCGTCAAGACAGAGAGGCTCGCCCCTGACTATGTCCGCATGTACCTCTGCAAGGATCCCGAGCTGAAGAGAACCCTGATTGAGGACTATTTTGCAAGGGCCAAAGACCTCGGGGTGACTCGTGTAAACGAGTGGCAGGACATCGAATTGACAAAAGAAGCCTTTATAAAAGCGCTGGATGAAAAATAAAATGACTTTTTCGTATGACCAAATAAAAGAGATGCGGGGAACCAAAAGGCTTTCCGCATCTCTTTATTTGCGCGTCTGAGCTGTTATAGATGGTGGTTAAAAGAGGGTCAATTGTGAATCCGCCTCTTTGGGAAATGCCTGCAGATAGGCAAAAATCTCTTCGATGTCGCTCATGAGACCATGGGATTTGCATTGCGCATAAAACAGCTCCATCAGGGCGTCGTTGTTGTCGCTTGTGATTTTATAAGCATAGCCGTATTTTTGGTGGTATTTTTGCTTCAGTCCGGGGAAATGCCTGTCCAGTTGACCATAGAAATATTCGCGATTGCCCTCTCGCAAGGTGAGCCCCATGCCGAAACACAAAATGCCCTTGACGCCCGAATCAAAACACATTTTTAATATGCCGAGCAAATTTTCTTTTGTGTCGTTGATAAAGGGCAAAATGGGGCAGAGCCAGACTACGGTCGGTATATTGTGGTTCTGCAACACCTCGAGCGCCTTAAAGCGCTCTTTTGTGGTGGACACTTTTGGCTCGAGGATTTTGCACAAGCCCTCGTCATAAGTGGTGAGTGTCATCTGCACAACGACTTTGGCTTTTTTGTTGATTGCCATGAGCAAATCCAAATCCCTCAAGACACGGTCGGACTTGGTGATCAATGTGACTCCGAAACCGTGTTTTTCGATGATTTCGAGGCATTTTCCGGTGAGCCCAAGCCTCTCTTCGCAGTGCATATAAGGGTCACACATGGACCCTGTGCCGACCATGCACTTGTTGCGCTTTGAGCGCAGGGCTTTTTCCAAAAGCTCGGGGGCATTTTGTTTGACTTCGACATCTTCAAAATCGTGTTTCATTTGATAGACAACCGAACGGCTGTCGCAGTAAATGCATCCGTGTGTGCAGCCGCGGTAGATGTTCATGCCGTTTTTAGAGGATAAAATCCCTTTTGCGTCGACAAAATGCATTCTGAATACCTTTCATTAGCCGAAGAGCTCTTCAAAGTTTTTATACAATATGAGCGCGCGTTCATCTTCGGTCAGGGAGAGTTTTTCAAGAAAAGCGAGCTCTTCCCCGATGTTCCACATGGGATAGTCCGTGCCGAAGAGGCAGCGGCTTGCCCCAAAGGCTCTTATCTGCTCTCTTGCGCGTTTTGGTGATAAAAAGGCAAGGGAGGAGGAGGTGTCGAAATATATACCGAAATCCGAAAGGCAGTTCAAAGCATTGTCCCAATCGGAATACCCCCCGAGATGGGCGGCGATAACCATGAGGCGTGGGAAACGCCGGCAGACAGCGGCAAGGCTTTTGGGCTTGGATTGGGTTGTGTTTTGGTCACCCATGTGGAAGAGTATGGGCAATTTGCCCTCGAGGATCTCATATATCGCCATGGCTCTGCCCCCGTCGATGGTAAAACCTTGGAAATCGGAATGCAGCTTTACACCGCGCAAACCCAGTTTTACAATCCTCGAGATTTCGATTTCCAAATTGTCCATATCGGGGTGAAGAGTGCCGAAACCCACCAGAGAGGGGTCTTTTTTGCAGCAATCGGCTATGAAATCGTTGACGGAGCAGACCTGTGAGGGCTTTGTCGCTGTGGAGCAGACAAGGCATGCCCCGACATCGAAGGCTTTGTTGCGCTGTAACAGGTCATTTAGCGTGCCTTGGCCGAACATGGGGAGCTTGTAATAATCACCCGTGGAGGCGACGGCCTTTCGGGCCAGGGCGTCCGGAAAAATATGTGTGTGGGCATCGGTTATTTTTATCATTTGAGTGTCCTTATAATATTAATATGAAAAAATCATCCAAATACTTGAGGCAATCTACTTTATGACCTTTATCGCATAGATGAGAGCCATGTGAGCGGGATAGTAGAGGTAGAACAGGTATTTTAATATGAAGTTTTTATGGTAGCGGCTTTTTTTCTCTGAAGCTGTCACTATGAAGGGGATGGACAAAAGGGAAAAGTGCTGAGTATAGCTGAAAAATTCCGAGACGTTTTGGCTTTGCACTCCGCAGAGCAAAAAATCGAAGGCGCATACAGAGGCAACTTGCGGCAGTGCATTTTGCGGAAACAGATACAGGACAAAGAGCAGACCTGCCCCATATAGGCCGTAATCCGTGCGCAAAAAAGAGGCACCTGCGATGAAAACCAAGGCAAGGAGTATGCCCGCAGCCCTGTGCAGGTCGCTTTTGTGTTTTGCGAAGTGGTCATACATGGTGCAGGCCATCCCGCCCAGAAAGAGTGTAAAACACACATTTTGGGCTGAAAACTCCAGCAGCTTGCCGTGCCAAAGGAGGTCAAAGGGGATTTCTGAAATCAGAGCGCACACCAAAAGACGAAGCAGATATCTTGTTTTGCTGCGGGTTTTTCTGAAGCCGACGGAGGAGAGATAGCAAAAGAGAGGAAAGGCAAGCCTTCCGAAAACAGCAAGGATCGGATCCCCGAGCCCAAAACCCTTGTTCATATGGTCTGCACTCATGGAGAGCAGCGCTATGATTTTCAACCACCATGTACTCATTGTGACCGTCCTTTTGTGGCTTGGATTTACTCATATCCATAATATTATACCTTTTTAAAACAAAAATAAACAGCAATATAGACAAAAATTTACAAATATGATGTGGTAAGACCTTGACAGTTTGGTTGTATAATATTATAATAACGATTATCGACAAAGCGTTGCAGCGCAAGGGTGTGCCAAACAGGCCTTGTGCGCACGTTTGGCTTTTTTTTATACCTTAACCGATTGTTTATGTATAATCTATTAATCAGTCATTGTGTAGAGCAACGATTATAATATCAAGACCCAACAAAAGAAATGAAAATACAGACATCGCCCATCGTATCCGCACATAAAGTAACAATATGAGAAGGAGTTATAAATGTCGAAGGTTTATAAGATGAGCAGAAAAAAATACGACGAGTTTTTGGATGAACTTGAGTATTTGAAAACTGTAAAAGAAAAAGAAGTTAAAAGCCGCATAAAAGAAGCTCGCAGCTTTGGCGACCTTGGCGAAAACAGCGAATATGACGATGCCAAGGACGAACAAGGAAAGCTCTATTCGCGCATGTTGGAGATAGAGGCAATCCTTTCCAACTATCAAATTATATGTGAAAGTGATGCCATTCCCGACGAGGTGTGTATAGGCAGTTCTGTGACACTGTGTTATGATGACGGAAGCACAGACACCTTTAAAATTGTCGGTTCACAGGAGGCCGACCCACTCAACATGCTCATTTCAGATGAGTCTCCGCTGGGGCATGCGATTATCGGAAAAAAGAAAGACGATGAGGTGGAATACCACACACCTCAAGGTTTGACGCGCTGCAAAATATGCTGCATTGAATAAGACTATTTCCCCTCAGAAAACCGCGCGAGGGTTAAACATATAGCGGAGCAAAGGCTTTGAAAGGATGATACAGATGACAACCGGCGATGGCTGCATTCCGGAAACCACAGACAATAAAAACACGAAAGAGACAACAGAAATACCTGAGCTTATACAAATACGCATGGACAAGCTAAGCCAGCTCCGCGCACTGGGCAGAGACCCCTTTGAACAGACAAAATTTCCAAGGGATAATACGGCTTTGAGCGTACATGAGGAATTTGACTCCCTTGAAGGCAAGGATGTCGCCGTTGCAGGCAGGATAACCGCATGGCGGGGCAAGGGCAAAGTTGTTTTTATGGATCTGCTGGACCGCACGGGAAAGGTTCAGCTTTATTTGAAAAGCGATGATTTGGGAGAAGATGAATTTGCTCTGCTGAAAAAAATGGACATAGGGGATATCATAGGCGTGCACGGCTATGTGTTCCGCACGAAAATGGGAGAGCCGAGTGTGCATGTGCGCTCTTTTAAGCTGCTCTCAAAATCTCTGAAGCCATTGCCGGAAAAATGGCACGGACTGCGCGACACGGATTTGCGCTATCGCCAGCGCTATGTTGACCTCATAGTAAACCCCGATGTGAGGGACACCTTTATCAAACGGAGCGCCATCATCTCGGAGATAAGACATGTCTTGGAAGAGCGCGGCTTTATGGAAGTCGAAACACCGGTGTTGCACCACATCCCCGGCGGCGCCTCTGCCCGCCCCTTTGTCACGCACCACAACGCCTTGGATATCGACCTCTATCTGCGCATCTCCCTGGAGCTCTACCTTAAAAGACTCATAGTCGGCGGGTTGGAGCGCGTATATGAGATGGGGAGGGTGTTCAGAAACGAGGGTGTGGGCATAAAACACAGCCCTGAATTCACCCTGCTGGAGATCTATGAGGCCTATACCAACCTCGAGGGCATGATCTCCCTGACAGAAGAGCTCATATCCCGCTGCACTTTGAAGGCATGCGGCACACTTGAAATTGCATATCAAGGCACGGAAATCGACATGGCCCCGCCCTACAGGAAAGTCTCTATGAGCCAATGTGTCAAAGAGGTGACAGGTGTTGACTTAGAGGGCATGGATGCCCCCTCCGCTCGCAAAGCGGCAAAATCCATCGGTGTCAATGTGGACGAAAACGCATCTTGGGGCGATGTGCTCGGGGCCATATTTGAAGAAAGAGCCGAGGAGACACTCATTGCCCCGACCTTTATAACGGACTATCCGATAGAGATATCGCCCCTTGCCAAGAAAAAACCCGGAAGCCCCCACCTGACCGAAAGATTTGAATTTTTCATATATGGCAGGGAGATGGCAAATGCTTTCACAGAGCTAAATGACCCCATTGACCAAAGAGAGCGCTTTGAATACCAGATGCAGCTGCGGGGAGCGGGGGACGAAGAAGCCATGATGACAGACCATGACTTCTTGAACGCATTGGAATACGGCATGCCCCCCACCGGTGGCATAGGTTTTGGCATAGAACGCCTCATCATGTTGCTCACAGACTCCGCCTCAATTCGCGATGTCATGTTCTTCCCGACCATGAGACCGCTGGACTAGGTATTATTTATAAAAAGGAAAGATTATGCGTTCTGACAGGGATAAAAGGACAATAAAAGAGCTGGGGCTGCGCTCTTGGCTTACCGATGTGCTGTGGTATCATTATAAATGGGCGATACTCATATCCATTTTGATCATAGTGATCGGAGCCACAATGCTGCGGCTTACCCTGTCACAGCCTGAAAACGATGCGGACATCATCATAGCTGTTTCCGAAGTCATCGATTCGCAAAAGATAAACGACATCAAGCTCGCCATAGGCGATGTACTGGGGGATGTCAACGGAGACGGTCAAATCATAATAAATGTATTGCAGCTTATTTTGAACCCCACGGGCGGCACAGCGGATCCGAATGTGTCGTCAAACAACATGACCATGACAACCTCTCTTTACAAAGACGAATTTGTGTTCTTTTTGTGTGACAAAAAGAACGCGGAGATATATTCCTCCTCCGACCCTTCTTTTTTTAACCATGAGCTTGCCGCGCTGTATGGAGGCAGCAAAGGTTATGTGCCCCTTGGGGAACTGCCTCTGTTTAAAAAACTGGGATTGACAGACGAAAATCAACTGTATGGCTGCTTCAAGACAAAAGCTTATTTTGTCAAAACAGACGATGAGCGCTACTACGCACAGGCTCGCGAAATTTTCGAAGGCCTTGTGGCTTTTCAGGCGGATTGAGCATGAAAACCCATGATATAATTTCAAGACAGAATGCGAAAATCGCCCATATGCGCAAGCTCTCACGAGACGGAAGTTACAGGCGCAAAAACGGGCAATTTTTGTGCGAAGGCGGGACTTTGCTCCATGAAGCCCTAGACGCAGGTCTGTCTTTGGACATTTTGCTCCATGATGAGACCGCGGACGCTGCCCTGCTTGGCAGAGCGCGTAAAAGGTCTGCGCAGGTGTTTTTTGTACCGTCGGCCATACTTGAATATGTGTCGGATGTCAGCACACCCCTCGGCTTTGTCTTTTCCTTGGCCTTTCCCACCCACGGAAAGCCTCGCCCGGAGGGCAGGTATCTTGTTCTGGACGGAGTTTCAGACCCCGGCAATATGGGTTCCATCATAAGAAGCGCCGATGCGTTTTCTCTTGATGCCCTGTATATCACGGGGACCAGTGCCGACATCTACGCTCCAAAGGTAGTCCGTGCTTCTGCGGGGGCGATATTTCGTATAAACGCTCATTTTTGTGATTATGCCGAACTGAAAACAAGACTGCAAAATCTTGAGACTTTGCTCTATGGGGCGGTTTTGGAGGAGGGTGCGCTGGACATATCCCGGATTTTGCCCCCCTGCGCCGTGGCAATAGGCAACGAAGCCAAGGGCATTTCAAATGCGCTCAGGACGCTCTGCCACGCATTTGTGAAAATCCCCATGAGCGGCAAGGCGGAGTCTTTAAACGCAGCTGTGGCGGCCGGCATCATATCATATTGCATATCACGCGCATGACCGTGAGTTTTTAAGCTTTTATAAAATGGGGGGAGATGAAGATGTCGGTCCTGAGTCATTGGATTTGGCTGTCGAGACTGCACGGGGTGATGCCCGGGACAACAATGCACTTGCTGCAGCGTTTTGGATCTCCCCTGGAGATTTACAACGCCAAGAAAAACACCCTGGAAAAGACAGAGGGCATCGGAGCGGGCGAAATGACCTCGCTTATGAACAAAGACCTGCGGGAAGCTGAGCGGATTTTATCAGATTGCGCAAAACATGGCATAAACATCGTCACATTTCAAGACGCCGCCTATCCCGAACGGCTTGCCGCCATATATGACCCACCCATCGTGCTGTATATAAAAGGAAAGCTGCCCCCTTTGGACATGTACCCCTCCATCGGCGTTGTCGGGACACGCAAATCCACGCCCTATGGGCTGTTGGCGGCAAAGGAGATCTCCTATTATCTGTCAAAGGTAGGTATCATCATCATCTCGGGCATGGCACTTGGGAGTGATGCCGCGGCGCACTCCGGGGCACTGGAAGCGCTAAAGCCCACCGTTGCGGTTTTGGGCTGCGGCCTTGACACCTGCTACCCTCCGGAAAACCGAGCTCTTTATGAGGATATACCCCGCAGGGGTGCGCTGGTAAGCGAGTACCCGCCGGGCACAAAACCCCTTGCGGCTCATTTCCCCGCACGCAACCGCATCATTAGCGGATTGTCCCAGGGTGTGCTCGTCACGGAGGCGGCAAAGGGCAGCGGCGCGCTTATAACCGTCTCCCATGCTCTGGAGCAGGGCAGAGAGGTGTATGCCGTTCCGGGTAATATAGACAACCCCCTGTCATCGGGCACAAACGAGCTCATAAAACAAGGCGCAAAGCTTGTCAGCTCCTATTTGGACATCTTGGAAGACCTGCTCCCGCTCTATCCGGAGATTTTAGACACGGTGGCGGAAGATGCAAAACCCTCCAAAGGGCAAGACGAATACGTGCCAAGCAGTGACAGGAAAGCAAGGAAGATATACACTCCGGGGTATCCGACAATAGCTGCTCTGACCAAGGATGAAAAAACCGCTGACGGGGCACAAAAAACAAAGAACAGCACTACGGGCGGCTTGAGTGAAAACATCATGTCCCTCCTGACACAAGGAGATATGTATCAAGACGATATAATAGCGATACTGGATGTGTCGTCAAGTGAGATAAACGCAGCTCTGACAATTTTGGAGCTTGAAGGCAAAATAATCAGCAGGCCCGGCAATATTTTCGGGCTCAAATAGAAAAGGATGTTAAAGTGGCAAAGTTAGTTATTTTAGAGTCGCCTGCAAAGGCGAAAAGCGTAGGAAAATATCTTGGGCAAGGCTATGAAGTCATCGCAAGCATGGGTCATTTGAGGGATTTGCCCAAAAGCACACTGGGCGTTGACCTGGAAAATGATTTTGAACCAAAGTATATCCCCATCAGAGGAAAGGCAAAGGCCATAAAGGCAATAAGAGACAAAGTTGCCAAAGCAGACGAAGTGGTCTTGGCGACAGACCCTGACCGCGAGGGAGAGGCCATCGCATGGCACCTTGCAAATCTTTTGAAACTGGACCTGAACGCAAAAAACCGCGTTACTTTCAATGAAATAACACAAAAAGCTGTTAAAGAGGGTATAAAGGGAGCGAGAACCGTCGACAACAAGTTGGTGGACGCATATCAAGCAAGGCGTGTGTTGGATCGAATCGTCGGCTATAAGCTAAGCCCCCTGCTCTGGAGCAAGGTCCGAAAAGGTCTGTCTGCGGGTAGAGTTCAGAGCGTGGTCACAAAGCTTGTTGTGGACAGAGAAAACGAAATCAGGGACTTTGTGCCTGAGGAATACTGGACAATAGAGATGCTGCTTGCGGCAGAGCGTTGTCCGGATGAGAATTTCACAGCCAGATTTCACGGCCTTGTCTCCGACGGCAAAAAGCTAGCCGTTACGAACAAAGAACAGGCGGATGAAATTGTCAAAACAACCACCTCCGTTGAACCTCTGCTAAAAGAAATAAGAAGACGGCAAAGGCTGGCAAATCCCTATGCCCCCTTTATCACCTCGACCCTGCAACAAGAAGCCTCAAGAAAACTGAGCTTTTCCACGAAAAAAACGATGAAGCTTGCCCAGGACCTATATGAGGGTATGAACATTGCCTCCTATGGTTTGACAGGCCTGATAACCTATATGCGAACCGACTCCCGCCGTCTGTCCCCTGACAGCATATCCGAGGCCAGGGCCTTTATCGCAGAAAAATACGGCGACAATTTCATTCCGGATGCTCCGCGCATTTACAGGAACAAGAGCAGTGCCCAAGATGCCCATGAAGCTATCCGCCCGACGCACGCAGAGCTCACCCCCGAAGCTTTGAAAACACAGCTCTCGGCGGATCACTACAAACTGTACAAATTGATTTGGGAGCGATTTATCGCCTGCCAGATGTCCTCTGCGATATATGACACGGTGGCGCTTGACATAGCTTCGGGTCCCTATCTGTACAGGGCAAATGGGCGAACTCTGTTGTTTGCGGGATATACCGTGCTTTACGAAGAGACACAGGATGTCAAAACCGACGAAGAGGAGAGCGATTGCCTGCCCAATATACAAGAAGGCGACAAGCTCACCTACAAGGATATAGAACAGACACAGAAATTCACCATGCCCCCCTCTCGCTATACAGAGGCGGCTCTTATAAAGGCGATGGAGGAGAAGAACATCGGGCGGCCGTCGACCTATTCACCCACAATCAGCCTGATACTGGACAGAGATTATGTCGAACGGGAAGGGCGTCTGTTGAAACCCACGGCGCTGGGAGAGATAGTCACAGAGCTCATGACAGAAAAATTTACAGATATCATAAATGTGGACTTCACAGCCGGCATGGAGGAGCAGCTTGACGAAGTTGAGCTTGGAAACAAAGAATGGCGCGCTGTTATCGGCGAATTTTACAAGAGCTTTAAAGCGGACCTTGAAAAAGCCGAAGCTGAACTTGCGGATGTCAAGATAGAGGTGCCCGATATAGTCACCGACGAAAAATGCGACAATTGCGGCGCAAATATGATTGTCAAATCGGGCAGATACGGAAAGTTTCTTGCATGTCCCAACTACCCCGAATGTAAGTTTACAAAACCCATCCCCGTCGAAACACCGGGTATATGTCCCAAATGCGGCGGCAAGATAATCGAGCTGAGATCCAAAAACAACAAAAAATACTTTGCCTGCGAAAACAGAAAGACCTGCGGTTTTATGACATGGGATGTGCCTTTGGCGGAACCATGCCCAAGTTGCGGCAAACCCTTGTTTAGGCGTTTCAACAGAGAAGAGAAAAAGATCCACTGTGCCATGCCGGATTGCGGCTATGAGCGCGAATACAAACCACGGGGCCGTGCCAAACAGGCAGATGTGGGCAACCCCGCAGAGGACAAGGAACTGTGAGCGAAGGATATATCACAATCATAGGCGGTGGCCTTGCGGGATGTGAGGCCGCCCTAGCCTGTGCAAAACTCGGAGTCAAGACAAAGCTTATAGAGATGAAACCAAGAGAACGCACACCTGCGCACACAAGCGACTGTCTGGCAGAGCTTGTGTGCTCCAACTCTCTGCGCGGCGAATCCCTGAGCGGAGCCGTGGGGCTTTTAAAGGCCGAGATGGAGATGATGGGAAGCATTGTCATGGAGGCGGCAAAGCACTGCAGAGTCGGAGCGGGAGGTGCATTGGCGGTCGACAGAAACGCCTTTTGCGCATATATAACAGAAAAAATAGACACAAATCCTCTCATAGAAAGAATTTGTCAAAGAGTGGACACTCTGCCATCCCACGGGATGACCATAGTGGCCACGGGCCCTTTGACCACCGATGCCCTAGCTGAAAACATATCGCAAACCATCGGAGCGGGATTTTTATCTTTTTATGACGCCAGTGCGCCTTTGGTGAGCGTTGACTCCATCGATATGGAGAATGCGTTTATGGCCTCCCGTTATGACGATGAAAACCCGGACTATATCAACTGCCCCATGGACAAGGAGCAGTATGAACACTTTGTGTCCGAGCTTGCCTCGGCGCGTGAAGTGGCCCTGCACGGATTTGAAGACGGGCGTGTGTTTGAGGCATGCCTGCCCGTTGAGGTGATGGCGAGGCGCGGAGTCGATGTTTTGCGATACGGCCCGATGAAACCCGTCGGCCTGAGGGACCCCAAAACAGGCAAAACGCCCTGGGCGGTTGTTCAATTGCGGCGGGACAATGTTGCGGGCAGTGTCTACAACCTTGTGGGCTTTCAAACACACCTGTTGTTCCCCGAGCAAAAAAGAGTGTTTTCGCTCATCCCCGCTCTGAGACTGGCGGAGTTTTTGAGATATGGTGTCATGCACCGCAACTCATATATTGACTCCCCAAAGCTCCTTGACTCGTTCTACAGGTTACGCTTCCGAGAAGAACTCATCTTTGCAGGGCA
>CAYTOF010000059.1:0-4562 GCA_964439435.1 uncultured Oscillospiraceae bacterium
AAAAACAGAGCTATGTAGCGTAACTCCGTGTCCGATAGAGCGGGCGTGGGTCAATAGTCAACACGGGCTGTATGTTGGACAGATGAGAAAGTATATGTCATATCGTCCCGCGGTGCGTTCAGGAAACATAGCTGCTCCCTCGTTTCAATCTATGGAGTTAAAAAACATATCTTTTGGATATGTGCCTGACAAGATTGTTTTGGATAACATAAATATGAAAATTAATTGTGGTGAAAAGATAGCAATTGTCGGATACAATGGAGCTGGGAAAAGCACATTGATTAATTTGATTTTACATCTTTACAATCCCGTTCAGGGAGAAATTTTGTATAATGGGAAAAGCATTGAAGAGTTTGACAATAACTCTTTACATTCGAGGATAGGGATTGTTTTGCAAGACTACCGTATTTTTGCATTGCCTCTTTCGGAAAATGTTTTGCGTGACAACTGCGAAAAAACGGACAAAAAAAGAATACAATATGCGTTGGAAAATGCTTGTTTTAATAGCAAATTGCAAACATTGCCTAATGGGATTTACTCGGAAATGACAAAAGAGTTTTATAAAGATGGTGTTAATCTGTCTGGCGGTGAATCTCAGAAGGTAGCCATTTCTCGGGTTTTTGCTTCTCCTTTTGACATAACAATAATGGATGAGCCATCTGCAGCACTTGATCCAAAGGCGGAACACGATCTTAATATTAATCTCATAAAACACGCAAAGGAAAAGACTGTGATCGTCATATCGCATCGGCTTTCAACAACATGCGAAATGGACAAAATATATATGTTTGATAGCGGAAAAATAATTGAAGAAGGTTCTCATGCTGAATTGATGAAAAAGGGCGGAAAATATGCACAAATCTTTAATATGCAAGCTGACAAGTATCAATGATGCACTGTAAAAATAAAATTTTTACTGCCCCAGCCCTCGATCCTTGCATCACTCCCAATGTTAGTCAAAATATGCTAAACTGACAAAAAGGGAGCTGGACAAAATGCCCGAAAACACGGAACGCAGTAGAGCAAATCATCGTAAAACTACGGGAAATCGAGCTGTTTTGCGGACAGGGGAAAACAATCGCAGAGGCAGCGCGTCAGGCGGATATCACTGAGCAGACCTACTACCGTTGGCGGAAAGAGTGCGGCGGCTTGAACACCTCGGATGCAAAGCGAATGAAAGAGCTGGAAAAAGAAAACGCGCGGCTGAAAAAGCTGGTGGCGGATTTGAGCCTGGATAACGCAATTCTTAAGGATGTAAACTCAAAAAACCGGTAAGCCCGGCAAAGCGCAACGCGGCCGTCGCACAAGTGGTAGGGGACCTCTCCATTACAGAGCGGCGGGCTTGCCGGGTGCTAAGTGTAAATCGAACCGCTTATCGCTACCAGCCTGTCAAACTGCCAGATGAAGACGAGATCCGCACCGCGGTTATTGAAGCTGCTTGCAGCTACGGCAGGACTCTACTACCTGCAATCCCGATATTACGCCCCGAGAGTGGGCAGATTTATAAACGCGGACGCATACGTGACGACCGGGCAAAGGAAGGGAGCAAAACATGTCTGCGTATAGTTTGGATAATCCCATTAATATGACAGATGCCGGTGATTATGCCTCTAAGTATATCAGCGACCAGTATGGCAACTATAAAATTGACGGCAAAAAAATGAAGGATATTTCATTTGGATTTGGAAGTATTGCGGCAAATGGATGCGGGGTGATTGCCGCCTACAATGTCTTGTTATCAAAAAGCTCTAAAATAGAGTTTAACAATGTAAAAAAAGGCATCATATTGAGCGGCGGTCTCAATGCAGGCGGGCTACTCGGCGTAAACCCATGGGCACTTGCACTCTATATGAGATTTAAATTTCGGCATGTCTTTATAGCCGGTCCCAACACAAAATCATGGGAGACCAAGGCTGAATTGTGTGAATCGGTCATAGTGCTGCTTAAAAAAGCAAAAAGCTTATCCATGCATTATGCAGCAGGTATTGGAACCGGAAAAGGTGGTGTTGGCGGATCATTTAAATTTTACAACACAGGATTATACGACAAAAACAGAAAAAGTGTTGACTGCCAAGAGATGCCTATAGGTGATTTCCTTGACTATATCAAACCCAACGGCGCCAAACCCCTTTACCTTATAGGCGTTTACGACAAAAAAGGCAGTTGGTAAATTCTATGAAAAGGCACACTACTGTTTGCGTTATCGGCATGGTCTTAATGTGTTTACTGCTATCGGCATGTAATGGTTTTGATTTTCGAGACTATATTCCGGGAATGTGGGATCCTCACCAAGGCGAAAGACCAACAGATTATGTACTATCAAAATGGTCTTCTGAAACCGTTAATATTTGGTTTGAAGTATTAACAGCTGACGATGACAATTCAAAAACACAAAAGTCTCTGAATGGGGAGATTATTCTAGACGATAAAACTATTAAGATTAAAGTAAGCTTTGATGGTGGTAGATCAATATTTATTTACAAAGCGGATTCCGAAGGCGGATTATTATTTAAAGGAACATGTAAATTCGATCCTGAAAAACTAATTGTTACTATTGACAAAGGGACTGATACTCTTTTTAACGGTCAATATGATACCATCATCTTTGTTAAAAACCCCATGGAGTGATATATCTTGTTAGTAGAAATTGGTTGGGACATTGTGTATTAATAGAGGGTGAAAAAATGACAAAGCGAAAATTGCCAACAAAAAAAGCGGTATTGATTCTTATCGTAATATTTTTACTGTTGATTATTATAGGTGTCGTAATTTACCAATTTAGAATACCGATATCTGAATACAAGTATAAAAAGAAGCCAACAGCGGCCAATTTGATAGAATTATCAATAAAATTAATAGAAACCAACGATTATGATAAAATGATGATATATTTGCCGATGGCTGCCGAATTAAATGGTTTTGTTGAGATTTCAAAGTCAAATCAATTGTTTATTTCCGAAAATCAAGATGAAACCCTCGCAGCAGAGGAAACTTATCGAATTATAGTTGTTGAGAGTGCTTTATCGTATATTTACGCAGAAAAATACAATGATTTCCACAAGGTATTTCCCAAATTATACAATAAAATAATTCTCAATGATGCTTATTCGAATTGGCTGACTGCTTTAGAGGAACATGACAAAATAACTAAAGAAGGATATGAAAATATTATCAAAGCTTTAGATGAAAATACCCCTCCGCTTTTGGAAGTAAAACCTGAAAATTTTGTTGAAATTCGTGAATATGCAATCTGTTTGCTGTTAAAGGTCGCAGCTTATGACAATATGGGTGATATGGATACAGGAAAAGAACTCTATAATCAATATATACAATTACTAAAAGACCTTGATTCTGTTATGAAAAAATGATTGAAGTGTGGTGCTATCCGTCCCCATGGGCAGCCTTTTCTGACCCGGATGGTACTGCTTGGTGTATAATGGCGTAAAGAACTGCGCCTTTATACAAATGTCTAACTCAAGGACAATTCAAAATATGCGCACAAAGAAAATAAACCCATGATGCAAAAATTTGCCTCATGGGTTGAAAAGTGATAAAATATAGACAATAAAAACGAAAGAAAAATAGATGAAATCTCAAAAACCGATTGCAAAAAGTCAAAATCCCGAGGAAAATTTGCTTGCCGCTCGTCTTTTCGACCTTGCCAAAGCCGTATCTGATTCAAACAGGATTGCTTGCGGCAAGTTTTTGACACCTGCCGAGGCGCTGTTTATGAAAAACGCAGCAAAGCAAGCTCGGATAAACATTGTTTTTGACGGAGGATATGAGGGGGCGGAGAGGACAATTCCCATTTGTGTGCCCGAAGAAGTCGCGCCGGTGCAAGAGAATCCAAATTATCCGATTTGCGCATTGAAAATTACGCCAAGGGCAAAACACCACAAAATAGCCGAGATGACACACAGGGATATCTTGGGGTCGGTTTTATCCCTTGGCCTGGAAAGACAGGTCATAGGGGATATAATTGTCGGCAAAGGCTGTGCCACAATGCTGATTCATTGCGATATATCCAAGTTTTTGCAAGAAAGCCTCATAAAAGTCGGCTCACAACACATAGACATTGAACCCTGTGAACCAAGCAGCGTGCAAAAATCGGAGGAAGAAGGGAAAGAGATTGCATTTACCGTCTCCTCTCCAAGACTTGACGCTGTGGTTGCAAAGGTATACGGTCTTTCAAGGGAGAGGGCAAAGGAGCTTGTGAGCGCGCAAATGGTAAGCCTCAACCACATCTGCAAGACACAACCCGAAACAAACATAAAGACAGGGGATATGCTCTCGGTGAGAGGCAAAGGCAGATTCAGAGTTTTAAAAGCGGAGGACATGACTAAAAAAGGCAAACTGAGGATTTTGGGCTTGATTATAAGATAAAAAATACATTGCGGAGGGAACATATGAGATTCGGAGTTGTTTATGATCTGTCAAAGGCGGCAATGGTGGCGGAGCTTGGATATGATTATATTGAAGGACATGTGACGCAGATAGCCGCTATGGAGGATGAAGCTTTTGAGGAGTTGGTCTCATTTTATACAAAATCCTCCATCAAAGTG
>CAYTOF010000059.1:4660-13836 GCA_964439435.1 uncultured Oscillospiraceae bacterium
GGCTTAAAAAGTTTGGCGTCGAGGCGGTGGTCTTTAACAACAAAAAAACACACAGAATGCCCGAGGATTTTGATCGGGCCATGGCCTGGCATCAGCTCATCCAAGTCGGACGCCTTTCGGCAAAAAAAGCGGAGGAAAACGGACTTTTGATAGCGCTTGAGCCCCTCAACGCCAAAGAAACAAATATCGTCATCACCCAAGAAGACGGTCTGCAGCTCATGGAAGATGTGGAGAGAGAAGCGTTCATGATCCTGTCGGATTTCTATCATCTGTATCTCGGCGGAGAAAGCGGAGATGTCGTTGCGCGCTGCGGCGAACGCTTGATACACACCCACATCGCCAATCCGGTAGGCCGAATCAGCCCGGCAAAGGGCGATGGCATCGATTATTCAGACTTTTTTGACGGGCTCGCAAGGGCCGGCTACAGTGGCCGCATCAGCGTTGAATGCAGCTTCCAAGACCCCCAAAAAGAACTCGCCGAAACGCTGGTGCTTTTAAAAGAACTGGCAAAAGAAGCCGGCATATAATACAGAAAAAGACACAGGTTTACATCAAATACAAACTCCCCCCAGCGCAAAATACCGGGGGAGTTTTTCATGGTGCAACAGACAAAATTCAGCGTAACTGTAACTGGGAGGGGGGACCACCCCGCCCTGCGGGCACCCCTCCGAAGAGGGGAATAAGGGCTTTCATGGTGCAACAAGCAAAACGCGGCGCTGCCCTCACAGGGAAGGGAATAAGGGCTGCTATATTGATATATTTCGAGGAGCAACGCCCTTAAAATTCCCCTCCTTCGGAGGGGAATAAGGGCTTTCATGGTGCAAGAGACAAAATATAGCGCAATCGTAACTGGGTGGGGAAACCACCCCGCCCTGCGGGCACCCCTCCAAAGAGGGGAAAGGGCTGCTATATTGATAATATTTCGAGGAGCAGCGTTTTTAAAATTCCTCTCCTTCGTGAGGGCAGCGTGCTGCGCACGCGCGCGTAGCGACGGGGTGGTGCTTCCCAGTTCCTGCCGGTATACGTCTTTCGAACCATCATCGGGAGGGAAAAGGGAGTATTTCAAGGTGCAAGAGACAAAGTATAGCGCAATCGTAACGGGGTGGGGAAACCACCCCGCCCTTCGGGCACCCCTCCAAAGAGGGGAATAAGGGCTCTTCGGGAGTTATGCGGTAAGGCACGACACACAATACGTGGTGCTGCCCACACAAAGAGAGAATTGAAGTCCCTCACTAGGAGAAGAACAAGAGCCTCGCACAGCACCTTGCACAGCACCTTTCGGAGTGGGAGAGAGTTTGCTCTTTTCAAAAAACAAATACCGCATCTTAAAAAAAACTTGCGAATGAGGGCCTGTTATGATATCATATATCAGATAAAGATGCGCGGTAACCAAAAAACATAAAGGGTGACAAGTGATGAAAATACTGTTAAAAGGCGCAACGATTTTTAAAGACGGCCGGTTCAGCAGGCAAGACATCTCCGTTGTCAGTGGGATGATAGGTCATATCTCCCCACACATGCCGGCAAGCGGTTATGATAAAGCATTCAATTTAAAAGGCGCATATGTTTTCCCGGGTTTTGCAGATGTACATGTCCATCTGCGTGAACCCGGCTTTTCATATAAGGAAACAATAGAAACAGGCACAGCTGCCGCGGCGCGTGGGGGATATACGACAATCTGCTCGATGCCAAACCTCTCCCCGCCGCCGGACGGAAAAGCCGGGCTTGACGAGCAACTGCTGTTGCTCTCAAAGCACGCCAAAATCCGAGTGATGCCCTTTGGGACAATCACAGAAAAAAGACAAGGGGAAAACCTCTCAGACATGCGCGCCCTTGCGCTCCAGGTTGCGGGCTTTTCGGATGACGGTTCGGGTGTGCAGGGCGACGAACTGATGGAGGAGGCCATGTGGGAGAGCAAAGCTCTTTCCAAAATCATAGCCGCCCACGCTCAAGACGAAGACTATGACCCAAATTCCTCCGAAAGCGAGTACATGCAGCTCAAAAGGGATTTGGCCCTTGTCGAAAAGACGGGCTGTGCATACCATGCCTGCCATATCTCCACTAAGGAGAGCGTAGAGCTCATCAGGCAAGCAAAGTTAAAAGGCTTGGATGTGAGCTGCGAGGTGACACCTCACCATTTGCTTCTGTGCGATGAGGACACGAAAGACGACGGCCGATTCAAAATGAACCCGCCGCTGCGCTCAAGGCAGGACATGCAGGCGCTCAGACAAGGGCTGAAAAACGGCACCATCGACATGATAGCGACAGACCATGCGCCCCATTCCGCGGAGGAAAAGGCAAAAGGGATGGCAGGTTCTGAAAACGGCGTTTCGGGCCTTGAGTGTGCCTTTGCCGTGCTTTACACAGGCCTTGTGCTCACAGGTGAGATCTCGCTTCCAAAGCTCATTTACCTCATGTCCGAGGCGCCCGGCCGCAGATTCGGCCTGGAATACGGCATAAATACGGGCAGACCCGCCAATTTGACGGTGTTTTCCCTGGACAAACCATATAGAGTTGACCCCGCGACATTTTTGTCCAAGGGCAAAAGCACTCCCTTTGAGGGCATGAAAGTCCAGGGTAGGTGTTTGCTAACGCTGTACGGAGGTGTGGAAGCATGGGGGCGGTGACAGAAAAATATAAAAAACACTGCACGCGAAAGCTTGTGACCGCAGGCGGTCAGGAGTTTTACGGCTGGGGATTCGGCGCAGAAAAAGACGCCCTGTGTGAGCTTGTCTTTGACACTTCCATGGTCGGATATCAGGAGATCATCTCCTCCCCATCTTATTTTGCAAAGGCAGTTGTCCTGACCTATCCCCTCGTGGGGAACTACGGCATAACAGATGAGGACTATGAGGGCAGATGGCTCTACCTCGGCGCGCTCATCGTGCGAGAACACAACACGGCGCCGAGCAATTTCAGATACACAAAAACCCTGCACGAAGTCATGGAAGAGCACGGCATCCCCGGGCTTCGAGGTGTCGACACAAGGGCCATCACGCGCCTTATCGCCGCGGAGGGCACACAAAAAGCCCTGCTCACCTCGGCGGAGACACCGCTACACGAGGCTCTTCTGCGCATAGAGGCCTATGAATACCCCAAAGACGCGCAGGTCAAGACGAGCTGTAAAAAACGTTGGTATGCGAGAACCGCCGCCGCCAGGGCAAATATCGCCGTTCTGGATTGCGGTGTGAGCCTTGGCATCATAAAAGACCTTGGCAGACAGGGCTGCAATGTCACGGTGTTGCCCGTGCACACAAGTCCCTCGGAGATACTGGAGCTTGCACCCCACGGCCTGGTCATTTCAGATGGGCCGGGCGACCCTTTAGATGTACCCGGTGTTGTAAAACTCATACGCAGTCTGCGGGGGAGAATGCCCCTTTTCGGCATAGGCCTCGGGCAGGCGCTCATAGCCCTTGCCTTTGGCGCGGAGATATACAAGATGAAGACAGGCCACCACGGTTGGAGCCCCGTCCGATGTGAGGATACGGGGCGTATTTTCCAAGCAAGGCAAAATCACGACTACACAACGGACAAGGACACCCTTGCGGATACAGGCCTGAAAATAACCCACATCGACCTGCAAGACGGCACGGTGGAGGGACTTTCATGCCCGAAAGAAAAGATCCTATCTGTTTCATATTATCCCGACCCCTCCCATAGCTCTGCGGGGTTTGACCCATATGAAGAATTTATCACACTTACAACAAAGGAGAGCGCAGCATGCCAAAGCGCCATGATATAAAAAAGGTTTTGGTCATCGGCTCGGGTCCGATTGTCATCGGACAGGCAGCGGAATTTGACTATGCGGGCACACAGGCCTGCCTTGCCCTGCGAGAAGAGGGCTGTGAGGTTGTTTTGGTAAACTCCAACCCCGCAACGATCATGACAGACACAGACATCGCCGACAAGGTCTACATGGAGCCCCTCACCCTGGAATATGTGGCGAAAATCGTCAGATATGAGCGTCCGGATGCGGTGTTGCCGGGGCTCGGAGGCCAAACAGCGTTAAACCTTGCCATGCAGCTTGCCAAAAAAGGCATTCTGGAGGAGTGCCATCTGGAACTGCTCGGCACCGACCTTGAAAGCATAGAACAGGCAGAGGACAGGGAGCTGTTCAAAAAGCTCTGCGAAAGCCTCGGAGAGCCTGTTTTGCCCTCAATCATAACCCACAGCGAAGCCGAATGCGCCGCCGCAGCTTTGGAAATCGGCTATCCCGTGGTGCTTCGCCCCGCCTTTACCCTGGGCGGGACAGGCGGCGGCTTTGCAAACGACGAAGAAGAGCTCAAAGACATAGCCAAAAACGCCATCTCCCTGTCCCCGACAGGGCAAGTCATGGTGGAAAAGAGCGTCCGCGGCTTCAAAGAGATAGAGTTCGAGGTCATGAGGGATGCCTCCGACACGGCCATCACCATCTGCGCCATGGAAAACATGGACCCCATGGGCATCCACACGGGTGACTCCATAGTGGTGGCGCCCTGCCAGACCCTTTCGGGAAAAGAATATGCCATGCTGCGGGATGCCGCCCTTGGCATCATCCGTGCCCTGCGCATAGAGGGAGGCTGCAATGTTCAGTTTGCGCTGGACCCTCACTCCTTTGACTACTACATCATCGAGGTGAACCCCCGTGTTTCCCGCTCCTCGGCCCTTGCCTCAAAGGCAACCGGCTATCCCATCGCACGGGTTTCGGCAAAAGTCGCCCTCGGGCTGCGGTTGGACGAAATCGACCTGGCGGGCACCCTTGCCTGCTTTGAACCCTCCCTGGACTATGTCGTGACGAAGATACCGCGTTTTGCCTTTGACAAATTCGCCCAAGCGTCCAACCGTCTCTCTACCCAGATGAAGGCGACAGGTGAGGTCATGGGCATAGGACGCACCTTTGAGGAGAGTCTTTTAAAGGCCGTGAGAAGCCTTGAAACGGGTGTCTTCCACATCCACTCCAAAAAATTCGACAATTACGATCGGTCTGCCCTGATGGAGTACATCTGCGAAGGGACAGATGATCGCATATATGCCATAGCGGAGCTGATGCGCCGCGGCACAGATGCCGGCCGCATCGCCTTTAAAACAAAAATCGACATGTTTTTCCTGGACAAATTGAAAAACATCGTCGAAAAGGAGACCAAGCTGGAAAGCACCGTGAACTGCCCCTATTCTCTGCTCGGAGCCAAGCGCATGGGCTTTTCCGACGCCTATATCGCAAAGCTCTGGAAAACCGATGCGGAAAATGTACGGCATTTCAGGCTGGCCCACGGCATAAAGCCTGTTTTCAAGACAATAGACATGTGCGCAGGGCGCACTGTGCGGGACATACCGTATTATTACTCCACATATGAGTATGAAAACGAATCGGAGCCCGGCAAAAACAAAAAAATTGTCGTCCTTGGCTCGGGACCCATACGCATAGGGCAAGGTGTGGAGTTTGACTACTCCACCGTCCGCGCGGTGAAAACAATCAGAGCCCTCGGATATGAGGCCATCATCATAAACAACAACCCCGAAACCGTCTCCACGGACTATGCCGTGGGCAACAAGCTGTATTTTGAACCCCTCACAGCGGAGGATGTCTTAAATGTGACGGACTTGGAAAACCCCCTGGGGGTCATTGTGTCCCTGGGCGGACAGACGGCGATAAACCTCGCCTCTGTGCTGCACGACCAGGGTGTGCCAATCATCGGCAGCTCCGTCGAGGCCATCGACCGAGCGGAAAATCGGGACTCCTTTGAAAAAATACTGAAGGAGCTGAACATACCCCAACCGAAGGGCTGCGCCGTCACAAGTGTGGAAGAGGGCGTAAAGGCCGCCGCCGACATCGGCTACCCCGTGCTCGTGCGCCCAAGCTATGTGCTGGGCGGCAGAGCCATGCAGATTGTCGCCTGTGAAGATGCCCTGCGCAGATTTTTAACGGAAGCCGTGGAGATAGACCCTAAAAGACCCGTCTTGGTGGACAGATACATCGAGGGCAAGGAGCTTGAGGTGGACGCCGTGTGCGACGGCAAGGATGTTTTTCTGCCGGGCATCATGGAGCATGTGGAGCGGACGGGCATCCACTCGGGAGACTCCATCAGCGTTTACCCCACATTCAGC
Organism: uncultured Oscillospiraceae bacterium; assembly: GCA_964439435.1. Lineage (GTDB taxonomy): Bacteria > Bacillota > Clostridia > Oscillospirales > QAMX01 > CAYTOF01. The sequence goes on from CAYTOF010000059.1 coordinate 10,745, forward strand.
GTTTCCCCCGAGGTCAAAGACACGATTGTGGACATCACGGCAAGGCTGGGCCTCGGCATAGGCATTCTGGGACTATACAACATACAGTATATAGTGGACGGGCAGGACAGGGTGTATGTCATAGAGGTCAACCCCCGCTCCTCCCGCACAGTCCCCTTTATCTCAAAGGCATCGGGCTATCCCTTGGCGGACATCGCCACCCGCGTGATGCTGGGCAAGAGCTTGAAAGAGCAGGGGCTTGACTGCCGTGTGGCACCCGAGCGTAAAAAATGGTATGTCAAGGCACCGGCGTTCTCCTTTTCCAAGCTGCGGGGCATGGACTCATATCTCTCCCCTGAGATGAAATCCACAGGAGAGGCGATAGGCTATGACCACAAGTTGACCCGCGCCCTATACAAAGCGCTGCGCTCCTCGGGGATGAATGTGTCAAACTACGGCACGATTTTCATCACCGCGGCGGACAAGGACAAGGCAGCGGCACTGCCGCTGGCGCGGAGATTTTACAACCTCGGCTTCAACATAGAGGCGACGGGGGGAACGGCACGGTATTTAAAAGAGCACGGTATAAAGACGCGCACAAAAATGAAGATCAGCGAGGGCAGCGATGAAATTCTCTCCTCCATCCGACGCGGCCACATCGCCTATGTCATCAACACCTCCGACATCGGCGGCCCCGGGCAGATGAGCGACGGCTATGAGATACGCCGCTGCGCCGCGGAAAACAATGTGACGGTGTTCACGGCTTTGGAAACAGTGAAAGTCTTGTTGGATGTGCTGGAGGAGATCACCCTGGGCATATCCACCATCGACTCGGATTAGAAAAGATACAGGCGGGAAAACACATGCAGATAGCAGATTATTTAATGACACTAAACAAAAAAATCGCCAGAGACACTTACCTTGCGCGGTTTGAAGGTGAGGGAACGTTCACAGCACCGGGGCAGTTTGCAAACATCGAGATTCCCGGGTTGTACCTGCGGCGTCCTTTTTCCGTGTGTGACTGGGATGAGAGCGGCTTTGACATAATCTACAAGGTCGTGGGCGTCGGCACCCTAGCTTTTTCACAGATAAAGCAGGGTACCTTCAACATCATGACGGGGCTCGGCAACGGTTTTGACACAACCGTAGACACCAAAAGACCGCTCCTGGTGGGCGGGGGCTCGGGGGTTCCGCCCCTATATGGCCTGGCAAAGCGCCTGCCCATTATGCCCTCCGTGATTTTGGGCTTCACCACAAAAGACGAGGTCTTTTTAGCCGACGAATTCAAAGCCCTCGGCTGCAACGTCACCATCACCACGGTGGACGGCACTACAGGGCTTGAGGGTCTGGCGACAGACGCCATGACAGAGACCCATGACTATGTCTTTGCTTGCGGGCCGATGGGTATGTTGCAGGCGATATACGAAAAGACGAAGACCGACCTGCAGTTTTCCTTTGAGTCGCGCATGGGCTGCGGCTTTGGAGCCTGTATGGGCTGCACCTGCGAACACACCCCGGGACAAAAACGCGTGTGTCTGGAAGGCCCCGTGTTCAAAAGAGAGGAGATAGTATGGCAGACCTCGCGGTAAAACTTGGAGATATAAATTTAGACAACCCGATCATACCCGCCAGCGGCACCTTTGGCTACGGCGCGGAGTATAAAAAATTTTACAACCTGAACATCCTCGGAGCGATTTCCGTCAAGGGCACCACTGGGGAACAGCGATTTGGCAACCCCCAGCCCCGCATAGCGGAGACACCCTGCGGCATGCTCAACGCCATCGGCCTGCAAAACCCGGGTATAGACTCGGTGCTGGCAAATGAGCTCAAGGTGCTGCGCTCGCACTACAAAAAACCCATCATCCTGAACATCAGCGGTTTTTCCCTGGGCGAATACGCAAGCAACTGCGCCAAAGCGGACAAAAGCTCCGAAACAGACATCATTGAGCTGAACATAAGCTGCCCCAATGTGGAGCACGGCGGTTTGAGTTTCGGAGCGGATCCTGAGAGCGCCGCAAAAGCCGTGCGTGCTGCCAGAGGAGCGACAAGCAAACCCCTATATGTGAAGCTGAGCCCCAATGTCTCCGACATAGTGGAGATGGCAAAGGCCTGTGAGGCGGAAGGAGCAGACGGGCTCTCCCTCATCAACACGCTGCTTGGCATGAGGATAGACATAAAGAGAAAAACCCCCATTTTGAAGAACGTATCCGGCGGACTTTCGGGGCCCTGCGTGCTGCCCGTGGCCCTGCACATGGTCTACCGTGTCCATCGGGCGGTGAACTTGCCCATCATGGGCATGGGGGGCATATCGAGTGCGGAGGATGTCTTGGAGATGATGCTTGCCGGGGCGAGCGCCGTGCAGATCGGCACCGCCAATCTGAAAAACCCCTATATCTGCAGGGATATTTTAAACGAGCTGCCGGGGCTCATGTCGGAGCTTGGTATAGAGTCCCTTTCCTCCGTTGTGGGGGCATGTGATTGACATTTGAAAAGAAAAACAGAAAAAAAGGAGGGCATATGGCAAAGGATTTGATTATAGCACTGGATTTCCCCACAAAAGAAGAGACATTCTCTTTTCTATCCAGCCTTGGCGATGCCAGACCCTATGTAAAGGTCGGCATGGAGCTCTATTACGGAGCCGGGCACTCTGTGGTGAGGGATTTAAAGGAGCGAGGACACAGTGTTTTCCTCGACTTAAAGCTTCACGATATCCCGAATACCGTCAAAAGCGTGGCGGCGGTGCTTTCCGATTTGGGTGCGGACATGATAAACATCCATGCCACGGGCGGATCTAAGATGATGGAAGCGGCAAAGGAGGGGCTCGGGCAGATATCGGGGCTGAAAACCCTGCTCATAGCCGTGACTGTTTTGACCTCCACCTCGGAGGAGGTTCTGCAAAAAGAGCTCATGGTGCCCCACTCGCCCAAGGAGGTGGCCTCAAAACTGGCACTTCTTGCCAAGGACGCCGGTTGTGACGGTGTTGTCTGCTCCGCGCTGGAAGTGCCGGACATAAAGGCGCTCTGCGGAGAGGATTTTGTCATCGTGACACCGGGCATCCGCTTTGCCGGGGCAAGTGCGGACGACCAAGCCCGCATAGTGACACCGCGCAGGGC
>CAYTOF010000060.1:0-13109 GCA_964439435.1 uncultured Oscillospiraceae bacterium
CCATTGTACCAGAAGGGAGTCCGGGTCTTCAACTTTCATTTAACTTTACAATACGTTTTAGTTTGAAAGGAGCACATGTATGAAAAGAAGATTTTTGCCTGTTATCCTTGCAATCATCCTTGTCAGCCTGATCTTTTTGCCGGCCTGCGGCGGCGAGGGCGAACCTGCGGGGACAACGGCTAAAACCGGCAGCACGACAGCCGCAACAACAGCAAAGACGGATGCGCCAACCACCACAACAGAAGCAACCACAGAAGCAGAGACGGAACCGCAAATCTCCCTGGACGGCTATGAGTTCACCCTCGTGGCGGGACATATCGGCAAGTTCACACCGCAAGTAGGCCTCAACGAGCTCAACGACAGATGGCTCCGAGCCTATATAGACATACAAGACAAGTATGACTTTAGGTTGAGCCTCTTGCCGGGATCTGTCAAAACAGAAACCATCATGACATATGTGACTTCAAACCAAAAATGGGGCGACTTTGTCGCACCGCGCCATTCAGACTTTTTCCCATTGTCTGTTGCGGGCTATTTAAAGCCCCTGGATGGGGACGAGCTTGTCAAAGCGGGGTTCAACGCCTACGATGAGACAAGATGGGACCAGCACTACACCCAGCTCTCCAAGTTCAACGACCAGATCTGGGCGGTGCTGACCAACGGCGAGTTCAACGTGGCTGTCTTTGGCTATGTGCTCGGCGTCAATGACCACATCACAAGCCCCGAGGGCTACGACAAGGCAAAGCTCTACGAGATAGTGCGCGCCAAGGAGTGGACCTGGGAGAAATACCTCGACATTGCCAGAGCTGTCACCAAGGACACCACGGGCGATGGCGAACAAGACCAATTTGGCAGCGGCTCTTGGGTTTTCGGTTCGGAGATTTTGACCAACGGCTATATGCCAATCAACCTCCAAAACGGCAAATGGACCGCGGATTTCACCAACCCCTGGGTCATAGAAGGCCTGGAGTTCTTGCAGGATTGGCAGGAGAGCGGCATTGTCAGGGCTGCCGAGAGCGGCAACGGAAACCTGCGCAAGATGTTTGTTGCGGGCGATGTGGCCTTCTCCCCCTTCTACCACGGACACCTCATTGAGCCCATCTTTGAGGAGTGTGAGTTCGAATACGGCCTGATCCCCCTGCCCATGGGCCCGCGTGCCGAAACCTATGTGCACATTGTGCCCGATTTGGACGCCTGGTGCATGCTCAGCACAAACAAAGACTATGAAAAGAGCATCATAGCCATGAACGCCTGGGGCGAGATCATGACCAACGACGGCTGGCACGACTCTGCCAGAGAGGTTTTCAGAGATGATGAGTCTTGGGATATCTTCCTTGAGCTGATTTTGCCCAACACGATTTTGAACAATCTGAAAATCACCGATCCGATTTGGAAATACTATCAAGACAATATGAGCAACCCCGTCAGGCTCGGCGAAGTTCTGCCCTCCATGGTGAGTGAGCAGCACAATGAGGTCATACAGCAGATGCTCGACGATTCGCTCAACAAATAGGATACAGCTTGCCGACAACTTCGGCATGAGATAGGCAAAGGGCCCCCACATATGGCGGGGCCCTTGCCTTTTTATCTGTGCGGGCATATAATTAACAAAACACGCATCCAAGGGAGCAGCCTTTATATATGAAGAAAGCGCCATACAACATCATACGTTCAAATCGAAAAACAATCGCCTTTGTCATCGACAGGGGCGGCAATTTCACCGTGCGTGCTCCAAGGGATGCCACGATAGCTGAGATAGAGCAATTGGTGGAGGAAAAGCGGAGCTGGATAGAGGAAAAACAACAGCTGGTGGCGAGCCTGCGGCAAAAATATCAGCCCGTAGAGGTGAGACAGGGCGGCGTTGTGCCCTATCTTGGCACATTGCTCTCCATAACAATGGCAAACATAGAAAAGCCGGCCATTGTGGGAAGCCCACCTTCAGAAGACACTCTCAGCCAAAGCGTTCCTACAGGCGGGACGCTCATGCTCCCCTTGCACTACACCGAGGTGGAGCTAAAGCTCTACTTCAAGGAGCTTGCAAAGGCCTTTATCTTTCCGCGAGTGCGTGACTTAGCAAGTCGGCTCTCGCTCCGCCATGGGGATTTGCGCCTCTCCGATGCGCGCGCGCGCTGGGGCTCCTGCGGGGCGCACAACAGCCAGAACTTTTCTTGGCGGCTCGTCATGGCGCCGCAAGAGCTTGTCGACTATGTGATAATCCACGAGCTCTGCCACATAAAGCACAAAAACCACAGCCCCGCCTTTTGGGCCGAGGTGGAAAAACACATGCCTGATTACAGGGAGAGAGCAAGAGAGCTAAAGGAGAGCCGGGAACTGTTGAACTTGCTCCCATGAGCTTTGTCTTGAATATATTCATATAAAGAAGTATAATATAAAAACCACATATTTGAATCTGATTTGCCTTTGTTTTTGCGGATTTGATTTCAGATAAGTATATTTTAAAATTTTAGAGAGGGGTTTTCCCATGAATATATTGGTCATAGATGCTCAAGGAGGCGGTATCGGAAGGCAGGTTGTCGCCACGGTCAAAAGGCAGTTTCCCGAAATGACAATCACAGCCGTCGGCACCAATTGCATCGCCACCTCCGCCATGCTAAAGGCGGGAGCGGACCTGGCCGCCACAGGGGAAAACGCCATTGTGGTGGGGTGCAAAAAAGCAGATATCATCATCGGCCCCATCGGCATAGTGATAGCAGATGCCCTGCTCGGCGAAATCACCCCCACCATGGCCCGCGCCGTCGGGCAGAGTTGTGCCAGGCGCATTTTGATCCCCATCAACCACTGCGACAACATAGTCGTGGGCGTAGATGACCTGGGTATCAGCAAACTCATGCTCTGTGTGGTGGAGCAGGTTGGCAAACACCGCTGCTTAGCATAGAGCTGCCTTGACTTTGCGGAGGGGCTTGTAGTATAATATGCCTGTCCAAAGTGGATTTGGTTCAGCACGAAGCTGACGAGCGACAATGAATTGTCGCACAACAACGAATTGTCGCACAACAACGAATTGTCGCACGAGCGTGAATTGTCTTTTAAATAGCCCCAAATGCCCATCCTTTATAATATGTATACTTTCGAAGGTATGCAATCTTCCAGAAGGAAGATCTGCATGCCTTTTTTATGTGAGGTTTTTATGACACTTGCCGAATTTTTCAAAAAACACCCGAAAGTGGCCATAGCCTTTTCGGGCGGTGTGGACTCCGCCTATCTGCTGTATGCGGCAATCAAATACGGCGCAAAGGTGCGCGCCTACTATGTTAAATCCGAATTTCAGCCGGACTTTGAGCTAAATGACGCCCGCCTATTGGCCAAGGAACTTCAGGCGGACATAAAAGTCATACCGCTGAATGTGTTGGAATTGGATGCGGTGGCCAAAAATCCTAAAGACCGCTGCTATCACTGCAAAAAGGCGATTTTTGGCGCCATTGCAGAGGCTGCCGCAAAAGACGGTTTTGACACCCTGCTTGACGGCACAAACGCCTCCGACGATGCCTCCGACCGCCCGGGCATGAGGGCGCTTGCAGAGCTCAATGTGCTCTCTCCCCTGGCAAAATGCGGGCTTTCCAAGGCAGAGATACGCAGGCTTTCAAAGGAGGCAGGTCTTTTCACATGGGACAAACCTGCCTATGCCTGCCTTGCCACGAGGATCTCGACAGGTGAGCCGATCACCGCAAAGAAGCTGGAGGCCACTCAAAGCACGGAGGACGCTCTCTTCTCCCTTGGGTTTTCCGATTTCAGGGTGCGCGTATGCGGCGAAACTGCCAAGCTGGAACTGCCGGAGGCACAATTTGAAAAGCTGATTCAAAACAGAGAGCTTGTCTTAATGGAGCTCAAAAAACACTACCTGACAATTTTACTGGATTTGGAGGGAAGAGGATGAAAAACGACATCAAAGCCATTTTAGAATCCGTAAAAAACGGCGAGCTCTCCGTGGAGAGCGCGCTCCTTGCCATCAAAAAAAAGCCCTTTGCCGATATAGGATATGCAAAAGTCGACTTGCACCGCAAAGTGCGCCAAGGTGCGGCGGAGGTGATCTACGGCGAGGGCAAAACACCCGAGCGGATTGTGGGTATCATGGAGAGCATGACCCAAAACGGACAGAGCGCCATCCTCATAACCCGCCTCTCCCCCGATGCTGCAGCGGATATATCCTCCCATTTTGCGCTGACATATCACCCCGAGGCGAAAATCGGCATTTTCGGAAACACCCTGCCCGCAGACGGCATCGGCAAAATTGTGGTGGCGACGGGTGGCACAAGCGATATCCCCGTTGCCGAGGAGGCGGCACTCACCGCCGAGTTTCTCCGCAATGAGGTGGTGCGGCTCTATGATGTGGGTGTGGCTGGGTTGCACAGGCTCCTTGCCCACATGGACGACATCATGAGCGCCACGGTCATTGTCGCCGTTGCGGGCATGGAGGGTGCCCTTGCCAGCGTGATCGGCGGGTTGGCGGATTGCCCCGTCATTGCTGTGCCGACCTCTGTGGGATATGGGGCAGCTTTTGGCGGATTGGCAGCACTTCTATCAATGTTAAACTCCTGCGCCAGCGGGGTGTCTGTGGTCAACATAGACAACGGCTTCGGCGCGGGCTATCTTGCGAGTATGATCAATCACATGGAGGTAAAGAGATGAAAATACTGTATCTTGACTGTTCGATGGGAGCCGCGGGCGATATGCTCACGGCGGCACTGCTGGAGCTGCTGCCAAATCCCGACGAATTTTTGCAGGAGCTAAACGCCCTGGGCATACCGGGGGTTGTCTACGAAAAGAAAACCGAGGTCAAAAACGGCATCAGCGGCACGCGCGTATCTGTGAGTGTCCACGGCCAAGAAGAGGAAAGCCAAGACCACATGCATGAGCATGAAGGTGACCACCATCACGACAATGCACATGGGCACAGTCACAGCCATGAACACGGTCACGATCACGGGCACGAAAACGGTCACGATCACAACCACGACCACGAGGGTGACCACAGCCACAACTCTCTGAGAGATATCGAACACATAGTGAGAGGCCATCTGCCCGTGTCGGAGAAAATCAAAGATGACATCATGGCCGTTTATCAGATTATAGCGGAAGCTGAGAGCACGGTGCACGGTGTGCCCGTCACAGAAATTCATTTCCATGAGGTCGGCACGATGGACGCCGTTGCCGACATCACCGCTGTGGCCATGCTGATGGACAGACTTGCCCCAAAGAGAGTTGTCGCCTCGCCTGTCCATGTGGGGAGCGGTCAGGTCAAGTGTGCCCACGGTATCTTGCCCGTGCCGGCCCCCGCCACCGCCCTTATCCTGCAGGATGTGCCTATTTATGGCGGCAGGATTCGCGGAGAGCTCTGCACCCCCACAGGTGCCGCTTTGCTGAAGCACTATGTGCACCATTTTGGCGATATGCCCATCATGAAAACCCTGGCAATCGGATATGGGTGCGGCAAAAAGGATTTTGAAGCCGCAAACTGCGTGCGGGCAATGCTCGGAGAAGCGGCCGATAACTCTGACATGATAGTCGAGCTGTCCTGCAACATCGACGATATGAGCGCCGAGGCCATCGGCTTTGCCATGGAGATGCTCTTTGAGGGGGGCGCCCTCGATGTGTATACAATCCCCATCGGGATGAAAAAGTCACGGCCCGCCACACAGCTGCGTATCATGTGCCGTGAGGCAAAACGAGATGAGATGATCGCCCTCATCTTCAAACACACCACAACCCTCGGCATTCGCGAAGAGACCCTCAACCGCCACACTTTGGCCCGCGAGAGCAAGCTCTTAGAAACCTCCCTTGGTGCTGTGAGGAAAAAGACAGCGCAGGGATATGGCACAGAGCGCTATAAATACGAATACGAAGACATCGCCAATATTGCCCGCAAACACAACTTGTCGCTGGAGGATGTCCTTTCAAGGCTCGAAAAGAACGAGTCAAATACACAGTAAATACGGAGAAGAACAGATGAAAAAACTGATCTCAATTTTTTTGACCGCCGCTCTGATATTTGTCCTTGGCGCCTGTGCGGTGCTGGATACCGATCCAAAATCCACACAAACCGAAGTTCGTATAATAACAGATGCCCTTGGCCGCTCCGTGGAGATCCCTGCCAAGGTGGACAAAATCGTCGCCCTGTCCAATGTGCCGCGCATGGTCGTCTACCTCGGCATTGCAGACAAAGTGGTCGGATTCAGCGGCTCTGACCCCAAAAACATCACCCCCTTGACGGCTTATGCCTATGCCGCGCGGGATATATGGGCATCTGTGCCCATTGTCGGCACAGATGCAGGCGGCAACACCGACTATTACCCCGAGCTCATCCTCGCACAGAACCCCGATGTGATCATCTGCTCCTACACCGCCGATGTCGTAAAGCAGCTTGAGGCGCAGACGGGCATCCCCGTCGTCTCTGTCGCCATGGGCAATCTCTTTGAGGAGGACTACAACCAATCCCTGCGGACCATAGCCACAATTTGCGGTGCGGAAGAGCGGGCAGATGCTCTCATTTCATATATGGACACCTGCCTTGAAGATCTCAATCAACGGACTTCCGCCATCCCCGAGGGACAAAAGCCCACTGCCCTTTCCGCCGCCGCCACCTTTAAAGGCGCCCACGGCATAGAGGGTGTGCGCATCAAAGACCAAGTCCTCGCCGCAGTCAATGCCCTAAATGTGGCAGAGCAGGACATTGTCGGCGACAACTCCACAGCGGTGGAGGTGGACAAGGAGCAGATTTTGGCCTGGGACGCGGACTATATTTTCTGCGATTTTGGCGGTGTCGCCCTTGTAAAGCAGGATGTCAAAGCCAATCCCGCCTTTTATTCACAGCTGCAGGCCTTTGATAAGGGGCATATCTATCAATATCCCAGCTCAACGAGCTATTATGCCAATGTGGAGATATCCCTGGCAAATTGCTACTTTGTCGGCTCCGTGCTATACCCCGAGGAGTTTGCGGATGTTGATCCCGCCGCAAAAGCAAATGAGATCTTTTCCTTTTTCCTCGGTGCCAAGGACTATATGTCCGTTTTAAATGACTTTGGCGCGCACTACGGCCCCATTGACTTCGGAGAGGCCAAATGAGGTCTCTTGGGCAAAAGGGCCTGCCGGATTATGATAGGCAGATATATAAAAAGCGCCTGACCCTTGCAGTCCTTGCCGCGCTCACACTGGTTCTGGCGCTCTATGCCATGGCCCTTGGCTCCATCTCTATAAGCGTGGGCGAGATCATCAAAACCCTTTTGGGCAGAGGTGAGAGTGCCTCAAACACCGTCATCTTTGGCATCCGCCTGCCGCGGGTTTCCGCTGCCATGCTTGTCGGCGCACTCCTGGCATCCTCGGGTGCTGTGATGCAGTGCGTGCTGCACAATCCGCTGGCCTCCGCCTCAACACTTGGCGTATCCCAAGGAGCTGCCTTCGGTGCTGCCATCGGCATCACCGTCTTTGGCGGCGGTGTTGTCAGCGGTGGAGCTGCCAATGTGGCCGTCGCCGTAAACAACCCCTATATCGTCACCCTCTGTGCCTTTGTCTTTGGGTCTTTGTCCACAGTGGTTATCATCCTGCTCTCACAGCTGAAAAAAGACCTCGGTTCCGGCGGTTTGGTGCTGGCGGGCATTGCCCTTGGTTCCCTTTTCACAGGAGGAAGTGCCCTGCTGCAGTATTTTGCGGATGAGAGCAAACTTGGCGCCGTTGTTTTTTGGACATTTGGAAATCTCGGCAGCGTGGGACGGCGTGAGATACTTGTCCTTGCCCTCATTTTGTTTCTCTCCCTTTCATATTTTATGCTGAACCGCTGGAACTACAACGCAATGCGCAGCGGCAGCGACACAGCCAAAAGCCTTGGGGTCAACGCAAGATCCGTGATGCTCCAAAGCATGGCGATATGCTCTTTTGCAGCGGCGGTGGCGGTGGCCTTTGTCGGCATAATCAGCTTTGTCGGCCTCATCGCGCCCCATATGGTCAGGCGTTTTGTCGGGGATGACTACAGATTTCTCATACCCTGCAGCGCCCTTGCGGGTGCCCTGGTGCTGCTTGCGGCGGACACTTTCGGCCGCCTCATCATCTCCCCCGTTATCCTGCCCGTCGGCGCCATAACCTCCTTTCTCGGGGCGCCCGTGTTTTTGATATTGCTGCTGAAAGGGGGCAACAGGGCTTGATAAAGGTGCAAAATATATCCTTTTCATACGAAGGCTCGAAAAACACCGTTTTGGACGATGTGAGTTTTGAGCTGCAGGGCGGCGACTGCCTTGCCATACTCGGCAACAACGGTGTGGGCAAAAGCACCCTGCTCAAATGCATCAACCGCATACTGAAAGCCAAGAGCGGCAGCGTCTTGATAGATGGGAAAAATATGTATGCCCTGCCGCGGCGCGAGATGGCAAAGCACATCGCCTATGTCCCACAAAACACAGCAAGCTCCCACACCATGGTCTTTGATGCCATTTTGCTCGGCAGAAAACCCTATATAAAGTGGGATGTCGGCAAGGAGGATCGGCGCATTGTCTCCGAGGTGATGGAAAACCTTGAGCTTTTTGCATACAGCGCGCGCTATCTCGACGAGCTCTCAGGGGGAGAGCTGCAAAAGGTTGTGCTTGCCAGAGCCATGGCCCAGCGGCCGATGTTTTTGTTGCTCGACGAGCCGACCAGCAATCTCGACCCCAAAAACCAACACGAGATGCTCCACAAAGTCAGGCAGCTGGCAGCGGAGCATAATATGGCGGTGGCCATCGTCATACACGACCTCAACCTCGCCGCCCGCTACTGCGACAAGTTTCTTTTCCTCAAAGAGAGCCGTGTGCACTCCTTTGGCGGCATAGAGGCGCTCACACCGCAGGCCATCGACAGCGTATATGACATGAAAGTGGAGATAATCAAATATCAAAATACAAAAATAATAGTGCCACAACAGTGCGGAGGACAATAATATGGACAAAAACAGAGAACTATGGGGAAAAAGCGCGGCTTTTCACGGGCATATCTGCCCGGGCTTGACCATCGGATACAAGGCAGCCCTCTATGCCATCGAGCTTTTGGAGCTGGATTTTTCGCAGGATGAAAAAGTGGTCTGTGTCAGCGAAAACGACGCCTGCGGCGTGGATGCCATTCAGGTTATCCTCGGCTGTTCCGTCGGCAAGGGCAATCTCCTCTTTCGCATGCGGGGCAAGCAGGCTTTTTCCTTCTACAACCGCACCACAGGCAAGTCTGTGCGGCTGGTCTTGAAGCCAAAACCGCGGGAAATGACCAGGGATGAGTCCTTTGAGTTTTATCAGAGCAGCAATCCAAAGGAGCTATTTGACATAAAAGAGGTGACGATAGCTCTGCCTGAGAGAGCTCGCCTCTTTGGCTCCTTTCCCTGCGATGGCTGCGGCGAAAACACAGGTGCCAACTGGCTTCGGATCTGCGAAGACAAAAAGCTGTGTCTGGACTGCTACAAAACCTATGATCGGTTCAACATCTGATGTTTTTAGCATCAAGAAAAGCCCCGAAGGGAGATTTTGTTCCCTTTGGGGCTTTGGTTTTTGGGTTTTTTATTGTTTTACAACACCGCATTTTACAGAACCGCTCTTATCTCTTTGCGAATTTTTCAAAGGCTTTTTTGATCGGCTCTATGCGCTGCTTTTGGAGATCGTCCGCCTTTTCCCAGGCGCGGATGAGGGCATCGCCCATCAGGGCGTTGTGGGCCTTGTCGCCGTAGAAATACTTGACAAAATAGGTTGTCGGGGTGTTCCAGCTCACGGGGTTGTCCCTGCCTGTGAGTTTGCTCACGGGGGCTGCGTTGTTGTCCCAGGTCTCCTGCAGGAGATGGTAATATAAAAACATATCCTCTGCCGCCGCACCGTATGCTTTTTCGCAGAAGTGCCGTGTCAGAGCCTCTATGTCCGCATCGGGATTCCAAGCGAGCTTGGAATAGAGCCACATGGTGAGTGTTCCCACCGCCCACAGGTCGACTTCGTTGTCCACATGTCCCTCGGGCAGCAGCCCCGTGAAGCCGAGCTCCCTGTAAAAGCGCAAGTCCTCTTGGATGCGCTTGGAGATGGGCCGCTCAAAATCGTCATGCGCATTGGGATAGCAGCCGTAGTAGTTGTAGACAAACACATTTTTGGTGGACTTTTCCCACTCCAGCATATTGTCTTTTATCAGGCTGTTGCGATAACAACTGTCGTCGGCCACGCTGTATTTCATGTCCTCAAAGATGGGCGCAATGACAATGGTGATGTTCTCCTCCAGCTCGATATAGGGCGGGGTCTCCGTGAAGAGATAGGCAAAGGTGGTCAGCTTTGCCTCGGGGTGCTCCGCTCTCACCATGCGCGCCACATCGTTCATAAAGGCATAAAAGACGGTGGAGAGAAATTTCTCATCGCCGGGCTGCACAAACTGCCCCGGGGCGTATTCAAAGGGTTCCCGCTCCTCGGGGACCTGTTTGAAGTCGGCGGTGTCCTCTATGCCGACACCTATGTAGTTGATGTCCCTCTCCTCCAAAAAGGCGTTCAGGCTATCTGCTATGGCGATGGCCACATCGGGGTTCCAGAAATTCAAATGCCCAAAACCCTCGATTGGATTGCCAAGCCCGTCTGTGTTCCAGCAGGCGTCTTGCCTTTCCTTTTCAAGACCCTGATAGTAGAGGCTGGTTCGGAGCCAGTGGTGCAGGCTGTGCCCCAGGTTGACAGGCTCAATGCCGATGGATTTTTGCCAGTCCCAAAAGGCCAGATTGCCAAACTCCGCAAATTTGCCGTTTAGCTTGTTGCGGGAGAGCATGATCTCCGTGCCGGGGTCCGAATGCGCCTGCCCTTCGGGGCCAAAGCCGCAGAGATGCCAGCCCCTGATGTTGAAGGGGGATTTTTCTCGATAGTCCACCTTTTGGGCGGTGATGGTGGGCATGGGGTCGTAGAGGGTGCCAAGCTTAATGGCCCGTGTCCAGAGCACACCGAGGTTTGACTCGATAAAATCATACACTCCGTTTAAGGTACCGCCCGCATTTTCGCCGAAGATGTAGATGATATTGCCCTTTTGGCGGACGGCGAAACCATCGCTCCCGGCGAGAAATGCCAAATCGTCGGCATATCTCTTAGACAGCTCATTGTAGCTTTCGGGGGTTGCGAGGCAGATCATCACCTCGTCTTTTTTCATGGCCTTGGTATCGGGCTCCCCATTGACAATCGAAATCGTCGCCCCGCTGACCAGTTTGACATGGTCCGCAAGCTCCCTTGCGGCATATTCTTCCAACTGAGAGGCGTTTTCGGGGATGGCGATGACGCCGTTTGGCTCCCCTTGGCGTGTCAGCTCCAATGTTTCGAGCTTTTTATTTTGCTTTAGGAAAATCACGAGACCTGCGGCAAGCAACAGACCCGCCGCTGCTATGGCTGAGATGATGCAGAGCTTTTTGCGTGATTTTTTTACAGAGTCGGGAGATTTTGACATATTATCCCTCTTTTCGCATTTCTTTACGTGCGGGTTTATAGTATCAGTTTCAGGGGAAAATATCAACAAGATTTTTATTGTTTTAATGCCTTTTGTGCTCAATGGCACCGTTATTTTGAGACGGAAAAGCCCCGTTCCCTTGAAAAATGTGTTTCAAAGAAGTATAATATAAAAACCAAACTTTAAAAGGCTCTTTGCCTGCACGCAAAAGAGCCCGAAAATTTATAAAAACGTGTTGAAAACATCCCCCGCACTGTGATAGTATATGGGGCAAGTTTTTTTATACGCTTATAATCACATGACACATTCTGACATATAAATCCGCGGCAGAGCTTTCCCTGCAACAAAGCTCTGTTTATATCAAGAGAGAAAGGATTTTCACATGCCCTATAAAGATTTTTGTACAGATCACCCCGATTTACCTTATCTGAGCGAGCTTTGCAGCAAATCATGTGCCATCAACCCTGAGCTCTACGGTCAATACGCCGTCAACCGCGGTCTGCGAGACATAAAGGGCAGGGGCGTTTTGGCGGGTTTGACAGAGATTTCGGAGATCATCGCCTGCAGACGCGACGGTGATGAGAGTGTCCCCTGCGAGGGACAGCTTTTCTATCGTGGCATCAACATCGAGGAGATTGTCAAGGGTTTTATCGCCGAAGACCGCTTCGGCTTTGAGGAGACAACCTATCTGCTCCTCTTTGGGTGCTTGCCCACCGCCGACGAGCTCGACCGTTTTTCCTCCCTCATAGCCAAATACCGCACCCTGCCGACAAGCTTTGTGCGCGACATCATAATGAAGGCGCCAAGCAACGACATGATGAACACCCTTGCCCGCAGTGTTTTGACCCTCTATTCATATGATGACTTGGCTGACGACATCTCCACAATCAATGTGCTGCGCCAGTGCCTGCAGCTCATCGCCCTCTTTCCCCTGCTTTCTGTCTACGGTTATCAGGCGCGCAGGCACTACCATGAAGGGGACAGCCTCTTTATACATGCCCCACGCCCCGAGCTCTCCACGGCGGAAAACATCCTGCACATGCTCCGCCCCGACAGCAAATACAGCGCCCTCGAAGCGCGCATTTTGGACATCGCCCTGGTGCTCCACGCCGAGCACGGCGGCGGCAACAACTCCACCTTTACCACCCATGTGGTCTCCTCTTCGGCGACAGACACCTACTCCGTCATCGCCGCCTCCCTTGGCTCCCTCAAAGGCCCGAGGCACGGCGGGGCGAACATAAAGGTGGTGCGCATGTTTGAGGAGCTGAAAAGCACCGTCAAAGACTGGAAGGACGAAGCGGAAGTGGAGGCCTATCTCAAAGCCCTGCTCAGCAAAGAGGCCTTTGACCGCTCAGGCCTGATATATGGGATGGGCCACGCCGTCTACTCCCTCTCCGACCCCCGCGCCACGATTTTGCGCTCCTATGTGGAGGAGCTCTCAAAGGAAAAGGGCATGGAGGAGGAGTTTGCGCTCTACTCCATGGTGGAGAACATGGCGCCCCGCGTGATTGCGCGTGAGCGCAGGATCTACAAAGGTGTCAGTGCCAATGTGGACTTTTACAGCGGCTTTATATACAACATGCTAAACCTCCCCCTGGAGCTCTATACCCCCATCTTCGCCGTGGCGCGCATCTCCGGCTGGAGCGCCCACCGCCTGGAGGAACTTGTCAACGCAGGCAAAATCATCCGCCCGG
>CAYTOF010000061.1:0-12829 GCA_964439435.1 uncultured Oscillospiraceae bacterium
CCATTGTACCAGAAGGGAGTCCGGGTCTTCAACTTTCATTTAACTTTACAATACGGGATTTTTAATAAGGAGGATGTATTAAAATGAATTATAAAACCCAGTTTTACTATGATAAGGATGATAATGGTTTATCCGATAAAGAATTGGATTCAGCTATTGACACTTTTTTATCCTCTATCGAAATAACTCCCAAAAAAGTTTTACTAATACCACCTGACATAACTAGATTGCACTCGGCATGCGGCGATCTTACAGAGCGCCTTTACAAGAAGTTGGAGGGAATAAGTGAAACTAAAATAATGCCTGCACTTGGCACACATGAACCTATGACTGAGGATGAGTGCAGATTGTTTTTTGGAGAAATACCTTTTAGCACTTTTTTAGTACATGA
Source organism: uncultured Oscillospiraceae bacterium (assembly GCA_964439435.1). GTDB lineage: Bacteria > Bacillota > Clostridia > Oscillospirales > QAMX01 > CAYTOF01. The sequence goes on from CAYTOF010000061.1 coordinate 392, forward strand.
TTGGAGAAATGAGATAACAACTCTTGGAGTTGTTCCGTCTAGTTTTGTCAATGATGTTTCCGAAGGCATTATGAATGTCGACATGCTCGTACAAGTTAACCGTGAGTTGGTTGAGGGCGAGTATGATTTAATTATTTCCTTGGGCCAAGTTGTGCCACATGAAGTCGTAGGAATGGCAAACTATACTAAAAATATTGTCGTGGGTGTTGGCGGCGTAGATATGATAAGTAAATCTCATATGCTTGGAGCACTTTATGGGATGGAACGCATGATGGGAAGAGATCACACACCGGTACGTAAAGTTTTCGATTTTGCACAAGAGCAGTATTTAAAAAACATGCCACTATATTATTTTCAAACAGTTACCACCAACTCCACAGATGGTGTCCATGTGCATGGATTGTTTATAGGCAAGGAGCGTGATGTATTTGAGGCTGGAGTTAAGCTCTCTCAAGAAAAAAATCTAATCTTTGTTGAAGAACCTTTTACTAAAGCGATTGTTTATCTTGACCCAATAGAATTTAAAAGTACTTGGCTAGGAAACAAAGCTATTTATCGAACTCGTATGGCAATGGCTGATGATGGTGAACTCATAATTCTTGCACCGGGTGTAACAAGGTTCGGAGAAGATGGTACAAACGACCAGGTAATTAGGAAATACGGATACATAGGCAGAGAAAACATATTAAAACTGTATAATACCGACGACACTTTAAAGGAAAACGAATCGGTGGCAGCACATCTGGTACATGGTTCTTCAGATGGAAGATTCAAAATAACATATTGCACACAATATTTAACTAAAGAAGAAGTGGAAAGCGTTGGATTTGCATATATGCGATATGAAGATGCCATTATTAAATATAACCCCTCAATATTGAAAGATGGTTATTGTACGTTGCCAGACGGCGAAAAGATATTCTATATCAGTAATCCAGCTCTTGGACTTTGGACAGATAAAAATCGATTTTAACCACTTACTTGTTTTGGAGACCATACAAAATGCAGAACACAGAAAATAGCAACAACCTTGAGAGAATAAAACAAAGTCTGACAAACGATTATAATAAAGCAGAGGCAATTATGTTGACCTCTAAAATTAGCCGTATTTTTGCTAGTGGCTTTAATTCCTCCGCCGGGATTTTAATAATTCAAAAGAATAAAAGTGTTTTTTTAACGGATTTTCGCTATCATGAAGCTGCGCTAAGTAAGCTTCAAGGAGTCGAAATCATATGTATCGAAAGAGGAAAAAAATACTCGGAATATATAAATTATATATTTGAGCGCGATTGTATTTCTTCTGTTTACATCGAAGACAAAACATTGACCGTTTCAGAATATGAGATCTTTCGACGTGATATTAAGGCCGATATTCAATATGCCGATAATCTCATATCACATTTGAGAGCAAGTAAAAATAATTATGAACTTGAATGTATGCAAAAAGCTCAAGATATCGCCGATGCTGTTTTTTCAGAATTACTCAATAAAATAAAACCAGGAATGACCGAAAAACAGCTAAAAGCAGAGCTCATCTATTTGATATTTTCTAGTGGCAGCGAAGGCCTGTCCTTCGATCCTATTGTTGTTTCCGGACCCAATACGGCACTGCCTCATGGGAAAGCCGGAGATCGTATAGTTGAAATTGGTGATTTTATAACGTTCGATTTTGGAGCTGTTTATAGAGATTATTGTTCTGATATGACAAGGACCGTTTCTCTAGGTAAGCCAAGCGAAAAGATGAATGAAGTTTATAACATCGTGTATGAGGCAAATTTGTTAGGTTTAGAGCATGCACGTTCTGGCATTGCATGGGTTGATGTTGACAAAAAAGTCCGAGAATTCATATCATCAAAAGGATATGGAGAGTTTTTCGGGCACGGTTTAGGACATGGTATTGGGCTTGAAGTCCATGAAAGTCTAGATTACAAAGTAGAAAAGCTGGGCATTGCTCCAGTAAACGGAGTTGTTACAGTGGAGCCGGGTATATATTTGCCCGGTGAATTTGGTGTCCGCATTGAAGACTGCGTCATCTTAAAGCCATATGGAAATATAAATATGACAAAATCTCCAAAGCATATGATAATACTTGCATAATTCATTATTTGCTTTTTGCGAAATATTATAATTTCTGTATGGAATAATCCCTTTATTTATCAGGCGAGCAAGTTTGTAAAATGACAGTCATTGGTGTATAATAGATGTGAAGATGTTAATTATGCCGATAAACTTTTAGGAGGGAATATCAAATGGTCATGGAGGAGCTTCATAACTTGCCAGTTGGTCAGCTTGGTCTTGTGGGAATGAAAGGCTGTGAGGATATATCGGCGAGTATAAATAAATACCTCGTTGACTGGCGAAAGGAAGTGGTAAAGAAAGGGCTTGTTTCAGACAGTATTGCAGATGATTATAGTCGTGATACTTACATGGTTGGCGTCCGATGCCCACGATTTGGTACCGGTGAAGCGAAAGGAATTATCAACCAATCTGTTCGGGGTGATGATCTATACATACTGTCAGATTGCTACAACTATGGCGTGACATATAGAATGTATGGAAAAGAAGTGCCCATGAGTCCGGACGATCATTATCAAGACATAAAACGTATCATCTCGGCTGCTATGGGCAAACCACGAAGGATAACAGTGATCATGCCTTTGCTCTATGAGTCTAGGCAACATCGTCGCTCTACTCGAGAGTCACTTGACTGTGCCCTTGCACTTCAGGAACTCGTGAATATGGGAGTGAGCAACATTATCACATTTGATGCACATGATGCCAGAGTCCAAAATGCAATTCCAAATGCCGGTTTTGAAACTGTTCCTTCTGCATATCAGATGATTAAAGCCTTAGTAAACAATTCAACCGACTTGATTATAGATAGAGATCATCTGATGATTGTGTCGCCCGACGAAGGTAGTATGAACAGGTGTATCTACTACTCTACTGTTCTTGGTATTGATCTCGGTATGTTTTACAAAAGACGAGACTACTCTACTATTGTAAACGGTAGAAATCCGATTATTGCGCATGAATTTTTAGGACAAAATGTCGAAGGAAAAGATATCATGATTGTCGACGACATGATTGCCACTGGTGATTCGACAATCGATATTGCTAAACAGCTTAAAGAACGCAATGCCCGCAGAATTTATGCTTGTTCAACTTTTGGTCTATTTGTTGAAGGTTTTGACACATTTGACAAAGCATATGAAAGCGGATTAATTGAAAAAGTATTTACTACAAACCTCATCTATCGACATCCGCTTCTTAGCACGAAGCCGTGGTATTGTGAGGTTGATATGTCAAAATATATTGCTTATATCATCAATACTTTAAATCATGATAGATCCATCAGCCAACTATTAGACCCGTCTATACGAGTAAAAAGATTTCTTGCTAATGTGAAATAAACTATTTTGTATATTTGTAAATAGTGCAGCTTAATGTATAATAAATAACAAATTTATAATCCACTATCTATGGAGGTTCTTTATGGTGTCTGCAGGTGATTTCAGAAATGGATTAACATTCGAAATGGATGGGCAAGTAATGCAAGTTATTGAGTTCCAACATGTAAAACCAGGTAAAGGAGCAGCATTTGTTCGTACAAAACTACGCAATATCATGACTGGTGCAGTTGTTGAGCGAACATTCAGCCCATCTGACAAATTCCCTGAGGCATATGTGGAACGCAAAGATATGCAATACCTCTATAACGACGGTAACCTATATTATTTTATGGATACTGATACTTACGAACAAATTCCTGTGAACGAAAGTATGCTTGGAGATGAATTCCGTTTTGTCAAAGAGAATACTTCATGCAAAATTTTATCTTATAAAGGCGATGTTTTTGGTATTGATGTTCCGTCTTTTGTCGAATTAGAGGTGACAGAAACAGAACCGGGGTTTCGAGGCGATACTGCTACCAATACCACAAAAGCTGCAACGCTTGAAACCGGTGCAATAATTAAGGTTCCCCTTTTTATTGAAGTTGGAGACCTTTTAAAAATTGATACACGTTCAGGAGATTATATTGAACGAGCAAAAAGATAATATTTCGATTTAAGCATTCAAAATGACTTATTTTATCCAGTGATTGCTATCGGAAATACGGATCAATCAAGTACTTAAAAGGCTTAATTGATCCGTATCTATATAATAATTTTAGTTAGATTATTATTCGTTATTTTGAGATAATCTACTTCAAACAAAATAACTCTTGATATACAGTGTTTTTTCTGTTAGGTTAATGAATAAAGATAGGAGATTAAATTATGAAAATTGAAATAGTGCAAAAAGAGTTGATTTACAATCCGGGTTCTATTGCAGCCCCCTCTTGTCACGCATCTACTGTTGCAAAGATGAACAATGACAAATTAGCATGTGCTTGGTTTGCCGGTGCAAACGAAAGCAATCCTGACGTCAGAATATGGTTTTCGTCAAAGATTGGCAATAGCTGGGATAAACCTTATCCTGTGACACCAGATGACTCTTTAGCTGATTGGAACCCTGTCCTTTATAGTGACGATTCAGATAAACTTACACTGATATATAAATCGGGTGAAACACCGCGTTCATGGGTCTCTAAAGTTATTTATTCTTATGACTTCGGAGCAACATGGACTTCTCCACATGATTTGGTTAAAGATGAGATTTTTCCCAGAGGCCCGGTTAAAAACAAAATGATAAAACTCAGTTCTGGGCGACTAATAGCTCCGGCATCAGATGAGTCTCCTGATAAAAGATGGGCAGTTTTCTTTGACCTCTCAGATGACAGCGGCAAAACTTGGAAACGGACAGAACATCTGTCGATTATTCCACCACTGGGAGGAGACGCGCTTTCTTTTGAGAACTTAAAACAAAATGAATACGGACTTATCCAGCCAACAGTATGGGAATACCCAAAAGAGTCCGGAACGCTGTACATGTATGCTCGTTCTAGCCTAGGATACATATATCAGTCAAAGTCCAAAGACAGTGGCTTGAATTGGGAGGTTGCTACTGCTTCATCGATTCCAAATAACAATTCAGGTATCGATGCTGTAATGACAGAATCCGGCATACTTGCTCTGATATATAATCCTGTCTCTGAAAATTGGGGGCCCAGATGGCCAATAACTCTATCGCTATCCAAGGATAATGGAACTACTTGGCTTTCAACTGTCGATTTAGAAATAAAGAAAGGTGAGTATTCATATCCGGCAATTATTTCGTCAGGAAACGAGCTTTATATGACCTATACATATAATCGTGAATCAATAAAATATGTTCACGCAAGAATCACAATATAAATCATTATTACGGTTAAGGAATATTATGAACACAAACAAATCATCAAATATTGCTGATATAAATATGGCAAATCAAGGGCAAGAAAAGATTGATTGGGTAAAAGATCATATGCCTGTGCTCTCTTTGATTGAAAAGAGATTTATAGACGAAAAACCTCTTTCAGGCTTAAAAATTTCCATATCAATTCATCTTGAAGCTAAAACAGCATATTTTGCCCATGTCCTTAGAAGCGGTGGTGCAGATGTGTTTGTTACAGGTAGCAATCCCCTTTCAACCCAAGATGATGTAGCTGCTGCTTTGGTGAGGAGTGGTTTTACCGTTAACGCAATAAATGGTGTCACAAAATCAGAGTATAAAAAACATTTAGAAAATACTCTAATTTGCGAACCGCATATAATAGTCGATGATGGTGGCGATTTGCTCGAAATGCTACATGAATCGCGTAATGATCTCGCCAAAAACATCATAGGGGGTTGTGAAGAAACAACGACCGGCGTGCGCAGGATGGTTGCACGTAGTCGTCAAAATATATTATACTTTCCAATGATTGCTGTTAACAATGCAAAAAGCAAAAGATTGTTCGACAATTATTACGGGACCGGACAAAGTGTTTGGGATGCAATTTTAAACACTACTAATTTGCTCATTGCAGGTAAAACGGTTGTTGTTGCAGGTTATGGTTATTGCGGTAAAGGAATAGCTAAAAATGCAAAAGGTCTGGGCGCCTCTGTTATTGTAACCGAAGTTGATGTACACGCTGCTCTAGAGGCAGTGCTTGACGGTAACAGAGTGATGGATATGAAAACAGCAGCAGAACTGGGTGATGTTTTTGTAACATCAACCGGCTCAAATGCTGTAATAAGTATGGACCATTTTAGCAAAATGAAAAACGGTGCTATATTAAGTAATGCAGGGCATTTTGATGTGGAAATCGACATCAAATCATTGAACGAACACGCTGTCAAAATCCAACGCGAAAAACCCGGTATAACAAAATATATACTTGCTGATGGAAAATATCTCTATGTTTTGGGAGAGGGGCGACTTGTTAATTTAGCGGTTGGAAATGGCCACCCTGCAGAGATTATGGACATGAGCTTTTCTCTCCAGTCGCTATGTGTAGAATATTTAACAAAGCATGGTTACAATTTACCAAGAACAGAAGTTATTGAAGTGCCGCGAAACCTTGATATCGAAGTTGCAAAGCAAAAATTGAATTCGATGAATGTGACATACGACCGCCTCACCAAACAGCAGATTCAATACCTTGCAGAAATATAATATACAGGATTTCTAATGAAAATAAACAAGAAAAAGATACTGTATGCGGTAATATTGCCCATATGCTTAATAGCAACTATCTTGTTACTAGTTGCAGCATTTAATCAGAAACTTGGAATAACGAATTATTTTGTCAAAAGTCATGCAATTCCTAAAAGTTTTGACGGCTATAAAATTCTCCAAATTTCGGATTTACACTGTGAGACTTTTGGTGAGAAACAATGTGAAATTGAAAGAGTGGTTGATTCTATAAAACCGGACTTAGTAGTTTTTACCGGTGATATGATTGATGAAAATTTATTGTTGTTTGAACCAATTGATGACCTATGCTCTGTGTTGAGTGAAAAAAACACTGTTTTGAGTTGTTGGGGAAATCATGACCGCTGGATTGCTCGTTCTGACTTTAAGCGTCTCAAGGATATTTATTCTTCTTACGGCATAATCACACTTAACGGAAATACGGTTTTGATTGAAAGAAATGGTGAACATATTGCAGTTTCAGGAGCTGATGACCCTGCAAATTGGGATAAAAGCACTCTGGATTATGTTCAGGAACACGGCATTAATGTCAGTCCTGAGCAAGGTTATTATAATATACTGCTGTTCCATCGCGCTAATTTATTCCCTTATATTTCAACACTAGGCTTTGACCTGGTATTATCGGGTCACATGCATGGAGGTCAGGTGCGAATCCCTTTTTTCGGTGGCATTGTGTCACCAACTATGGAATGGTTTCCGAATTACACAGGCGGCATGTACATTGAAAATGAATCTGTCTTGATTGTAAGCCGAGGACTTGGAAATGCTGTTAGAGTTCCACGTATATTCAATCCTCCCGAATTGGTGCTAATTACTTTGAAAAGAGAGTAAGTTACTTTAAAACTTCCGATTAAATATAAGTTAATAGTCTAAGTAGTTAAAGAATCCCAAATATATAATGAGCTCTGGTCAATATGTAAGTATCAACCGGAGCTCATTTTCTATTACAAAATTATAGTGAATAGGGTTTTCAGACAAAGTATTTGTGATTCGATATATTGTATTTTAAGCACTAATCTGTGACGAGAAGTGTTCACTGAAAAGTATCTTCAGGTGAAATTTCTTTCAATTTTTTCTCAGCTCTCACATATTCAGCAAATATGGTCGTTGACACTCTTAAATATGGATAAAAATAAATTGCTATTAAGAACATAGTAAAAATACTTGCGAAAAACCAACCGGCAAAAGAGAGAATCAGCATTACATATGTTATTACGTGGCCTTTCATAATTTTCCAGCTTTGTAATGCAGCTTTGAAACCGCTAATTTTTGGATTATCGATCATTATAAATGGAACTAATGAGAACATGATCGATATTATTGCAGATACTAGCAATAAAGCAATCGAAAGAATTAATTGTGTGGTGTTTATCAACCGAAAATTAAAAGTAATAGACTGGGTTCCGGAGTTGACTTGTTGAATAAAGTCAGTCATTATAACATCATATTGGCCGATAACAAAATCAGCTGCTAGCTTGTTAATGGGAAGTGTAATAATTGAGTAGCTTGCAGTCCACAAAAAATAGTTTAAAACTATTTTAAGTTTAGTACTTTCAGAGAACCACAAAAAAACATCGGAGAGCTTAGGGCGCTTTAATCTTACTGCATTTAAAAGATATTCATATATGCCAAGAGATAGCGGAATTATCAAAATGCCAAACAGAATAGAAAGTATTATTTCTATGTAATTAAAATCATAGTGTAAAAAAGTAACGACCGCCTTTTCAAACCATTTGCTTTTTGTGGCGACGAGTAGACTGGCGACTGTATTTATAGTTATAATCTCCAGTATAAAGATAAAAATCAGTTTGAACAATATTGGCTTTAAGGTTACTTTGGCTAACTTTTTTGTTTTAATTCTGATTTCTGTTTTATTCATAATAAATTATCCCTATAAATGCTTGGGCATTGCATCGCTTTCGCCTGCAATGCTCCAAGTTCAATTATCAGCCAATAACTGGTTCTTTTATTAATCTAAGGCAGCTATCGAAGTTTCCGGTGCGGAGGGAGTAGAAGCTGTTGCAACTGTAGACTCCGCATCGGTCGTTGTTGCATTCGTTGTAGTAACTGGAGTCGTGGTTGTGGTAGGAGCTGAAGTGGTTGTTGGAGATGTTGTTGTCACAGCTGCTGATGTAGTGGTTGGTGTAGTTGTCGGCGTCGAAGGAACTGTTGTTGTGGTTGGGGTAGTTGTTGTAGTAGCTGGGGACGTGGTTGTCGTAGGAGCCGGTGTGGTAGTGGTTGTAGTGTCGGAAGTAGTGCTTTCTTCGAGCGGAGGTCCAACTCGATTTACAGAATTGTAAGGTTTATAATTGTCTGTCGTAATTTTAATTTCCGGCTGCGCCACTCCATCTAAGGTTACTTTTTTATATGTCTCTACTTTATAGCCCGGCCTTCCTTTCGTTTTGGGAACGCTTTCACCGGGAGAGAGGGTTGTATCGAGCTCTTCTATTGTTTCAGGGGGAATTGTTTCAATAATTTCATGTCTATATTGTACTTTCAAGGTGTCATAATATTTAGTGCCCATAATCTTTATATTCAGTGCACCATTAATAGTTGACGTTACAATTTTTATTGGGTAATCTGTGTTATTTATAAAAATGTAATCTAGAACTCCCCAATAAACTGTTGCATCCATTCCCATTTCGATATAGCCCACAGTGAAATCATGGTGATATCGTGTAAATTGACGCATATTTGCAAGTTGTGCTGCTTTATACATCGTAGAAGAAACTTGACATATACCTCCCCCTAAGCCGGGTTCAACACGTCCGTCAATGAAAATGGAGGCGTCTTTATAACCTTTTTCGAGTGTACGTCGTCCTACTACGTTGTTGAAAGAAAATTTATTTCCCGGAAGAACAACATAGTCATTAATTGCTTTTGCAGAAAGAGCTACGTTTGTAGATCGTGAAGTTTCATAAACATTATAATAGGTCGTTACACTGCTCAGTGCGAAGTCGAAAAGACTTTCTTCGATATTTTCAGAAGTTATTTCCGGTAATGTTATTATGAGAGGATAAGACCTTTTGTCCCAGATTTCACTTTGGTATTCCTCTTTAATCAATTCGATATCAATAGTTCTTCCCGGTATATGTTCTACAAATACAGTTTTTTCGGACTCATCTATTTCATATTTTGCATTTTCGGGTTCGCGAAAAACTTCAGTCCAAAGATCATCCCAATTTGGTGGATCCGGTGTCTCCATGTTCGAAATTGCTGTAATAGTTTCGTATTTTTTGGATTTAAACGCATTCTTAATTTGAGAGAGTATAGTGCTTTCGTCAATGAAAAGATATTGCTTACCTCTTGTGATAATGACACTATCTTCTCCTATTTCAAAATATGAATCATATCCGGTTTTCACAAAACCGTTCAATTCACTTATTTTTTCTAAGATATAATCCTCATTCATTGCATCTTCAGGTTGGTTGTTTGCCTCTAAAATAGTTCTATATTGTCCTACCAAGCCTGAATCAAGCCCATTCTTTGTTAAATAACTCTCAAGCTCCTGAAAATCCACAGGGGCATTCGCTTCTGCAGCATTTATTTCGACGCTGATGTTGTCATATTTAAGAGTTATATGTTTTGTTTCTAATAATTCATTTATATATTTATCGACCAATGTGATAACTTCATTTTGTTCTGATGAACCTAGATTACTGCTATTCCCAGAAGTGGTGTGTAATCCGGGATTGTCTCCGGTATTAATCGGAGGGCCAAATGTACCTCTAAGTTCTCCGACAAGCCAAACTACAAGAAATATCAACAATATTAGTGATACCACCAAGAGAGATATCATTGTCATTTTGGGAATTGCTAATGATTTTGATTTTTTTCTGTTCTTCATAATTTCTCCACTATAATTAAACTAAAAAGATTATAACACCAAGCATCTATATTGACAATTACAAAACGGTTACAATAACTATATGTATGTTTTGTTAATTAGTCAAGTTCTGTATTATCGACTTCACCGGTATAGGCATTGCCTATGAATTTAATAGTTTCAGTTGGTTTATAAATGCTGGTGGTAATTTTAACTTCCGGCATTGCTACTCCATCTAATATGACTTTTTTATATGTGTCAACCTTATAACCACTTTTACCCTTCCTGTAAACAACCGATTCTCCGGCAGGAATATCCGGATTAATCCTTTCTATTAAAACAGGGGCATAAACTTCTATGACATCAATTCGAAAACTTACAGAAACTTCCTGTTCCTTTGTACCAAATATTGAAATCGTTAGAAGACCATCGGAACAATTTGTGACAATTTTTATTGGGTGATTCTTGTCATTCTGAAAGATATAATCTTGAGACCCCCAATAAATTGTGGCATCCAATCCTAATGGAACATATGTGACAGTTTGCGAGTGATAGTATCGGGTGACTTGTTTCATATTGGCCAGCAAAGCAGTATTGTAGATGGTTGAAGATACTTGACAAATTCCACCACCCAGCTCAGTTGCTATACCGGTCCCCGCAAAAATAATAGCGGGCAAGTAACCTTTATCTCTTGTTCTTTGGCCAACAGTTTCATTAAATGAAAATATTTCTCCCGGTAAAATTATAGTATCATTCAATGCTTGTGTGGCAATTTTTAGATTTGTGGATCGGGAAGTTTCATATTCATTGTATTTAGTTGAATATGTGCTCAACAAATCAGGAAACAAGTCTACATTTATATTGTTGTCATTTATCAGCGGTAGAACATCAATAAATGGAAATAGTTTTTTTCCCCAATCATTTGAAATCAGCTCATTTTTCATTACATCGATATCAACCGATTTACCCGGGACATGATTTATAAGAACCGGCTTCCCGTTATCATCTTTGTCGTATCGAGCATTTATCGCTGGAATTGAGACCTCTTCTAAAATATCATTCCAGTTTGGTTCACCGGGTTCTATGGGCCAAGTTCTTAAATGCATATCGTCATATGAAAATTTGGAAAGAGCCACACTTATCATTGTTGCCGCTTGTGTCGTGTCAATTCTGAGATTTTCTTTTCCACGTATTAAATAAACGCCGGTTTCGTCAACTTCATAGTATGCATCAAAACCCTTTGACAACAATGTTGCCTGCAATTCATCTACTATCTGATTTATATATTTGTCATTGATCTCCGGCGAGTATGTATCTGCAATGAGATCACTATACTCCCCTGCTAACCTTTCATCTGAACATTCTGTAATGATAAAATTTTTAAAATCATCAAAATCAATTGGAGCACTTGTTTCCATTAAATTGAATTCAACGAAAACATCGTCAGCTATTACCTTAAGTGTTTTAGTAATCAAATATTTTTCCATATACGCAGTAGCTAAATTTTTTTTTGTAGTGTCTTGATCCACTAAAGGAGAAATATCTGTTGATGCAGTACTGCCAAGGCTTGTCCAAGGGGTAAACATCCAAATTGCTACAAGCGTGAAAACAGCCAAAAAGAAAGAAACAAAATAAATTATCCTTTTTTTTGAAATATGGCAAATATTATTTTTGTCTATCAGCATATTAACTCCAACGTTATTAAAATTATCAAAAAAACTACTAAATCGCAAAGCTTAGTAAATCATATGCTTATATTATAAATGATTTTACGCATTTAGTCGATTACAATACGTTAACAAAATAGTTACAGCATCCATATTCAACAGACAAGTTGTCATCGATTATAGAAATGACAACTTGTCTGTATGCAGTTTATTTTCTTTTGTAAGCTTAAAACAAAAATTGACTGCGATAAGAAATTTTATATATATTATTTTTGGTAACCTCTAAAAACTCCAGATAAATTTTGATTTATAGTATCAGGTACAAAC
>CAYTOF010000062.1:0-8425 GCA_964439435.1 uncultured Oscillospiraceae bacterium
ATGAGAGATGAGCAAGAAGAGGACATACACACAAAAGGAGCTCTTTTCCAAGAAGAAACGCACATATTTCGGGGATGCCTCCGAGACGGCGTTTCTCCTCGGGGGCATCGGCACGGGCAATATCTCCGTGGGCTCTGCCGGGCAGCTGAGAGATTTTGAGATCTTCAACCGCCCCGGAAAGGGAGACATGCCAAGCTATACCTTTTTTGCCATACACGCAAAGGAGGAGGGAAAGACCCCCGTGACAAAGGTTTTGGAGGCGCAGCTCACCAAGCCCCATTCAAACCCCTTTGGCATACCCCCCGAGCGGGCCTCGGGCTTGCCCCGCTTTGAAAAATCCGAGATGAGCACAAATTACCCCTATGTAAATGTAAAGCTCGAAGACGGGGACATACCCGCCGAGATAGAGCTTGTCGCCCACACGCCCTTTATCCCCCTGAACCCGCAGGATTCGGGCCTGCCCTGCGCCATTTTCAAATACACCGTCAAAAACACCTCGGCGGCGCCCCTGCAGATCTCCGTGGCGGCGAGCATGTCCAACCAGATCGGCCGCTTTGCCCAGGATTTCAAGCGCATCTCGGACCTGTCCAAAAACATAAACGAGGTTGTGAGAGGAGAGGACTACACCGCCCTCTACATGTATTCCCCCGAGCTTTCGAAGGACAAGCTCAGGTATGGCACCATGATGCTCTCGGCCATGTCGAAAAATGTGAGCGTCAAGCAGTATTGGCTGGAAGGCGGCTGGTGGGACGGCTACCGCGAGTTTTGGGAGGATTTTGCGGAGGACGGCAGTTTGAAGGAATCTGCCTACAGCGCGCAGGTAAAACACCCTGATTTTCAGATAAACACCATCGGCTTCCGCACAGGCTCCCTCTGCGCCGAGGCGACCATCGCCCCGGGCGAGGCGGAGGACTTTGAGTTCATCCTGACCTGGCATTTCCCAAACCGTGTGCGGGCGTGGGATTTTAGCCCGGAGAATGTGGAGAGCTTCGGCACGATAAAAAACAGATATGCGACGGTCTTTGAGGATGCGCGCCATGTGTTTTCCTATCTTTTGGACAACAGAGCCCGCCTGGAGAGGCAAACCCGCGCCTTTTGTGATGCGTTTTACAGCGGCACGCTCCCGGGCTATCTGCTGGAGGCGCTTGAGAGCTCCATCACCGTGCTGCGCAGCCCCACCTGTATCTGGTTGGAAGACGGCACCCTCATCGGCTGGGAGGGAGTGGGCAACACCGGCGGCAGCTGCTTTGGCTCCTGCACCCATGTGTGGAACTATGCCCAAAGCCTCGCGTTTTTGTTCCCCACACTGGAACAGAGCATGAGAAATGTGGAGTTCAACTTGGAAACAGACGAAAAAGGCGCCATGGCTTTTCGGTCAAACCGCGTGTTTGGCCTTCCTCGCCATGATTTTGTCCAGGCGGCGGACGGTCAACTGGGCACTATTGTGCGCCTGTGCCGCGAGTGGAAGCTCTCCGGGGACATGGAGTTTTTGAAATCCCAGTGGGCGGGGGCAAAGCGGGCTTTGGAGTTTGCCTTCACAAAATGGGACAGCGACGGCGATTTTGTCCTGGACAGCGAGCAGCACAACACCTATGACATAGAGTTTTTCGGCCCCAATTCCATGGTCAACTCCATCTTTTTTGCCGCTCTCAAAGCAGGCGCTCTCATGGCAAAGGCTCTGGGAGATGCGGACGCGGAAAAATATGAACTGGCCGCGGCAAAGGGGAGCGCGCTTTTGGATGAGATGCTCTGGAACGGCGAGTATTATATCCAGCGCATAGACGATGTGGACATGTATAAATACCAATACGGCACAGGCTGCCTCTCCGATCAGCTCCTGGGGCAGACCCTTGCCCATGTGGCGGGCCTTGGCTATGTCTTGCCAAAGGAGCATGTGAAGAGCGCCATAAAGGCCGTTTTTGAACACAATTTCCGCACGGATTTTAAAAATCACGCCAATTTGCAGCGCACCTTTGCCCTAAACGACGAAAAAGGCCTGCTTTTGTGCTCCTGGCCAAATGGCGGCATGCCCCGCCAACCCTTTGTCTACTCCGACGAGGTCTGGACAGGCATAGAATACCATGTGGCAACCCATCTTATATATGAAGGTTTTGTGGAGGAGGGACTGACCTTGGTGCGGGCTGTGCGGGAGCGGTATGACGGCTACCGCCGCAATCCCTGGAACGAAATCGAGTGCGGCAGCCACTATGCCAGAAGCATGGCGATTTGGGGCGTGCTCACGGCGCTTTCGGGCTATGAGTGCGACCTGCCAAACAAAGTCATACGCTTTGCGCCGAGAGTGGAGGGGGAGTTTTCCGCCTTCTGGTCATCAGGCACCGCCTGGGGCACCTTTTCACAGGAAATAGGCAAAGAAGGCAAGCTTTCTCACAGACTCGAAGTGCTATACGGCAATCTGGAGGATGTGAGGGTGGAGGTCTACGGCAGGGAGATCAAGGCTTAGGGGTTTAATAAAAATCCTCCCGGAGGAAGGGAATGCACTTAAATTCCCCTCCATCGGGAGGGTAGCGCCGCGACAAGCGTATTGCGCGCCTTTAATTCCCCTCCGGTGGAGGGGTGTCGCGGCTTGCCGCGACGGGGTGGTTTCGCGCGAAGCGCGCGGCGCGGAACGCGCCGAGGATAGCGCCTTTAATTCCCCTCCATCGGGAGGGTAGCGCCACGACAAGCGTATTGCGCGCCTTTTATTCCCCTCCCAGGAGGGGAATTTAAAACCGCTTAGCCATGTGAGTACGCGCATAGCGCGTGTCCTTTTCCGGAGAGAAACAAAATTTTTAACCACCCCAGCGCGTTCCGCGCTGCGCGCTTCGCGCGAAACCACCCCGTCACGTCGCATGCGCGCCGTGCGCGACGCGCTTGTCGCGGCGCTGTCCTCGCGGTGGAGGGGAATTTAAAACCGCCCGTTAATATCAATTCAGAAAAAAACGTCTTTTGGGTGATAGCAGAAACAGTTTCCATAAAAAGCCCTTATTCCCCTCCCAGGAGGGGAATTAAAGGCGTGCGACGCGCATGCGACGCTGTCCTCGCGGGGGAGGGGAATTAAAGGCGCGCGACGTGCTTGTCGCGGCGCTGCCCTCACGGTGGAGGGGAATAAAATACTCTTGCATTTTAAGCTTCCTCTGCCTCCTCTCTTTATATCTCCGTTACAAATTGTCATTGTTTGTCAGGGTGGGGGTTTGTTATTATTGGGGGCGAAGGGGTGAAGTTTATGGAAGGTGGGGAGCTTTTGGTGGAGGAGGAGCTGGAAAAAGCGCGGTTTTGGGAGAGCGAAGAGTGCAAACTTGTGCTCTGCGAGATAAATTCCACAAAATTCCTAGAGGATATCAATACCACAGAAATAACAGGGAGTGCCAATTTCACAGAAATCATTGAGGGCGCCAAGTCCACAAAAATAACAGGGAGTGCCAATCCCACAGAAATCATAGAGAGTACAAACCCCACAGAAATCCTGGGTGGAGCAAAAGGGGAGATAGATGCCGCGGATATCAGGGCGGCGCTGATCACCATAGCGCGCAGGTGTATGCAGGGGGAACCTGTGCGCGTCTATGACAAGGAGAAGAGGGAGTGGACAAATGCGGGCGAGTGGAAATTTGATGCGCGAGGGGCGCTCAAAGCGCTGGAACTCCTGGGCGAGGCCTGCGGCATGTATCGGGGCGGAGCGGAAAGCGCCGTTGCACCCGAGATTGTGCTCAAAGTGATAAAGGAATAGCTTACCGCAAGAAAAAGCGGACAAACCCCAAGATATGAGGAACTTGCCCGCTGCTTGTGGCTGTCACAACCCTGCCAGTGAGCAAGCCCCAAGATATGAGGACCTTGCCCGCTGCTTATGGCTGTCACGACCTTGCAGATGGACAAACCCCAAGATATGAGGACCTTGCCTTTTGCATGTGCTGTGGGGCAATATAAAATCCGTGCAAAAATAGATATAAATATTCACAATTTAGGCCTTGACAGGTCTTGTCTAACGGTGTTATAATGCTAACATTATTAGCAAAATAAAGGAGATGGAGAGTGGCAATGGATTTTGAAGAGCTTGCGCGGCGTTTTATGCAGTCCACCCACAGGATGCGCAGCGAGGGTCCCCCAAAACCCTTTGACGGCACCTTGCAAGGGGAGATGTTTGCGCTGTCTTATCTGTTGAGGCAGGGCGGCACCCTTGTGCCCGGGGACATCAGCGCCGAGATGAAAATCAGCTCCGCCCGCGTTGCCGCGATTTTGAAAAACCTCGAAAACAAGGGTTTTGTCTCCCGCGCGATTGACCCGAGCGACCGCCGCCGTGTGCTCGTGAGCTTGACGGATGACGGAGCGGAGCACATAAAGGGGCATCACAAATTTGTGTTTGAAAAAATAAAAAAGATGCTGGAAAATCTGGGGGAGGTCGATGCAAAGGAATTTGTGCGCATACTGGAGCGGCTTGCCGACTCTGAAAAGGACTAAAAGAACAAAATCAACAAATGCAGAATTAATTATAATAAAGCCAATTACAAGGACGGATTTATGGTAAAAATACTGAAAAAACTAAACAGATACGAATGGCTCGCGATACTTTTGGTGGCTCTTTTTATCGTGGGGCAGGTCTGGCTCGATTTGAAACTGCCCGACTACATGTCGGAAATCACGAGGCTGGTGCAGACCCCGGGGAGCGCCATGAGCGCGATTTGGGAGCAGGGCGGATATATGTTGCTGGTGACCCTGGCCAGCGTTGTCTCCTCCGTGGCGGTGGGTTTTTTGGCGGCGCGCCTCGCGGCGTCTTTTTCCATGCGGCTGCGGGGCATGCTCTTTTCCAAGACGATGTCTTTTTCCCTGGAGGAGATCAACCGCTTTTCCACGGCAAGCCTCATCACCCGCTCCACAAACGACGTGACCCAGATACAGATGTTTTTGACCTTCGGGTTGCAGACAGTCATCAAAGCGCCGATTATGGCCATCTGGGCTGTCACGAAAATTGCAAACAAGGGCATCGAGTGGTCGATCGCCACGGCGGTGGCTGTGGTTGTGATGCTGCTGACATTTATTTTTGTCCTGATCTTTGTTGTACCCAAATTTCGCATGATGCAGACGCTGACGGACAACATCAACAAGGTCACACGGGAAAACTTGACGGGTTTGCGTGTGGTGCGGGCCTACAACGCCGAGGGCTATCAAGAGGGCAAGTTTGAAAAGGCAAATGAAGAGCTCACCTCCACGCAGCTCTTTACCTCCCGAAGCATGTCCATCATGATGCCCATCATGAGCCTGATCATGAGCGGCATCTCCCTGGCCATTTTCTGGATAGGTGCATACCTCATTGAGAGTGCGGGTCTGATGGAAAAGTTTACGATATTTTCCAATATGGTCGTGTTCTCCTCCTATGCCATGCAGGTCATCATGTCCTTTATGATGATGGCGATGATTTTCATCATGTTGCCCAGAGCCTCTGTCTCTGCAAGACGTATAAACGAGGTTTTGGACGCAGAGCCCTCGATTGTGGAGGGAGAGCGCACGAGGGGCCTTGAGGATGTTAAGGGCGAAGTGGAGTTTCAAAACGTCTGCTTTCGCTATCCGGGAGCCGCTGACTGTGTGATAAGGGATATCAACTTCACCGTTAAAAAGGGAGAGACAATCGCCTTTATCGGCTCCACGGGCAGCGGAAAAAGCACCCTGATCAACCTGGTGCCGCGCTTTTTCGACGCTACGGAGGGCCGCGTACTCATAAACGGCGTGGATGTGAAGGAATACACCCTTGAGGCGCTTTATGACAAAATCGGATATGTGCCGCAAAAAGCTGTGCTCTTTCGCGGCACGGTGAGTTCCAATGTGGCCTATGGGGACAGCGGAAAACCCTCTGCGACGGCCGACGAGGTCAAAATGGCCGTGGCGACGGCTCAAAGCACAAACTTTGTCGAGGCCATGGAGGGCGCATATGAGGCGCAAATCGCTCAAGGAGGACAAAACCTCTCAGGCGGACAGAAACAGCGCATTGCCATAGCTCGCGCCGTGTGCCGCAAGCCCGAGATATATATCTTTGACGACAGCTTTTCTGCTCTGGACTACCGCACAGACCGTGCGCTGCGAAAGGCACTGAAAGAGGAGACTGCGGGAGTGACCTCCATGATTGTCGCCCAGAGAATAGGCACCATCATGGATGCGGACAAGATCGTTGTTTTGAACGACGGGCTGATGGTGGGTATCGGGACCCACAAGGAGTTGATGGAGAGCTGCGAGGTCTATAAAGAGATAGCCCTGTCACAGCTTTCGGAGGAGGAGCTTGCATCATGAGTGAGACAAGAGTGCAAAGAAGAGGCCCCGGTGGTCCCGGAGGCGGCCCAAGAGGCGGGCCGGGCCATCATCATAGCCCTGCTTATGGCAGGGGTGGGCACGGCCCTGCAGATTATCGGGCCGAACAAGCTCAAAGAGATGACAGACGAGATAACAAAGGGCTTGCCCGCACTGGTGGAGGGAGTGCCCATACTGAATTCCATTGATCTGGATGCGGTGGTGCATATCGCCTGGACTTTGGTGGTCTTCTACGGACTGTCGGCCATACTCAACTTTTTCCAGAGCTTTATCATGGCGACAATTACCCAGCGCATCTCCAAATCCCTGCGCACGGATATCTCAAAAAAGATAAACCTTCTGCCCTTTAAATACTTTGACAAGGTGAGCTACGGCGATGTGCTAAGCCGCGTGACCAACGACGTTGACGCCATCGGCCAGACGCTAAACCAGAGCATCGGCTCCATTGTCTCGGCTGTGACAATGCTTGTCGGAGCGCTCATCATGATGTTTTACAACAGCTGGGTGCTCACCCTCACCTCCGTGGGGTCGGCTTTATTTGGCTTTGTCTTTATGATGGTCATCATGAAAAAGTCACAAAAGCACTTTATCGCCCAACAGGAAGACCTTGGCAATATCAATGGGCATATAGAGGAGATCTATTCGGGGCACAATGTCGTCAAGGCATATAACGGCGAGCGGGAAGCCGGCGAGGTCTTTCGGGATATCAATTCAAGGCTCTATAACAGCGCTTGGAAATCGCAATTTTTGTCCGGGCTGATGATGCCCATCATGAACTTTGTGGGCAACTTTGGCTATGTCGCCGTCTGTGTAGTGGGGGCAGCCCTTGCAATGGGCGGACACATCTCCTTTGGGGTGATTGTCGCCTTTATGATTTATGTGCGTTTCTTTACCCAGCCTCTGTCCCAGCTTGCCCAGGCGGCAAACAGCCTGCAAAGAGCTGCGGCGGCGGGGGAGCGTGTCTTTGAGTTTTTGGATGAGGCAGAGCTCTCCGATGAGAGCCAAAAGCTGAAAAAACTGGAAAACATCCGAGGAAATGTGGAGTTTGAAAATGTGAACTTCGGCTATCTGCCCGAAAAAACGATTATAAACAACTTTTCCGCAAAGATAAAGGCGGGGCAAAAGGTCGCCATAGTGGGGCCGACAGGCGCCGGCAAGACGACGATTGTCAACCTGCTCATGCGCTTTTATGAGCTGGACGGCGGCAGGATATTGATAGACGGAGTGTCGATAGATGCGGTCACCCGCGAGAACGTGCACGACCAATTTGGCATGGTGCTCCAGGATTCGTGGCTCTTTGAGGGCACGATAAAGGAGAACATCATCTTCAGCAAAGAGGGTGTCAGTGACGAAGAGGTGGAAAATGCCTGCAGAAGTGCGGGGCTGCACCACTTTATACGCACCCTGCCCGAGGGTTATGACACGATTTTGGACGAAAAGGCATCCCTCTCCGAGGGGCAAAAGCAGCTGGTGACCATCGCCCGCGCGATGATTCAAAATGCGCCCCTGCTCATATTGGACGAAGCGACAAGCTCGGTGGACACGCGCACGGAGCGCATTGTGCAGGCGGCCATGGACAAGCTGACAAGCGGCCGCACCTCCTTTGTCATCGCCCACAGGCTCTCCACCATCAAAAACGCAGACATCATCCTTGTCATGCGGGACGGCGACATAGTAGAAAGCGGCAACCACGAAGAACTCCTGGCGCAGAGCGGCTTCTACACAGGGCTATACAACAGCCAATTTGAAGGCGTGGCATAAGGTCTGCTTTAGGCAAGTGGCAGTGTAGGATGGCATAAAAAATCTCGCTCAGTTTTATAAATTGAGCGAGATTTTTGTCGTTTTTGGGGGGGTGGTTGTTGTTGAAATGCCAGGGGGGTCGATGCCCTTAAATTCCCCTCCCTCGTGAGGGCAGCGCCGCGACAAGCACGTCGCGCCTTTAATTCCCCTCCTTGGAGGGGTGTCGCGGCAAGCCGCGACGGGGTGGTTTCGCGCGAAGCGCGCAGCGCGGAACGCGCTGGGGTGGTTCTTCCGGGCTCCGGAAACTATAATTAATGAGGTTCTTTTAATTCCCCTCCCTGGAGGGGTGTCGCGGCAAGCCGCGACGGGGTGGTTTCGCGCGAAGCGCGCAGCG
>CAYTOF010000062.1:8525-12773 GCA_964439435.1 uncultured Oscillospiraceae bacterium
GGCAAGCCGCGACGGGGTGGTTTCGCGCGAAGCGCGCAGCGCGGAACGCGCTGGGTTGGTTCTTCCGAATTCCGGAAGATATAATTAATGAGGTTCTGTTAATTCCCCTCCCTCGTGAGGGCAGCGCCGCGACAAGCACGTCGCGCCTTTAATTCCCCTCCTTGGAGGGGTGTCGCGGCAAGCCGCGACGGGGTGGTTTCGCGCGAAGCGCGCAGCGCGGAACGCGCTGGGGTGGTTCTTCCGAGTTCCGGAAGATATAATTAATGAGGTTTGGGGGAACGACCTTTGGTCGCTCGGATGTAAAACCGCCTCTATCTTTACTCATGGCGGTGGCCGGAGGAAGATTGAGAGGTGACTTGATTTATTTACCGCAAAATGATATAAATATAGTATAAGCAAGGCAGAAGCTCGGATAAAGTCAAAAAGGCCTACAAAAACAAAAAGACCACACTTTGCCAAACAACTCATATAATGTGGTCTTTTTAATATACCGTCAAAAACTTCTGTTGACTTGACTCATCAAAACAGGGGAGGCGTTCTTACGAAAGGAGAAGGCTGTGATTATTTTAAAAGGAAAATACAATGAGGCAAAGGTGTTTACAGACAACCTGGAGCCTTCGGCAAGGGCGCAGATTGAAAACCTGTTAAATCAGGAGTTCGTCGCGGGTTCAAAGATCCGCATCATGCCCGATGTGCATGCGGGAGCCGGATGCACCATAGGCACAACCATGACCATAGACGACAAAGTGGTGCCAAATCTGGTGGGGGTGGATATCGGCTGCGGTATGGAAACCCTTGCCCTTGAAAACAAAAAAGTGGATTTGAAAGAGCTGGATGCCCTCATACACAGGGAAATCCCCTCGGGTTTTTCCATCAGAAGAAGGCCCCATGCCTTTCAAAAGGAGATTGACCTTGAAAAGCTCAAAGCCGCAGATGCCGTCAACCTGGACAGGGCCAAGCTCAGCATAGGCACCCTTGGCGGCGGGAACCACTTCATCGAGCTTGGCAAAGATGAAGAAGGCCTGCTCTATCTCGTGGTGCACACGGGCAGCAGGCATCTGGGCAAGCAGATTGCGGAGCACTATCAAAGGGCGGCGGTGCGGGATCTTGCCAAGAAAAACATAAAGATAGACAAAAGCCTTGCCTACACGGAAGGGGAGCTTTTTGACGACTATTTGCACGACATGGCGCTGGTGCAAAGATATGCGGATCTGAACCGCAAAGCCATAGTGGGCGAAATCGTCGACAAAATGGGATTTGTGGTCAAGGAGCAGTTTTCCACCGTGCACAATTATATCGATCTCAAAACAAAAATCCTGCGCAAAGGAGCTGTTTCGGCAAGAGCCGGAGAAAAGCTCCTCATACCCATAAATATGCGAGACGGCAGCCTGATCTGCACAGGCAAGGGCAACCCCGACTGGAACTATTCCGCACCCCACGGTGCCGGCAGGATTTTGAGCCGGCGGGCGGCAAAGCAAAGCATTTCCATAAAGGATTTTATCGCCTCAATGGAGGGGATTTACACCACCACCGCCGACATGAAAACAATAGACGAGGCGCCCTTTGCCTACAAACCCATGAGTGAGATTTTGCGCCATATTGACGACACTGTTGTGGTAAACAAGGAAATCAAGCCGCTATACAACTACAAAGCGCAAGAATAGGCGCTTTGCGACAGGAAAAGAGCCAAATTGATTTGATATAAAAGACATACGGATCTGTTTTCCAATTGACTAAAAGGCCTTGCCCATATATAATAAGGCAGATTTTCGCCCGCAGGGGCGTAGAACATCGGAGGAAGAAATATTGGACAGAGGTTATAGCATTCCCATTGTGGATATATCAAGACAGACCGAGCGGCAGGTTGTGGTGGACAGGGAGAGCGGACAGTATCTTGGGCATCCGACCACCGTTTTGCTGGACGATGGGCGCACGATTTTTGCCGTATACCCCAAAAGCCACGCCTTTGGGCAGTTGGTTCTGAAAAAAAGCACGGACAGCGGCTTGACCTGGAGCGAGAGGCTGGAGGTGCCGGAGAGCTTTTCCACCTCAACAGAGGTGCCGACGATCTATAAAATGAAGGACAAAGAGGGCAAGAGCCGCCTCTTTATCTTTACAGGCGGGTTTCCCGGCAGGATGTCTTATTCGGAGGACGAGGGGGATACCTGGACGGAGTTTGCCCCCATGGGGGACTATGGCGGCATTGTGTATCTCAGCACCATCGCCGAGGTCGGCCCGGGAGAATACATCGCCCATTTTCACGACGAGGGCATCTTTATACACGGGGGCCACAAGTCCCTCTTTGAGATATACAAGACAGGGAGCGGGGCAGAGGCGCGCACAAAGCTCTTGCGCCGCGACTCACCCGACGGCGGTATAACCTGGGGCGAGCGCCAGGGCTATTGGATCAAACCCCAAGAAAAAGAAGGGGACAACTGGCAGAAAATCTATGAATACCGCGGGGGCAAGCGCTTTGTCGACGGCCGTTTTGAGCTCTACCAGATCCGCACCAAGGACGGCGGCTTGACATGGTCAAACCCTGAGCTCATCGCCACCCACAAAGACGCCCTGCTCTGCGAACCCTTTATCGTCAGATCCCCCGACGGAAGCGAGCTTGTCTCTCTGATGCGGGAAAACGCGCGGAAATACAACTCCTTTTTCATAAAAAGCAGCGACAACGGCAAGACCTGGTCGCAGCCCATGGAGCTGCCCGCCGCCCTCACAGGGGATCGGCACTACGGCGGCTATATGAAAGACGGCAGGCTCTTTTTGAGTTTTCGCGACATGGCCCACGACACCCCCACCCGCGGAGATTGGGTCGGCTGGGTCGGCACATATGAGGACATCATAAACAAAAGGGAAGGGCAGTATCGCGTGCGCATCATGGAAAACAAGAAGGGCACAGACTGCGCCTATCCCGGCGTGGAGTTTTTGGAAGACGGCACAGTCGTCACCACGACATACGGCTACTGGGAGGAGGGCGAGGCGCCCTATATCATGTCCGTGCGCTTCAAACCCGAGGAGCTGGACGCGCTGGCGGAATAGAGAGAAATAGGATATACATAAAAAGAGCGGTTTTGGCCGTTCTTTTTTGTTTTGGTCGGATATTTGGAAATATTGGATTGTCAAGGGAAATTGAGGCGCCAATGTGTTGGAATTGTGTTATAATATATAAAAAGATTGCACATATATGAAGGGAAAGGGCTGGGTTTTGTGGAGCTTTTAAATAAAAGGGTAAAACATTCCACATATGGAATCGGCACTGTTGTGGAGTTTTCGAAAAACCGTTTGGCAGTGCAGTTTGAAGAAAAGGTGGGCAGATTTATCTACCCCGATGCGTTTTTTAGCAATCTCACGGCGGAGGAGCCGGCGCTTCAGGAGGCCATCTTGGAGGGGCAGATACCGAGCTCGCGGGCAAAAGAGGCAAAGGCAAGCGTGAAAAAAGCCGAAGAGAGCGTGAAAGTCGGCGCCAAAGAGGCGGAAAGCGAAAAAGGCGAGCGCAAGATGTTTTTTGTCTACCAGGAAAAGACCTTTCCCGAGGAGTTTAACGGCGGGTATATCTGGGCGCCCGTTGCCAACAGGCTTGGCAAAAAGTTTCATCATTGGACACGCCTGCGCGAAATCTCCAAGGGGGACATCATCCTGCACGGTGTCAAAGGCAAGGTGCAGGCCATCAGCGAGGCCCGCGGCGCATATTATGCCCACATGCGCACGGAGGACCTCTGGGACGAACACGGCCGCAAGGTGGACTGCGCGTACACATTTATAGAAAACCCGATAAAGACGGCGGATTTTGTCGATGAGATCGTCGCCCTTGGCAAGGGTTTGCATCAGCCCTTCAACAAAAGTGGCGGCAGAAACATGGGGTATCTCTTTGCGCTGGACCGCGAGCTGGCGAGGATCTTTGTGGCCGAGTCGGTGAAAAAGAACCCGGAACTTGCCTTTGTGCCGTATGTGGGTGAGCTGCTGGGCTGAGCGGGAGTTTGCGGTGAGCGTGTGTTTTTCCGAAAGTTGGGAGTTGGAAACGCCGAAAGTTGGGAGTTGAACGAAAAGCGTGACACCTTTTGATGAGATAGGCGAAAAATCAACCGGAAAAAACCCGCCATTATATGATTGTGGCCGATTGTTTTTTGCGGATGGGCTTTGTTTTGATTGGGTGCAGATACAAAGGGCATCGGCTGCGGCAAAAACCCAAGCGGCATATGCGTAAAATTTACCCATGTTGGCAGGATGTGGGTAAAATATCGA
>CAYTOF010000063.1:0-4621 GCA_964439435.1 uncultured Oscillospiraceae bacterium
ATTCCCTCACGAAGGAGGGGAATTTAAAAACACCTTGTACATCAAACGAACCGAAAAAACCTAAGATTGCAGGCCCTTAATTCCTCTCCCTCGGAGGGGTGGAACGTCACATGCGCTTGCGCATGTAGCGTTTCGGGGTGGTTCTTCCCCTTTCCACTTGCTTTCAGGGTTGAGCGTCTAGTGCCAACGCGGTCCTGTCCTTTTTTGTTTTCAGAATGAAATAATACAGTGCTAAAAAAATTAAACAAAAGGTCAAAGGACGTTTGGGTTAATATAGTCCAAATACTTACATTTTTTGGAGCCTGGATAAACCACCCCGTCGCTACGCCGGCTTGCGCAGCACGATTCCCTCCACGGGGGAGGGAATTTTATATTGTTTTGGAAAACTAAATATCATCGACCATTGTAGGGGCGGCCTTCGGACGCCTGCCCTATAAAAGGAGTAAAATATTTATTTTATTGGCGTAATTGTAAAAAAAGGTATTGACAGCGCCAAAGAATTCATATAATATATTGTCAGGTATCAGACATCAGACATCAGACAATTTATCAAAGTACAACAACACGACAAGAGGACAACTATGGAATCAATCGAGCGCATCTCCATTATAGATGAAATTGTGGAACGCATCAGAGAAAAGATAGCAAACAATGAATACAAGCCCGGGGAAAAACTGCCATCGGAAAAGGAGCTGTGCGAACAGCTTGGAGTAGGCAGGTCCTCCGTGCGAGAAGCTTTTCGCGTGCTCCAGACGCTGGGTTATGTGGAGATAGAGCGCGGAAAGGGTGCCTTTGCAGCCCAAGGAGTTGCCGGTGAGGCAAATATAAAGAGCTGGTTTGCCAAAAAGGAGACGGACCTTGAGGAATATCTGGATGTGCGCCTGTCCATGGAACCATATGCAGCAAACCTTGCAGCCCAGCGTGGCACCGCAGATGAAAAAGTGCAGCTCGCGGAGATATTTTCAAAATACAAAAGAGCTGCGCAAAACAACGAACACAGCAAGTTGACTCTGCTTGATGAGAAATTTCATCAACAGATCATCTCCATGACCCACAACAGCATTCTATTGCGTATGAGTGAGGCGATTTTTGCGGAATTTGCCCCGACGCTGGCGAAGGTCATCTTGCTCTCCCACGAGACGGGCGAAGCGGTTTTCTTCCACGAGAAAATCTTAGAGGCCATAATCAAAGGAAATGGCGAGGAAAGCGAAAAACTCATGCGCGCACATCTATTGCTTGCAGAGCGGGATATCAAAAACATAACAAAAAACAAACAAAACAAGGAGTGAGGTCAAAACACCTAAAAGAGGAACACAGCAGCAAATATCGCAGGGCAGTTTAATCAAAGAAGCAGTAAATCTCAAAAGTGAAAGGAGCCTTTATGAAAAGAAAAGCAATTTGTAGTCTACTTTGTATTTTCATCCTATTGTCGCTAATCGGCTGCGGCAATGGGGAACCCGCCAAAACGGAGAGCACCACAACCACCCAAAGCACCACGGCTCCGCCGGCATCCAGCGAAGCCACAACAATCACCACGATAGAGGAGATACCCGCTGTGGATCTCACAGGATATGAATTCAGACTTGCAGGCTATTTTGCTGAAAAATTTAATCCGGTACCCGGCAGAAGTGAAAGAGATGACCGCTGGGCAAGAGAAATATTGCAGATGCAAGACAATCATGGTTTTTCATATGTTTACATACCTTTTGATCCGGGTCTTGAGAATGTCACTTCTCATTTGATGGCAGGGGATGACATATGTGATTTTCTGATTCAACGCCACTGTGACATATATATACATGCGGTAAACGGGCGCGTGAAGCCTTTGGACGGAGAGGAGCTCACAAAGGCCGGTTTCAATGTATATGATGAAGAGACATGGGACGTTGTCTACAACCGCATGCTCAAATTTAACGACAATATCTGGGGCGCGACTGTAAATGGCGAATACTATCTTGCCTGCTTTGGCGATGTGTTGTGCTTCAACCCCGTTTTGACCGACGATATGGGATACAGCGCCGCGGACATCTACAATCTTGTGCGCAACAAGCAGTGGACATGGGAAAAATACCTGGAGATTGCGCGGCTTGTGGCACGGGACACAACGGGCGATGGACAAAACGACCTTTGGGGCACAGGCGCCGGAATATTCCAGTTTGGCGAAATGCTCGTCTCCAACGGTTACAGCCCTATTTACCGCGATGAAAGCGGGAAATGGGTGGCGGATTTGATGGATTACCGCTATCAAAACGCCCTTGATTTTCTCCTGCAGGCAACCTCTCTTGATATAAGGGATTCCTCACTTGGAACATCGGGTGGGCCCTTCAAGGATTCATTTGGAGAAGGCAAAACAGCGTTCAACCAATTTTACGGTTGGAACTTCTGGGAACCACCCTTGGATTCCACTGAATTTCCCTTTGGTGTAATCCCGACACCTCTCGGAAAGGATGCCGACGACTATATCAGCGTGATGCCCGAGGTCGATTGCTGGACAATGCTTGTCACAAATAAAAATGTGGAGAAATCAGTGGCGTGCATGAATCTCTGGGGCAATATCATGACGAATGACGGATGGAAAACCCGCACACAGACAGAGTGTTTCAGAGACGAGGAGTCTTGGGAGATGTTTGAAAACCACATCTACCCGAACACCGTCCTCAACATGCAGCAGGCCACGGAGCAGACCTGGGCCTATATCCGAGACAATATCGTGAAAGCTGTTTTGGTCGATCGCATGTCTGCCTCCGCAGCATCGGAGGGGCATAACGCCGCACTTCAGGCGATTTTGGACGATATGTTAAACAAATAAGCTCACATTCAAGAGCCGAGTGCACTTTGGCATCTTCTCCTTAAATATATTGAAATGCCCTTGAGGGTTTGTGTTCTCATCAAATCCCTCAAGGGCATTTCGCTTTTTCGGCCGCCTTTATCCTTATCAAAAAGCTATGGCTAAAAAGATATAATGGAAAGTGTCATTTTGCTGTGATATAATTATACCCAAAGAAAAACACCCCTCTCCGGCCCTTTGTTGAAATGAGCAGGCAAAGGGATTTGACTGTAAACATGGCCACACAGAACCAGAAAGGACGAAAAACACATGGAAATATGGCACAACCAAGACACATTTAAAGTCATGCAGATAACAGATGCACACCTGCATTATTTGAACAGCGGGCCACCCGAGGAGGACACCCTTGCCTTTATCTCCAAGGCAATCGACGACGAAAAGCCCGATTTGGTGATCTCAACGGGGGATTTGATCTATTCAGACCGGTCGGCAACCACCCTGCGAGGTTTCTGTGAGTTCATGGCGGCGAAAAAACAGCGCTGGGCCTTTGCCTTTGGCAACCACGATGCGGAATTCGGCGCAAGCCAAGCGGAGCTTGGAGATATATTGGAAAGAGACCCTTGGTGTCTCTATACCCACGGCGCTTCCAATGTAAAGGGACATGGCAACTTTGCAATCAAGGTGTTTGACAAAGAAGGCGGGCTCAGTTGGATATTTTATCTGCTGGATTCCGGCAACACCAACAAAAACCAAGAGGTCGGCGGGTATGACTACATAGACCACACACAGATCGCGTGGTACGTGAACACCAGAAACGACTATCTTTCGAGATACGGAAACCACCCATCCCTCTTTTTCTTTCACATTCCCCTGCCGGAATATGAGGAGATGTGGCGCACACAGACCTGTTATGGCTATAAATTCGAAAACGTCAGCGGGCCGCGAGTCAATTCGGGGTTCTTCACCGCCATGCTCGAGGAAAACGGCGCAAAGGGAATCTTCGTGGGGCACAACCACACAAATGACTACCACGGCAAGCTGCACGGCTTGCATCTATGCTACGGCAGAGGCACGGGTTTCGAAGCAAATGGCCGTGGCGCTTATGGCAAGGAGGGCTTTTTGCGCGGCGTTCGCATAATCGAGTGCGACATGGAGATAAAGCCGAATGTGGAACTCTTTTCGACATATCTCTATTTAGAGGGCGGCATAATTGTTAACAATCAGCCTCCCCACGAACCTGAAGGCATCTAAAACCTCATACAATTAAACATAAAGCGTGTGTGAAACGGCATGTATTTTAGGCAATACCGAAAACACACGCTTTTATTTTGAACAAATCCGTTAATAATAGTTGACAAAAGAAAAGAAAACGTTTACAATGAGAACGACATCAGACAATCATACAATGAGACAAATATCAAGAAAAGCAAACGGGCAAAGAAGTGCGGAGTATAAATATTGTTCTACAGCGCAAGGGGAGAGAGAGTCGTAGGCAAAGACTGCCCCTTGAGCAAATGATATCGAAGATGCGACGAAAACAAAAGGAGGTGAGGGGCAGCAACCGCCAAGCGTATCTTCATGGAAGGGTGTATAAGCAGAGTATAACATCAATTTAGAAAGGAAAATACAAATGAAGCGAAAGGTCATAACGAGTGTATTAATCATCGTAATGCTCATGTCATTCTTGGGTTGTGGCTCAAGTGAACCGGCCGAAACAACGGCACCCACGACACAAGCTCCAAGCACAACAGCGGCACCCGGCACAACAGCACCCGAAAGTGATGCCGCAACGACAGAAGCCGCGACCGAACCTACCCCCTTTGATGCAGAGGG
>CAYTOF010000063.1:4631-12473 GCA_964439435.1 uncultured Oscillospiraceae bacterium
TGCTGCAGTTCCGGGAACATCCTTGGCGGCAGAACTGAAAGTCATATATGCCAGGATTGAAAAGGATTTAAACTGCAGAGTTGAATTTGTGCCCGGAGCAAAAATAGAAGATGTTATGGCGTCTGTCAGTAGCGGACAAAAAATCGGTGACTTTATAAAAGGTCGTCAAGAGACATGGATTCCCCTTTCTGTCGATGGATATATACGTGCTCTTGATGGACAGGAATTTATCGACGCAGGCTTGGATCTCAACAACGAAGATGTGTTTTTTCAGCAATTCACACATCTGTCAGACTTCAACGGCCACACCTGGGCGGTTGATTTTTCCGGAAAATTTGGGCGCATGGATTTTGGCGCTGCATATGGTTTCAACAAAAGGCTGTGTGAAGAAGCAGGCTATCCTGCGGACAAGCTCTACAAAGCTGTCTATGACATGGAGTGGACATATGAGATGTTCCTCGAAGTGGCAAGAAAAATTCAAAACAACGACGATCCCGAAAACATCATCTGGGGTGTCGCCTTGGATGACGACGGCGACGAGATCTGGTCAAATGGAGACGACCCCATAATAAACGTTGATGGCAAATGGGTTGACAATACGTCCTCTCCGCAAATAATGGAAGCGCTTGAGTTCATGGCCAAAATCAATGACAGAGGCGCGCTTTCACCTCCACTCTATTCGGTTGAAGGCATTGCCACCGTGGGCAGAGGAGACCGCAGACGGTTATTCTACACAGGCAAAGCCGGATTTGCGGGGCTCTATGGACCAAACTTTGGCGAAGACAGCCCCAGCACAAAGGACATGTCAGATCCTGTGGGCATGCTCCCCATACCTAAAGGTCCTCAAGCAGATGGATATGTCATGACCTTTGTCGACTGCGATCTGTATTACATGCCGACATCTGTCACTGAGATTGAAAAAGCCGCAAGAATTATGAATGCGATTGCGAGTTCTGTACACGATATAGATGAATACTATGACTTCCTCTACTATGAAAGCATGCTCGAGGATGAGGATGCATACAAGATATTGACAGAATATCTGATGCCAACGGGCAGGATGAATTTGTGTAAATTCTCAAAACCACTGTATAAGTTGATTAGAAACGAACTTGTTCAGACCGTGTATGACGGTTCCAAGTCTCCCAAACAGTCAACTGAAGAATATGGCCCGATGGTGCAAGCTGAGCTTGACGCAATATTCAAGCAATAATAATTTAAAATATAAGCAATTGAAATCATATTCCCGACTCAGGAGCCCCTGCGGTCCTGAGTCGGGAATATGATATACGAAGGGAGCCAAAGCCCCTTACCTTTCGGCTCCATTTTGCTGCAACTGTTAGAGTTAGTGTTGTGAAAACAAGCTTTTCATGGCAGAATTCTATAAATAATTGACAAAGCAAAGAAAATCATCTAAAATATTATGGGACATCAGACAATCATACAAGTATAATATATAAAAGAGGAAACACATGGAGTCAATAGAGAGAGTGTCCGTGGCGGACATGATAGCAGAACGGATCAAGAAAAAAGTGGCAAGCGGCGAATACAAGCCCGGAGAAAAACTGCCGACAGAAAAAGAGCTGTGTGAGCTCTTTGATGTGGGGCGCTCCTCCGTCCGTGAGGCTTTTCGCGTGCTGCAAGCCCACGGCATCGTGAATCTGGAGCCCGGAAAAGGCGCCTTTGTATGCCGCGGGGTTTTTGACGAGGAGGATATTCGCAATTGGTTTGCAGACAGGGAGGCAGACCTTGCCGACTACATGGAAGTTCGGCTTGCCGTGGAACCCTATGCCGCGCGGCTCGCGGCGGAAAGAGCCACAAAAAAGGAGATTGAAAAGCTTGGCGAGATATTTGCCTCTTATCATGAGGCGGTCGTTGCAAAGGATGCGCAAGGCCAGGCGATTTTTGAAGAAAAATTTCACAAACAGATCATATACAGCACGGGCAACCTCGTGTTGCAGCGCATGAGCGAATCCATTTTCAGCTATTTTGTGCCGGTGCTCAGCAAAATCGTTTCACTGCAAGACACCGATGACATCATCTATTTTCACAAAGAGCTCCTTCGAGCCATAGAAAACAGAGACGGTGAAAAAAGTGAGACAGTTATGCGCGAGCATTTGCTTGCCGCACAAAAAGATATTGAAGACGCAACAAGGATCTGAGAATATTGTTGTAAAAAAACCAATCCTTCGCTCTTGTTGCAAACAAAACCACCGACCACCGAGATCCCAAAACCTTTGATTTGGAACCGGGATATTAGCTGTAATTGCAGAAAGGCAAAATAACTATGATAGAGATACGCCGCGGAAACGCCTCGGAGTTTTATGAGATCATAGATTTTATAGACTATGTCTTTTCCATGCACAATTGGCCCCACCACTATCCAAAACTCTCCCCTGTATTATACAGAGAGACCGACAAGTCCATGCACAACATGATCAACTTACGGGAAGATGGCATAATGAAGGCGAGCTTGCTCTGCTATCCGCGCACCCTTTCTGTGGGCGGGAGAGAGCTGAAGGTCTGCGGAGTGGGTTCTGTGGCAACTCATCCCCGTGCCCGCAACCGCGGGTTTATGACGATGATCATGGATTACTGCATGGAGGAGATGAAAAAAGACGGGGTACACCTGTCTTATCTCGGGGGAGATCGGGCAAGATACGGCAGATTTGGATATGAGATTTCAGGCAACAGCTACAATTTCAGCCTCTCTTTGAAAGACATCAAAGGGAGATACCCTGATTTTGACGCCTCCGAATATACATTTCGCCGCCTTGAAAGGGATGAGGTCGACCTCCATGAAGCGCTTTTGGAGATATACAGCCAAAAGAAATGGCACTATGTCTACGATGCAGAGGAGTTCTATCTGCGCATGACACGCATAGGTGCAATCCCCATGGTGATATACGAGGGAGACGAAATCATCGGTTTTATGGACACCCACCAAAAGAGCGACCCCCACACCATAAATGAGGTCTGCGTAAAGGATGACGACACCCTGCGCGATGTGCTCTTTTCCTATATGATGCAAAACGGTGTGGGCATATCCTGCCGCATCGGCGAGTGGCAGCTTGGGGATTTTAAAGACCTGATCGAGATAATAAACCGCGAAGTCAGTTTTTCAGGCTCGGCACAGTGGAAAGTCTTGAACTGGCAAGAGGTTTTGAAAACCCTCTTTGAGTTCAAAGCGGGATACACGGCGCTGCTTCCCGGAGAGCTTGTCCTGGATATAGACGGCGAAGTTTTGCAGCTCTCCTATGACGGTAAAAGCACGGCGGTCATGCCCTGTGACAAACCCGCAAAGGTGCACCTGCCGGGCCTTAGCGCCACCAGGGCATTGCTCGGACCTGTCCCCGAGGCGGTGTTTGGCAATATGGAGGATGCAAAGCTCCGAGCCCTGCTCAAAAGCTGGTTTCCTCTGCCCCTGACACTGTTTTCACCGGAAAGCGTGTAGCCCCTCACACGCGAAGACAAACCAAAAACAACACTTAGCTATCAACTTTTCTCCTTTTTGATATATGTAACGGGCTCAACCCCTATCAAATCCGCACCGCCGCGAATTGGATATGGGGTTGAGCCCGTTTTATCCGGATTCGTATTTTAGCAGGGCAAATCGCATAGCTGTAAACTCATTCACTTTACAACAGGTTTACAAGACAATATCCATATGTTGCCACAAAAAGCGAGGGATTGCACGCCGTACAATGAATAAATTGCGGTGTATGGTTGACAAATTAAATAGAAGTGTTAAAATGAAAAAACCAACCGACAAAGGGCCGCAACAGGCACTGAGGGCGAGCCCGGCGAAGTTTTGAAGCAGTGAGATTACAACAAAAATATAGAAAAGAGGGCAAGCACATCATGATAGAAATAAGCCGAGGGAAGTTCTCCGAGTATGACGAAACCATAGATTTTATAGACTATGTCTTTTCGATGGCGAGCGATCCCCACCACTTTCCGAGACGCGCTCCTGTTTTGTACAGAGAGACGGAAGAAGCCATGCACAACTTTATAAACTTGAGGGAGGACGGCATAATCAAAGCAAGTCTGCTTTGCTATCCCCGCACACTTTGCGTAGGTGAAGCGGAGCTGAAGCTGTGTGGCATAGGCTCAGTCGCCACACATCCCAGAGCGCGAAATCGTGGGTTTATGACAATGATCATGGACTATGCCACTAGGGAGATGGAAGAACAAGGGGTTCATCTTGCTTATCTTGGGGGAGATCGAGGGCGATACAACAGATTCGGATATGAAATGGGAGGCAACAGTTACAGCATTTCTCTTTCCCTACGGGCGCTGAAGGGGAAATATCCAAACTATGATGCCTCCAAATACGAATTTCGCCCTCTGCAAAGAGACGAAACCGACGTGCTGGAAAAGCTGCTTGCAATATACAATCAAAAGAGCTGGCACTATGTCTACAACACGGAGGATTTTTATCTGCGCATGATTCGGAGCGGGGCTGCTCCGATAACCGTTTATGAAGATGGTGAAGTTGTCGGCTTTATTGACCTGTACACAAAAAAGAGCCCTTTCACTGTGGATGAAATCCGCCTGGCGGATGATATGGCCACTTGTGATGTTCTGTTTTCCTATATGATCCAAAAGAACGCAGAGATTCACTGCCGCATAGCTTTTTGGCAGCTTGAGCATTTTAAAGAGATGATAGAGATAGCAGGCCGTGAAATCAGCTTGCAGTCATCGAGACAGTGGAAAGTGCTTGACTGGCAGGAGGTGCTGAGAGCCCTCTTTGAGTTCAAGGCAGGCTTTGCGCCGCTCCTTGCAGGTATCCTTGTCGTAGACATCGACGGCCGGAAACTCTCAATCTCCTATGACGGAAAGAACACGGTGGTAGAGCCAACAGACGGCAGGGCCGATTTGAGTTTTCCCGGGCTTAGCGCCATCAGGGGCTTGCTTGGCTCAGTTCCGGAGGCGGTGATGGAGCCCATGGAGGACGCAAAGCTCTATGCCTTGGTCAAAAACTGGTTTCCGCTCTCCCTTTCCCTATTTGGGCCGGAAAGCGTATAGCCTTGAAAAGCTTTATCAAAAGCTTGAAAGATCACAACTGACACTGCTTTTGAAGCTTTACAATCTTTATAAAAAGAGCATAGTCGCGGTGGCGATTATGCCCTTTTGCTTTCCCGTTCTTTTGGAAAAGGTGTTCAACTCGGCGCCGAATGCTCCACAAAGCCTTTGCAAATTTTGAAAAAGCGGATTCAGTCGGAGCTTTGAGTTTTTGATTTGTTATAAGGATTATGATATTATGTAAACAATGTATCATACCTGTGTTGTCTGAAAAAAATGTAATCTAAAATTTATAGGAGGTGGATATCAAGGTTTGGCTCCAAAACCTGAGCTGAAGAGGGAAGCAGGGAAAGGATCTTGCTTTTTTAAACGGAAAAGGCGGATCCGAATTGAAAGCACCCGATGTGTTGTTGAAGGCAGCTTTTATGAGGTTGCCCCGACGCAAAACCATTTCGCAGAAATAGAAGTTGAACTTTTGGGAGTCTGAAAAAACAACAGCGAAAGGAGAGGCACAATATGAAAAAGAGAATTGTTGTTTGTTTTCTTATTTTAATCCTTGCATTGACCGCATGCGGCGGCAATGCCGACTCGAAGGAACCCGTCAACAGCAAAAACGAGAATCAAATCACAAAGACACAGGACAAAACAAAACAAGAAAATTATGTGCCCCAAAAAGCAGTGCCAAAAAATCTGCCGGTCTATCCGGGAGCAACTTTGTTTCATGATGAAATGACTTTTTGGGAAAATCATTGGATATGGGATTTTTATACAACCGGCAGCGGAAATGAAATCATTGCATTTTTTGAAACTGAACTCAAGAAAATGGGATATGAAATTCTTGAAGGTAATTTTGGGGCAGATCGTCATGAATTTTATTTATTTGCAGGGTTGTTTGATATTCAAATCAGCAACTTAGACAGCGAAAAAGATCCGGACAAATTCAATCCGGACACACCGGGACGCGGTTACAGCATTCTGGTAAACCTTGAAGCTTTGGAAGGCCGATAAGATATAAGCAAAGCAGATTTCAGACCACATCGGAAAGTGCAATGTCCGATGTGGTCTGATTTTGTAGGCTTTATGGCTGTTTTTATGTTGTAACTCGTTTTTTTGAAGGTGTTTTATTGCATGTGCGGCTTTCGCGTGTAAACCCTCACAGCACCCTTGCAAACAAAACATCATACCCTGCGATTTCAATCTCGCCCTCTATTTTGCGCCCGCCAAGCTCGTCGTAGAGCGGGATATTTGGCACAAAAGAAACGGGACTTTCCTTGGCGTTGACGGCAAGGAGATAGAGCTTGTCGTCTTTTCTGCGGGAGGAGATGATAACCCCGTCCGGCACATTGAGCAGAGGGGAGAGGTCAAAGCGCTCTGCGAGCAGGTGTCCCATGGCTTCGAAATATTCCTGCGAGGTCGCCGTGGAGACAAAGGTCAGGACATGGCCCTTGCCGTGGGCGTTGAGCACCACCGCGGGGAGGCCCTTGAGCTTTCCGCAGGTGTATGTAGCCACGGGTGTGGCTGTGGTCAGCCGCAGTTTTTGCATGGTGCCGGCGGGGCGATAGCTTTCGCCGTTTTCAAAGCGCACGGCGATCTCATCTCCGCTGCCTTGCTGCTGTTTTTCCATCTCAGCAACTCCGATGGAGGAGATGACTTCGCACCCCGCCATCTTCGCAAACAGCCCCGGCTGCAAAAGCGGAAGCAGTGCATTGTTTGCATCCCGCGTGCCGCACTCTGAGTTTATAATGAGGATGCCACCCTCTCGAACAAAAACCTCCAAACGCTCCAAAGTGTCATCGCTCAAAAAGCGGAGATTTGGTGCGGCTATCAATTTATAGGGAGAAAAATCATCCGAGGGGAAAATCACATCGACATCTTGGCGCAGGGAGTTTTTCAGCCCGCCGTGTATGTTGAAAAAATCCTGGTCATAGGCGCCGTCCACCGTCCAACCGGCGGTTGCCCAGCTGTTTTCATAGGAATACATCGTGGCGATTTCAGACACCGTCTGCGCTCCGTCGATTTTGTGGTAGTGCTCCCCAAGCTCTCCGGCCAGGCGGACAAACTCATGGGCCGTCTCGCCGGGCTCACCGTTTCGGGCCAGTATGCTGCCGTGCCCC
Organism: uncultured Oscillospiraceae bacterium; assembly: GCA_964439435.1. Lineage (GTDB taxonomy): Bacteria > Bacillota > Clostridia > Oscillospirales > QAMX01 > CAYTOF01. The sequence continues at coordinate 11,771 of CAYTOF010000063.1, forward strand.
TGCTCAACGCCTCCCAGAGGAGTGCGCCATTCGTAGAAAAAGGTGGAAAAAGCCCCGTGGGCCACGTTCATCCAGGTCTGCGCGCGCACCACACCTGTCTTTTGGTTTGCGCTTGCGATGGCAGACTGCTCCGCAACGACAAATTTGCCCTTGCCGTTGGAGAGGCGGCGGCAGAGGTCGTGCTCCATGCTCGCGTGAAATTGAAAACGGTAGTAGTCGTTGTAGGGTGTGGGCACATAGTTGTCCCAGGCGGCAAAATCCAAAAACTCCGACGCATCTTCGCAGGAAACAGACCAATTGGCGCCGGGCCAGTTGGTGTATATGAAGCGTTCGCCGATGTATTTGCGCAGTATCTCCGTCTCCATCTTGAGCAGGCGGTTGAAGATAAAGGAAAAATAGCGGCGATAGTCCAGGCGCATGGCAGGGGACCAGCCGCCCTCGGCCGCGTTCACGGGGAGGAAAATCTCGTCAAAGTCGTTGTAGACATTGGACCACATGATGGTAAACCAGGCGCGGTTGAGCTCCTCTATGGAGCCGTATTTGTCTCTGAGCCAGCGGCGAAAACCCCGCTCGCAGCGCGCGTCGTAGCAGACAAAGGGGAACCCGGGTTCGTTGTCCAGTTGCCAACCGATGATGTGGGGGTGGTCCCCCAGGGCTTTGGCCTGCTCCTCCGTTATGCGCCGTGCATACTCCAAAAAGATTT
>CAYTOF010000064.1:0-12087 GCA_964439435.1 uncultured Oscillospiraceae bacterium
TATTTTCTCGCCTTTTCTCAACCATATAGCTTGACCGCCAACAAAATCACTGCAATGACAAAGCCTATTGCAAGCAAAATAAGCGAGTCCTGCAATTTAAGTTTTTTCACTTTAAATTTACTGACAAAAGCCAGAGCGGTGGTAAGCATGACAAATCCATATATATATGGGAAGACCGTCGGGCCTGCCAGTTTTTTAAAGATCATGACCAGAGGGAAAATCAGCGCAGCAGTAGTCACGGGCAAACCGTCATATGTTGTGCGGTCGGATTTTCCAAAAGTGTTGCGTTCAAGTTCGGTTACGCCAAAATAAGCAAGCCTAATCAAGGCGGCAAGCACATAAAGAATGAAAATTGGTATAAAAAACCATCTGTTCAGGCCGATACTGTAACCTATGACAGAGGGTAGCACGCCAAAACAAATAAGATCAGAAAGAGAGTCTATCCAGACGCCGAATTTGAGCTCGATTTCTGTTCTTTTTCTGGTTTTTGCGACAGCGCCGTCAAACATATCACACACACCAGCGGTGAGAAGACAAAAAGCAGAGAGAAACGCATGACCGCTAAAGGCGAAGATAATGCCGACAACAGCGGCGGCGGTGCCGAGATAAGTCAGTAAAACGGTGTAATTGTAAAATCCAATCATCCGAACAGCTCCCATTTTATTATACAAGTAATTATAACATGCCTTCGCATTAAGTACAATATGTTTATTTGTTTGACATGCGGCATTCACATGTCTATAATATAATTGAACGATATTATTTAAAGGGAGTTATCCAATTGAATCGCTTGTTTTTATCATGCTCTCCGCAATATGCCGAGAGGATGTTGCTTCAAACACTTCGCAATAAGGGCGCCATACGCGGTAAGTTCACGCGGCGAAGGGTGTCTTCAAAGGGCAGCGCATATGTCATCTTGGTTTTCGAGAAAATCAGCCTCGACAAGGTGAGAAATGCATCGGCGACCGTCGTTATAGACAGTATGGCAGGTAAGACAAGAATTACGGTGCAGATAATCAAGGCGGCAAAGGCACAAAGGATTTCTGATTTTGTCAGGCGGATACACCCAAAGGAAACAAATGGAGAAGAGCCCAATGTGATCATTGAGTTGCTGAAGGGGCTTAAGTAAAAAAACACCATGTCCGGTGAGTTGAATAAAATGAGGGTTCGAAATTTTGGGTCAACCAGATCCTTGATCAAGAAAAAGAGAGTGTCCGAACCGAAATGTGTTGACATATATGCTGAAAACATATATAATTAATTGGTATAATTTAAAACAATCAGGAATAAATGCAGTGACGGAGACAGTCGTATACAGCCCCATTTCGTAACAGAGAGCCGCTCAAAATGGTGAAACGCGGACGGAATAACTATATGCGCATCACTCCACGAGCAGATCTGCCGAAAACAGATTAAGCAGATACGTAGCTTCCGGCGTTAATGGAAATGCCCTGCGCAAAAATCAATGAAATTTGCAAGCGGCAAAAAGTGGGCAATATTTGCCAACCTGGGTGGTACCGCGGGGAAATTGCGCCTCGTCCCATGAATTTGGGGCGGGCGTTTGTCATATTAAGGGAGGATTTATGGTATACAAAAAGGTTCCGAGTGATTTGAATTTTGCATCAAGAGAACAAGACACATTAGAATTTTGGAAACAAAACAAAATATTTGAAAAAAGTATAGAGAACCGTGACGAGAGCAAGCTCTTCACGTTTTATGATGGGCCACCCACTGCAAACGGAAAGCCGCATATAGGCCACATCTTAACCAGGGTCATAAAAGACATCATACCGAGATACAAGACGATGAAGGGCTATCGCGTGGACCGGAAAGCCGGATGGGATACCCATGGCCTGCCCGTCGAGCTGGAAGTGGAAAGAGCTCTAAAGCTTGACGGAAAACAGGATGTTGAGCGCTATGGTGTGGCAGAATTCAACGAAAAATGCAAAGAGAGTGTGTGGAGATACACAGGCGACTGGAAAGAGATGAGCGATGCCGTCGGATATTGGTGTGATATGGATAACCCCTATGTCACATATCACGACGAATACATTGAATCTGTCTGGTGGGCCATCAAAGAGATTGCAGACAAAGGACTGCTCTACAAGGGCCATAAAATAGTGCCCTATTGCCCGAGATGCGGCACGTCTCTTTCCAGCCATGAAGTGGCGCAGGGCTATAAAGACATTGAAGAGACTTCGATTTTTGTCAAGTTCAAGGTTAGAGGCGAGGATAGCAAATACCTGCTGGCGTGGACAACAACACCTTGGACTCTGCCCTCTAACGTTGCACTTGCAATCAACCCAAAAGAAGAATATGCCGAAGTGAGAGTTGGTGGTGAATCTCTGATTCTTGCCGAGGCACTGGTGGACACTGTCGCGGAAGATGCGGAAGTCGTCAGGGTTTTTAGTGGCGCAGAGCTCAGCGGTATGGAGTATGAACCGCTTTTTGACTTTGCGATGCCTGAAAAAAAGGCATTTTATGTCGTTTCCGGAGACTTTGTCACCTTGACCGACGGTTCGGGAATTGTTCACATCGCGCCTGCATTTGGCGAAGACGATGCGCGGGTTGGCCAAGCATTTGACTTGCCCTTCGTGCAATATGTGGATACCCGCGGGCGTTTTACAGAAGAGGTGACGCTTTGGGCGGGTATGTTCTGCAAAGACGCGGATCCGGAGATCATTGCCAACCTGGAGTCCCGCGGACTGCTCCATAAAAAGCTCGCCTTTGAACACACTTACCCTTTCTGTTGGCGCTGTGACACCCCGCTGCTTTATTACGCGACGGACACATGGTTTATAAAGATGACAGCGGTAAAAGATAAACTCATTGAAAATAACAAATCAATCAACTGGATTCCGGAAAATGTGCGAGATGGTCGTATGGGTCACTTTCTTGAAAATGTGGTTGACTGGGGCTTGAGTCGCTCAAGATATTGGGGGACCCCTTTGCCCGTGTGGGAGTGCACCTGCGGACACTATCATGTGATAGGCAGCATAGAGGAACTCCGACGACTTGGAGAAAACACACCTGAGGAGATAGAGCTGCACAAACCATATGTGGACGAAATAACCATTGTCTGTGAAAAATGCAAAGAGAGCATGCAACGCTCCCCGGATGTGCTTGACTGCTGGTTTGATTCGGGCTCGATGCCCTTTGCGCAGTATCACTATCCCTTTGAAAACAAAGAGGAATTTCACAAGCATTTTCCCGCAGACTTCATAAGCGAAGCCATAGACCAAACGCGCGGTTGGTTTTATACTTTGCTCGCCATTTCAACCCTCTTGTTTGGAGTTGCCCCCTTTAAAAACTGCATTGTGCTCGGTCATGTAAATGATCGAGAGGGGCAAAAAATGTCAAAACACAAGGGAAATGTTGTGGACCCCGTGCCGATTTTGAAAAAGCAGGGTGCGGATGCCGTCAGATGGTATTTTTACTCCGGCAGTGCACCTTGGTTGCCTAGCAGGTTTTATGAAGAGGCTGTAAATGAGAGCCAGCGGAAATTTATGGGGACATTGTGGAACACCTATTCGTTCTTTGTTCTCTATGCCAACATTGACGGCTATAACCCCCAAAAACACAAGTCGAATCCCTCTGCTCTGACAGTGATGGACAGATGGATACTCTCAAAGCTGAACACTCTCACGACAAACATAGACAACAACCTTGAAAACTACAAGATAACAGAGTCCGCCCGCGCTATTGAAGAGTTTGTGGACGAATTGTCAAACTGGTATGTTCGTCGCGGCAGAGAGAGATATTGGGTTTCCGAACTCACGGAAGACAAAATATGTGCCTATGATACCCTCTATACGGTACTGGTCACACTTTCCAAGCTGATTGCACCCTTCGTACCTTTTATGGCGGAGAGCATATATCAAAACTTGGTCAGAAGTGTTTTGGACGATGCACTCGAAAGTGTGCACCTCTGCGACTTTCCGCAAGCGGAACTGGCCCGAATTGACAAAGAACTCGAAGAAAAAATGGATCTTGTTTTAAAAATTGTCGTCCTGGGCAGAGCTTGCAGATCCAAAAGCGCAATCAAGAACAGACAACCTCTAAAAGCACTGTATATCAGAACCGGAAGCGAAAGACTCAGCGAAGAGTATTTAGAGCTGATTAAAGAAGAACTGAATGTGAAAGAGGCGGTGTTCACGGAAACGGACAAAGGCTTTGTCACCTACGCTTTCAAACCTCAGCTGAAAACAGTCGGCAGAAAGTTTGGCAAGCTCGTTCCTGAAATAAGATCCGTCTTGGAAAGTGCAGACGGAGACGAACTCATGGAGGAGCTTGAAAGAAAGGGCGAAGTTCTGTTGGATTTGAGTACGGGGCAAATCACCCTTGAGAGAGATGATCTGCTCATTGAGACAAAGGCTGCAATGGGACTTATATCTGAATCAATCGGGGACATCTCGGTTGCACTGGACACAGAGCTGAACGACGAACTGATAGAAGAGGGTTATGTCAGAGAGCTTGTGAACAGATTGCAGACGATGCGAAAGGAAGCAGGATTTGAAGTGACGGATAAAATCGAAATCACCTTCAAATCAAGTGAGCTTTTGGCAAAGACAATAAATAAATACAAGGAATATCTCTCCGGCGAAGTGCTTGCAACCTCTATAGAAGAGATGGAGCCAAAGGGCCATGTCGGCGTCAAGGATATAAACGGCGAAGAGATAGTTGTTGGGTTGATAAAAAGTTGAATACAATTTTCGCACCAGGAGAATTGATAAATTTCAGGAGGGTATTATGGTATTTGAAAAAAACGATATTTTGCTGATGACCGGTGACAGTGTCACGGATTGCGGCCGATCAGCGGCGGGCGAAAGTGCGAACAACACGATAGAGGGGATGGGGAATGGATATGTGAGCCTTGTTAAAACATATCTGAATGCCTTTTACCCGGAACTTGGACTGCGTATAATCAACAAAGGGATAGGCGGGAACAGAACGACGGACATTCTGAACCGTATGGAGCAAGACCATCTTTCCTTTAAACCGGATGTCATTTCGATAATGATCGGAATAAATGATGTTTGGCGTCGTTTTGACAGTCCGGACACTGTGCAGATAGACGAAAAGGCATATGCTGAAAACATGGAGAAAATCCTCTCGAAATTCAACTCAGTGGCAAGAAAAGTGTTTGTGATATCTCCGTTTGTCTTATCCGACAAGGAATCAGAAATGGGAATTATGGCTCGCAAATACGCCGCAATCGCCAAGGCAGAGGCACAAAAAGCAAATGCCGTATATGTCGATCTTTGGGAAGTCTTTGGTGCATTGCTTGAAAAAACATCGGCAAAGCTCTATTCCGGAGACACGGTTCATCCGACGATCTGCGGTCATGCGGTTATGGCCAAGGCCCTTATTGAGGTTATGCTCAAATAACAATAAAAACAAACAAAACCGGCATGTCATCATTGCCGGTTTTTTCATACAAAAAAGCCGAAGCAATTAAAAAGCTCATTTCTTTGATGGCAACAGAAAAACGAAACTTCGGTTGACAGATTTGGGCAATGATGATACGATAACACCGTGTTTTCAACTGAAAACTTACCGATATACAGCTGTTTAAGCAAGGCCCTTTAGGAGATATACAAAATAAAAGGAGAGAGTATTATGATTTTTCCAAATCTTCAAAGAGAGCGTTGGCAAGACGAAAAAAACAACCCGATTGTTGGGTATTTTTACGGTGAAAAGAACAGATACGCTATAGGAGATCCTCAAGTGGTGACTCCGGAAGAGTTTGATGGGAAATGGCATATGTTTTACCATGGATTCTTTGATGAGGGCGTTCCGTATTTTTATCACGTTATCTCAGATGATGGACTTACATGGGAATTCAAAGCTCGATGGCAGTTCAATGTTGGACCCACATATATGTTTAGAGATAAAGAACGCTGGATTTTATACACATCCACCGTTATATACCGCGACATGAGGGCGCAAGGGCGCGCCGAGGACACCTACGGTGAAAGGGTATCCTACATAATACAGGCAAGGACAAGTGAAAACTTTGAGGAGTGGTCCGAACCGACAGATGTTATTTTGGTTGACTTACCTTGGGAAAGAGTCGGGCCGGAGTTTTGTGTCAGAAACCCATGTATGGTGCGCCTGCCAAATGGCAGATATCGCCTTTACTACAGCGGAGGTTCATTGAACCTTGATATATGCAATTATCCCGAGCCGCTTCACATAGGATATGCCGAGAGTGATGATCCTATTTCAGGCTTTGTCAAAAGAAGCGAACCCATTTTATCTCCGGATCTTGACAACCCATACAGAAATCTTGGTTGCGGTGGATTTAAAGTATATGGGTGGGAAGGCAAGTTCTTGGCACTGTACAATCCCATATATAAAGATGAAGAGGGCATGCCGAGGTCTGCTATAGCCGTTATGGTGTCCGATGATGGGGTAGATTGGAAAGAGGCGCCATATGGGCCGATCTTCCTGCCGGGCACAGCGGAGTGGAAGAAAGCTCTTGTATACCAATTGGACATTGCCACGGTGGGAGACGAACTGCGCATCTATTACAACGCCAGAGATGAATGGCTTGAGGGAATAGAGCGGATAGGGATGAGCTCATTAAAAGATGCATCCATAAGCATACACAAGCTTATTTGAATAAACCGACATCATGCCGAGAAGAGAGGATTCAAAGATGGAATATTGGATGGAAGTGCACTGTCACACTGCAACGGGAAGTGGTTGCGGAAAGATTCCACCGGAGGAGATAGCTTGGCTTTACAAAGCAGTGGGGTATTATGGGATAGTCATAACAGACCATATCAGCCTAAGGTTGCTAAACCCCGGAGACAGAGAGGAATACAGATTCAAAGTTGACCGACTGGTGAGTGGGTATCAACTGGCCAAGAAAAACGGACCTAAGGGTTTTCCAATCTTACTCGGGGCAGAAATAGGGCTTGGTACCCGCGAAGACAAAAACGATTACCTGCTCTATGGGCTTGATGAGAGGTTTTTATACAACAGCATTGAAATGTGCGAAATGTCACTTAAGCAAATGAGCGAGTATTTACACCGCAACAACAGGCGAATATATCAAGCTCACCCCTTTAGAGGCAATTGCACCCCGGCAGATCCACTCCTGCTTGACGGAGCGGAGGCGTTTAATGACCCTCGTCACGGAGGAGAGCACAATATTTTGGCATACAATTGGGCAAAGGCTAACAATTTACAGCAGATTTCCGGATCTGACTGCCATACATATGGATCGGTTGGCTCAGGAGGCCTCTGCTTTACCCACCCGATAGATACAAATGAAGAGCTGTTGGCAGCTCTTTCAAAGGGAGATTTTAAAATCAAGCGCAATTACGATATGGAGTGAAAAAACTTGCATTGAATCTGAAAATCAAGGGTTAGACAATGCGCCAAATTGCAGAAAACTACATTGTGGTTGCCGTATGAAATGAAAGGACGCAAAAATGGAGTATTGGATGGAATTGCACTGTCACACCGCAACGGGAAGTGGATGTGGGAAAATTCCACCGGAAGAGATAGCTTGGCTTTATAAAGAAGCCGGTTATTATGGGGTTGTCATCACTGACCATTTCTATGTCAAGTTGCACCATGCCGGAGACAAAGATGAATATCGATTTAAAGTAGATAAACTTTTGACCGGATTTCGACGTGCAAAGAAGAATGCTCCCAAAGGGTTTCCCGTGTTGCTCGGCGCTGAGATAGGGCTTGGTGTAGAGGACGACAAAAACCACTACCTGATCTACGGTGTTAACGAGGAATTCCTATACAACAATATAGAAATAGCTGAAATGTCTCTTGCGGAGATACGTGTGTTTCTGCATGAAAACAACATGCTGATATACCAAGCCCATCCGTTCAGAGACCGATACACCCCCGCCGACCCGAAATTGCTCGATGGCGCCGAAGCCTTCAATGACCCACGCCTCAATGGAGATTACAATGTCTTGGCCGATAATTGGACAAAAGCCAACAATGTGCAGCAGATCTCCGGATCTGACTGCCACAGATATGACTCAATCGCCTCGGGCGGTGTTTGCTTTCCAACACCCATCGACACAAATGATAAATTGGTGTCCGCACTGGTAAAGGGCGGCTTCCGGATCAAACGCAACTACGATATGGAGTGAAACAACAGAGAAAAACCTGTAAAGCAGAAAGGTTGACAGGAGCTGTCAGAAAGAGATGAGGCCAAATGAAAGAAATAGCCGTGTTATCGGACAAAGACATAGGTTTACCCGATAAATATGTAATGTATGAACCAAGCACGACGGCACGAGGTATATTGCACAATCACTTGGGGCACATTGCCGTGCTGAGCCTTGAAGATGGACTGTTTTATATGTTGCCGGGAGGGAAAGTAGAAGAGGGAGAAAACCCCGAAGATGCGGCAAGGCGCGAACTGCGTGAAGAAACAGGATGTGAGAGCAAGTTGACTGGTTTTCTCGGCGTTGTCCGTGAAAATCGATTCTCAACGGATGAGGCGAAAATATCATACTATTATATTGCCGAAGTGGTTGGAGATATCGGAGAGCAACAATTGGAAAAAGGTGAAGCGGCCGACAGGCTGACGGCTCTCTGGTTGCCCTTTGATGAAGTTGTGAAAATCATCTCAGATTGCCAATCGGACATCATAGCAAGAAAATTCACCCGATTGAGGGATTTAGCCGCTTTGAGAGAGGCCGAGAAGATATTTAAAAAACCTTATACTGAATAAGAAAAACATCTGCATGAATTTATCTTTCATGCAGATGTCCAATTTGAAAACAATTATATCATTTATGGGCTTTGGTCGTCGGCTGAATCATCCGCCTTGACGCTTTCGATATAGCTGATGTCCGTTTGAAGGGTGTCATTTTCTAACTCTTGCAGAAGCGGAGGCGGGTCCGGTAAGGGTTCCTGTGCGTTTTTATCTCTGCTGATTGCACCGGAATAGATCAATCCGACTTTTGCGCTGGCGGGGCCAATCAATTCATACAGAACAGAGGAGGACAAGATGATGGTGAGGAGCATGTCGCCAAGCTCATTTGCCAAGATTCTTTTACCCAAAAAAGCCAGTCCTATTGCGACACCCGCTTGCGGCACCAGCGCAAATCCCAGGTAGTTTCGTATGTTTTTTGGGGCCTTCACTATCAGACAACCGATATAAGCGCCAGCAAATTTGCCGATTATGCGGATTATAAAGTAGCAGATGCCTATCACACCAAGCCCTGTAAATGCGCCTATATCCAGATTCATACCGGATACAATAAAGAAGATTGAGAGAATCGGGGGTGTGAATTTTTCCACCTGATTGTAAAGGTTTTTATCTTTGGTCATATTTATGTATGTTGTTCCAAAGAGCATACAGGCGAGCAGGGGAGAGATATCAAAAGCTGCACACATACCGGCTATTCCGAGAAGCAGCGCTATGGTGAGAATCAAGCGGTTGTCTTCGCTCCTGCTTGGAGTCATGAGTTTGCTCAAAACAATCCCGCTCAAAACACCAAGACCCAGTGCCACAATATTATACACAATGGGCATGACAACCTGTGCAAAACCCGGAGAGACTCCGTTTTCACCGCCGGTGCTCAAAAGAGCGGCAACAACGCTGAAAACAAGCAGACAAACCGCATCGTCTATCGCCACAACCTGCAGAAGAGTGTTCACATAGTTGCCTCTGGCATTGTATTGCCTGATTGTGGCCATTGTGCTGGCGGGAGCTGTTGCTGTCGCTATGGCCCCCAGAAGCAAGGAGAGGCCCCAGTCTAAATTGAAAATCAAACGAAGCGAAACCGTTACGAGAACACCCGGCAGCAGGGATTCCATCAAGGTGATGACAATAATCCCGGCACCTGTTTCTGCGAACACTTCTCTTTTGAAGAACCTGCCCACACTAAAAGCTATGAATGCCAGGGCGATATCGCTTACAAAACTCATGTTTTGTACCATATTGCGCGGGATAATATTCAGCACATAGGGACCGATTAAGACACCGGCTAAGATATACCCTGTCACGTTGGGAAGTTTTAACGGCTTTGTTATTCTGGTCATTAAAAAGCCCGCCAATAAAATAATGGAAAGGGACAACAAAATTATAGTTGTTTCATTTATTTGGTCTAAAAATTCGCGCATGGCAGTTCCTTTCCGGTGAGATGTATTTGAAAATTGGCGGCAGCAGCAGAGTAAAAAAGGACACACAAACAAAAACAGAAAAATTGTATCTATAAATAAAGAAAAGCACAAAAGCAAAGAAAATTTTCGCGTCATGACAGGGAAAATAAAGCATATTGACCACTTGATTACGGCAAAACAGCTTTGTGTTTTATGAAAAAACAATGGTTCTATATACCTTTCTGTCTGAACAGTAAATAGAGATAAAATATATGTAAGACATACCTTAAACTCTTATGAATTTAGTGAATATGCACATATCCAAAACATATGCATATATTATACAACTATATTTTGGATTGTCAAGAAAACCTGTTTAACAGTGAACGGGATTATAAAAAAAGCCGTAGAGGGTGAATAATGTGTGATTTTGTAAACTCTAAGACAAAAATGTGTAGAAAAGAAATTATCGCGAAGCTGTGGTTATATTATTATAAAAACCTCATTGAAAATCAGCCAATATCTCGGATTTACCCTGTATATTTTATGATTTTCAAAAGACAAACTTTCAGAGAACACAATACTTCGAAAGGCTTATCAAATATAAATATTTTTCAAAAAACTTGACACCACGCATTCGATGCTGCGCTGTCACAAAAAAAGATACCGAACACCCAAAGGGTGCTCGGTATCTGATTTTTAGAAGGTTATTTCCTATTGGATTTTAACAGGTCTCTGATCTCTGTGAGCAATATTTCCTCTTTTGAAGGTTCGGGTTCGGGTTCCGGTTCTTCTGCTGCGGCCTCTTCTTGTTCAGCTGCTTTTGCTTTTTCACTCTTTTCCTTCATTTTGGCAATAAGACGAATAAACAAAAAGATGAAAAATGCGACTATCAGGAAATCAAGAATGAACTGCAAAAATTGGCCATAAAGTATTGCTGATTCGGCGGCGAGAACATTGCCCTCTGCATCGAGAGCTTCCGGCTTTAGCAGGATCTTAAGATCTGTCAGATCAGGGTTTCCGGTAATCAGACCTATAATCGGGCTGATTATGTCGCTGACAAGAGAGGAGACGATTTTCCCGAATGCTCCGCCGATAATGATACCGACGGCCATGTCAAGCACATTGCCCTTGCTGATGAATTCTTTAAAATCTGCAAAGAAACTTTTGGCCTTACCATTTTTTGATTTTTTCCCCATTTTTAACTCCTTTATATGTTTGTTTTATATCTTAACGGCTTTACCGTCATAAGACACATCAAAACCAAGCTCTTTCGCAAGCGGTAGGAGCTCGTCGTATATGGCCGCGCCGTTGTGTGAGAAATGGTTTAGTATAAAAACAGTGCTCTCATCGCAGCCGGATTGCATCATTCGAAGCTTTACTTCATGGCACACATCAATTGACATGTGAGAGCCGCGATTGGAGTCCAGAACATAGGTGCAGTCCAAAGAAACCAGGTCAAATTTCATGCTCTTTATATAGGCCCAGGTATTTTCCGTGAAATAACCTGTGTCATTTGCATAGAGCAGTTTTTTTCCGCCGCGTTCGATTATATATATGGCGCATTTTTCATTTATGTCATGTTCGGCTTCCAAAGGCGTGATTTTGTATTCACCTTGGATAAAAGGAACAAAATTTTCTATGGTGATAAATTTTATTTCGCCATAAGGTGGAGAAGGTTTTTCAAGTGAGCATATAATTGTCTCGGCGGCTTTATAAGAGGCTTTGTTGAGATATATAGTAAACGGGTTTTGGCGATATGCATAGGGTGGGCGAAGCAATTGCAGATCCGGCGGGTAAAAGTGGTCCGAATGGGAATGGGTGATGATAAGTGTTTCAATTTCATCCGTGTCGACTTTGTGTGTCAGAAAATGGGAGTATGTGTCCGGGGGAAAGTCAATGAGGATTTTGCCATCCAACAGGGCTTGAGATCGAGTGCGAATGTTTTTTCCTCCGGCATTCCAAGCACGCTCGCAGTGGGGGCATTTACAGAATATG
>CAYTOF010000065.1:0-11801 GCA_964439435.1 uncultured Oscillospiraceae bacterium
GTGCATACTCCAAAAAGATATCGCTGGAGAGGCAATTGCCCTTTCGCCCGCCAAAATCATAGTCTCCGCGCTCGTTGCCGCCCTTGACCTCGGGAAATTTTTTGTACAGCCAGGGCGGACACACCGCCGTTGTCGTGCCCATAACCGTTTTGATACCGTATTTCCCCGCCAGGTCAACGGCTTTTATCATGGGCTCAAAGTTAAATTCGTTTTCCCGCGGCTCATAGACGCTCCAGGCAAACTCGCCCATGCGCACGGAGTTCAGGCCGAGCTCCGCCATTTTGGCAAAATCCCGCTCCCACTGCACCTGCGGCCACCATTCGGGGTAATAAGAGGATCCGATATAAAACATTTTCATTTTCCTTTCAAAACAAGCTCTGTAAAGACGATGCCTTTACTCCCATCTGAAGAAGAAGGCCTGGCCCGGGGCGAGCCACATGGTTATCTGTGTCAGGCCGTCTTTGGACTCATACATGCCGTTGTCGTGGAGTTTTGTGCCTTTTTTGAGCTCTCTTTCCACATTTCCGTAAAAATAGAGGAAAATGCGCCTGCCCTCACCTTTGAGATAGATGGTCGGACGTATACTTCTCTCACAGGAGTTGTTGGTGACCATGATATACCTCTGCCCGTCGTCGCTTTTGAAATGGGAGAAGATCATGGCCTCTTTATAATAACGAGTGTCTTTGCCCTCGGGGTGTGCGATGATGCCCTCGCCGTCAAAGAAAGGAAATCCGCCGTATGTCTCGAGGGTAAACTCCGCCTTTTCCAGTGTCAGATTGGCAAGGGTGTCGGCAAAAAAGTTTTTAAAGGTCGTCTGCGCCTCCCAGAGATCCTCATAGGTCTGCGTTCTGCGGCCAAAGGAGATGGCGGCGCGGCGGTAGTTGGAAAAACCGAAATCGTTTTTGTAGAGATAAAACCACCACACACCCTTGGCGCCGCAGGCGGCGGCGGTGTTCAGCTGCCAGCGAAAATCGTCCAGATTCGGTGTGCGGTAGTTGAAATGCCCTATGGCAAGCATGGTGGACCAAAAGGGGATATTGTGTCTGCGAGAGGCGTCGGAATAGTGTTTCAGGGATTGAAAGTGCTGCCACCAGCCGTCTTTCCCGGGGTTCATCTGGGTGTAGCAGTCATAGCTGAAAAGCTGTATGCCCGCCTCTGTCGCCAGGGTGTCGAGATATTCATCGAGACCATCCCACCCGGGCAGGAGGTTTAAAAAAGCGATCAGATGGGGAGCCACTTCCTTGCCGATGGCACAGGCACGGCTCGCCACCGCAAGTTGCTCATGGCGCGGCTCATCCCCGACATAATATCCCCATGCCGCCGGATGGGAGCCAAAATCTGCCAGCATCTCGGCAATGCCCCGGCGATATGCCTCCTCGCCGTCGGAGGTTAGCCTGTTCCAGTTGGCACGGCCGTCGTTTAGGACAAATTTGATGCCGTATTCATGGCCCTTGTCCAAAATATCCAAAAAGTGTTGTTTCTCACAGGCGGCGTCATAGCGTGGGGAGAGGGTGAGGTTCATGCCGAGGTCTTGCCAGTCGTCCACCGCTTCGATTTTTGTCTGGGATGCGGCGGGGTAGTTCCAAAATCCAAAGTGAAATTGCTTTTTCATAAAATCTCCTTTCGCGTTTTCGCTTATAAAGCCCTTTACAAAAGTTTGTGCTTGCCCTGTTTTAAAGGCACAGCCTTGAAAATATCACGGTTTTTCCAGTATAATCTCGTCGATATCTTTGCCCGATAAGGTGGAGAAATTCAAGATGAGTTTCTTTTCCGTGGCGGAGAGCAACCCCATGGTGAAATCCTGCTTGCCCTCCACGGTCATCTGCTCGCGGTTGTCGCCGTAGACATAGTCCTGCCAGGGAAAACGCGCATTTCTGTCATGGACAGGCCCCGCAAAACCCGTGCAGATATAGGTGATGCCCTGTCCGATGGGGGCGCGCTTTCCGCGATACACGGTGGAGCGGATGTAGATGTGTTCATGGCCGCAGAGAGCGAGGTCAACTCCCGCTCTTTCCAGGGCGGGCACATATTTCTGTGTGAAGGTGCGGCCGCTCTTGCCATAGGGCGAGGAGTGCATGAGAGCGACAATCCAAGGGGCGCCGAGCTCTCCGACTGCGGCAAGCTCTTTTTCCACTTCGCTTATAAAGAGCTCGGGCAGCTCATCGCCATGGCCGGGCAGGCTGACAAAGGTCACAGGGCCGATTCGCACCGTGTAGAGGAGCTCGTCTGTGGTCTTTTCCCCGCGCAGGGGCAGGTTCCAATGGCTCTTGTAGTTGGTGATTTCGGTTGCGCCCCACTCATGGTTTCCCGGAGTGGGGATCCAGATTTTGCCCGCAAAAATCTCAGGAGCGGCGTTGATTGTGCGCAGGTAATCCGCCTTGGAGCCCGGCGAGTCCACCAGGTCTCCCGTCGAGAGCATGACGGAGGGGCAGGGGATGCGGTTTGCGCTCTCCCGCAAGAGCACCCCGAGCATGGGATAAAAGCTCTCCACATCGCCGATTTGCGCATCGGAGATGATGGCGGCGTGCAGCTTTTGCGGATTTTGGGGCATTGTCTTGCATTCATATTCGGCACTAAACCCCGCCTCACCGCCAAAACAGCAGAGATAGGTTGTCTGCGGGTCGAGATTGTGGCAGGTGACATCGTATTGCGCCGCGTCTCTGTAGATGTCCACGCGGTTGTTTGCGATCATCTTGCGCGAAATCCACTCCCTGGCAACGCTGCTCTTTGCAGGGACAAGAATGGAGCTGCTCGCAGGGTCTTCGGGACGGCGGATTTTCAGATAGTTTTGAGGGGCGTCAAGGGAGGCAAACCAGGCAAAAGCCATGGTGCGGGCACTGTCCTTGGTCACTCCGCGGGTGATTGTCGTCGGGATGTGGGGATAAGTGCCGTCCCTTGGCGCGGCATTTATGGTAAAGACGGGGGACTGTCTGCCCGCGGCGTCTTTTGCCTGCAGGAAAAACACAAGGTCATCGGGGTAGTCGTCCTTGGTGAAAAACAGCGTCTCCAACACACCGCCCGTTAAAGGGAGGGGGGATTTGTCCGCACTATAGGGCTCACCCTCGATGGTGCGGCAGTCCAGGATGTGAATGCTCACAGGTTCGGTGGGTACATGGCCCTGGTGGGTTAACACTTCGATGCGGCAGGGCCTGCCCTTGGTGCAGCCCTGAAAGTCCGCCGTGTAAAAATGCGGCGGCTCGTCGCCCTCGTTTACAATGGAGGGCCTGCCCAGATCGCCAAAGGCCTTGATGTCTGCCCCGGCGGAGATCATGTCTATGTCGGAGATGCGCAGGGTGCCGGCTTTTTTCGCTCCGGGCTCGTTTGTCAGATAGACCATATTGTCAAAGAGAGCGGGCAAGGAAAAGTTGGAATCAAAGAGATAGAGCAGCCTGCGCCAACCCACAAAGTCCAGGATATAGGAGTTTTGGGAGACAAGGCTTGAGTTGTCCCGCGTTTTGAGCCGCAGCTGCACGCGGTTTCCCGAGCCGTCTCCATACAGCCACTGGGATATGCCGAGGGGGCGGGGCGTGTCGACGCGGTGCCGCAGCATTTTCATGGAGGAGTCTCCGCGGGTCAGGGTGAAATCATACCGAAACCGCAGCGCGGCTCTGCCGCCGGGAAGCATATTCGAGTTTTCCTCGCGGCAGATGTCCACCATGCGCTTGATGATGGGCAGGTTTTCCTGTCCGTCGGCGCGAAAGAGGGGGTATTCGGGCGCGATGCCCTCAGCGGTGACAAAAATCGAGAGCACGGCGCTCTGCCCGTGATCGAACTCCGCCGATAAAATCGCATTTTTCTCCTCCGGCCTTGCCAGCAGATATTCGGGTTTTATGGTGAGTGTGGTGCCGTCAAACTCATAGTCTGCGCCCTCGGTGAGAGCGGAGCCGAGTTTTTCATAGTGATAGCCCTCATGTACCGAAAGCAGCGTGTTTCCGCGCAGGTCGATTTTGGCGGTGATGGCGCAAGGGGCGTTCTTGTAAAAGACCATGTCCCTTTCCGCTATAAGCGCATCAAAATATTTAGCGCGTCCTGTTTTTTTCAAATCCATTTCCATTCCATCCGTCTGTTGTTTTTGATATGTGCAAAATTTATAATGTTTGTTGTTGCGGCAATCCTGCGGGGAAAGCAAAAATCTGCACCTATTATATCAGGGGCGCAAAGCTTTGACAACGCATGGCTCACTTTCTGCCCGTTTTCAGATTGCCTTTGAGGCTGTTTTGAGATATAATATGGTGAGCGACATAATTTTAGATTACTTAAAGGGGAGATATTTTTGAATACTCTTTTAGCCAAACCATTTGTAAAATGGGCAGGAGGTAAATCACAATTGTTGTCTGAAATCCGGGCAAAATATCCTGTAGGTTTTGGAAAATCAATAACAAAATATGCAGAGCCTTTTGTTGGTGGAGGTGCTGTATTATTTGATGTCTTGAATAATTATCAGCTTGAGTCTGTTTACATAAGCGATATCAATCGCGAATTGATAACAACATATTTAGCAATACGAGACAATGTTTTGGAATTGTCTGCCCTTTTAAATAAAATGCAAAATGAATATTGGGATTTAAACATAGACGAACGCAAAGAGTATTATTATGGCAAAAGAGATGCTTTCAACAATTTAAAATCCGACATAAATGGAGGCAATGAGATTTTAATAGCATCTCTATTTATCTTTTTAAATCGAACTTGCTTTAATGGTTTGTATCGCGTCAATTCAAAAGGCTTCTTTAATGTACCCATTGGGAATTATAAAAAACCTTTGATTTATGATAAAAACAACATCATTGCCGTTTCTAGACAGCTTGAGCGCGTACAGATAATATGTGGAGATTATAGAAAGTCAAGAAATTTCATTGACGAAAACACATTGGCATATTTTGACCCCCCATATCGACCGATATCTAAATCATCAAACTTTACCGCTTATGCAACTGATGGATTTGGAGATGATGAGCAAAGACAGCTTGCATTGTTTATAAATGAAATGAGTATAAAAGGTGCATATATAATAGCAAGCAACTCAGATCCTAAAAACATGGACTCAAAAGACGAATTTTTTGACTCCCTCTATCATAACCATAAAATCAAACGAATAAACGCAAACCGTATGATAAATTCTTCATCAGAAGGACGTGGAAAAATCAAAGAATTGCTCATTATCAACTATTAACCCAAAAAAGGAGAATATCATGCGAGATTTTGAAGAATGGCTATCATATTTTAAAAACAGTATATCGGACTACTCGTATTATACAGATTTTGAAAAAATATACAATAATATTGACTCCGTTAAGGTTGAATTGAACATACTTAACTCTCTTGTTGGTTCTAAAAACATAGAGGCAGAATTCAAAGACTTGCTTATAAAATATCCTCAAACATTAAAATGCATACCTCTTTTATTGGCGGTAAGAGAAGAAGAAATATTTGTGTTGGATAATGAGAGGGAATACCTTTTTAATTTTGATAAAATTAACTATTCAATTGATGAATACCTTGTTTTTATGAGAAAGACAGGTCTTTTCGATTTGCTTGAAAAGCATATCATTTCCAGCCTTGTAGATTACGCAACAGGAGTAGAAACAGGGTCAGACACCAACGCAAGAAAAAATCGTGGAGGTGTTTTGATGGAAAAGAAAGTTGAATCCTATTTGCAAAAAGCGGGGTTTAAAATTCAGGAAACTTATTTTAAGGAAATGAAACGCTCAGCTATTGAAAGAAAATGGAAAATAGACCTATCAAGCATATCAAACAGAGGAAGAACAGAAAAGCGTTTTGATTTTGTTGTCAAAACGAAAAACAATATTTATGCTATCGAAACCAATTTTTATTCCGGTGGCGGTTCAAAGTTAAACGAGACAGCTAGGAGTTATAAAAACCTAGCTTTGGAAGCGGCTCCGCTATCGGGATTTGTCTTCGTTTGGATAACCGACGGGAAAGGCTGGAACAGTGCAAGAAACAATCTCGCAGAAACATTTGCTGTAATGGATCATGTTTACAACATAAATGACATGGAAAACGGTATTATGAACAGGATATTTATATGAGCATAAAACAATGGGAACCCGAAGATTTTGAGCTTGAAATGAACACTGTATGGAGTTTTCCGGAACGCGGTAAATGGGCTACACATGATTCAAAATATAGAGGGAATTGGTCACCTTATATTCCACGCAACGTTATATTGCGGTATTCGGAAGTGGGAGATGTTGTGCTTGACCAATTTGCAGGAGGGGGCACAACGCTTGTTGAAGCGAAATTGCTGGGAAGAAATATATTGGGTGTGGATATCAATCCGGAATCAGTTGAGCTATGCAGAGAAAAAACCTGTTTTGAATATCCGAACGCTGGAAATGTAGCTATAAGGCAAGGCGATGCAAGAGATTTGGATTTTGTGTTGGATGAAAGCGTCGATTTAATATGCACACATCCGCCGTATGCTGATATAATCAATTACAGCGAGGACATCGAAGGTGATCTTTCTCGTTTGAAAGTACAAGACTTTTTGCAAGAAATGGAAAGTGTGGCAAATGAATGCTTTCGAGTTCTTAAAAGTGGTAAGTTTTGTGCTATACTTATGGGGGATACGCGTAAAAAAGGTTGTGTCATACCCATGAGCTTTGAAGTGATGAGCATATTTCAAAACGCTGGATTTACACTGAAAGAGCTTGTTATAAAGGAACAACACAACTGCAAAGCTACTGGATACTGGAAAACAAACAGTATAAAGTATAATTTCCTACTGCTTGCCCATGAGTATTTATTCATATTTAGAAAATAAACCACATAAACTCAAACAAATAAACCCCAAAAAGAAAAGGAAAATACACATGCAAGAAAATATAGATAACATGCAAAACCCCTCCTGTGCCGATTGCAGCGGGTGTGCGGGCTGTCCTGCCGAGAAAAGGGAGCGGCTCACCGTCAAGGTCTTTGGAGGAGGCACGCAGCTGTGCGAGAGGCTTGCAACGGCGGCGGAGTCTGCGGTGGAGGAGCTGGACAGAGACATCGCCTTCGAGCGCGTGAGCGATAGTGCCAAGGCCGCCTTTTACGGTGTGAAAGAGCTGCCCGCCCTGGTGGTGAACAGCAAAATAGTCCCCTTTGGCAAATTTTTGAACAAGTCGGCCATCATAAAGCTTTTGCAAGACATGTAAACAAACTCTAAAACCCCGCACCGCGGCGCCTGTCCCTTTGGCGCCGCTTTAGTTTTGCTATTTCATACCAAAGCACCGACAGGGCGGAGAGGAAAAAGGCCGCTCCAAGATACAAAATGGGCAGGGGAGCGAGCTTGAAAAAGCTGTTTAGCGGCGAATACAGTATGAGCCCCAGCAAAAAGAGGGTCAGCCCGTTGACAAACCAAAGCACTTTGTCATGGCGCATGGCCATCGCAGAGCTCAGGATAAAATCCCTGTCTGAAGCCGTGGAAAAAACCACAAAAAGATTGGAAAAGATGAGCACAGAAAGCCCCATGGAGCGGGCAAGGGCTGGGTTTTGCGTGTTTGAAAGTGTAAATATATAGGAGCCAAAGGATGCGACAAATATCAAAAGCCCCAGCAGGGCGCTTTTTCGAAACAGGCGAAAATCCAGCAGTTTTTCATCGGATTTTCGCGGTTTTCGCGCCATGATATCCCTCTCCGCGGGCTGTCTTTCAAAGACAATCGAGCAAGTCGGGTCTATGAGCAACTCCAGCAAAACCACATGGAGGGGCAGCAGCATGAGGGCACCCGGATTTATGCCAAGCAGCGGTGCCAAAAGGGAGGACAGGGCAATGGGGATGTGTATGGTGATCACATAGCCAACGGCCTTGCGGACATTGTCATAAATCCTTCTGCCGTCCTTGACTGTGCGCACAATGGTGGAGAAATCGTCGTCCATCAAAATCAAATCTGCGGCTTCTCTGGCGACCTCGCTGCCGCGCTTGCCCATGGCTATGCCGATGTCCGCATATTTCAAGGCGGGGGCGTCGTTCACACCGTCTCCCGTCATGGCGACAACATCCCCGTTTGCCTTAAAGGCCTTGACAATGCGCATCTTGTGTTCCGGCACAACCCGCGCAAAGACAGAGGTGTGGCGCACCGCTTGGGAGAGCTCCTCCGAGCTCATGCCATCCAGCATCTCCCCTGTGATGGCCTCATTTTCATGCTCCATGCCGATTTTGGAGGCTATGGCAAGGGCTGTCTCTCCGTTGTCCCCCGTGATCATGACGGTGCGGATACCGGCTTTTTTGCAAGCCGCGATATCCCTTTCCACGCCCTTTCGAGGCGGGTCGGCAAGCCCTGCCAGGCCGCAAAAGCGCAAAGTGGCCATTTCCAGTTCCGAGGGGATGCCCTCATCGGGGGAAAGGACACTCTCCGCCACGGCAATCACGCGGTATCCCTGCCCTGAGAGCTCCAGGGCCTTTTCCTCCGCGGCTTTTCTTGCCGCATCTTCCATGGAACACAGGGCAAGGAGCTGTTCCGGGGAGCCCTTGGCGGCAATGACGGTGTTGTCGTCTTTTTTCCACACATGGCCCATCATTTTGGTTTCATTTGTAAAGGGGTATTCGTGCAACAACTCCCCCTCAAACAAAAGCTCGCGAGACAGCCCGCTTTGTTCGCAAAAGGCCAGCATGGCCTTTTCCATCGGGTCATATGTGTTGATTTCACAGGCATAGCCCATTATCTGTATCAACCTGTCCTTGCTGCAGTCCTTGGGCCAAAGCACCTCCACGCTCATGCGGTTTTGGGTGATGGTGCCTGTCTTGTCCACACAGAGGACGGAGACGGAACCCAGGGTTTCCACGGCGGGCAAATCCCGCACCAGGGCATTGCTCTTTGCCAGGCGCCATGCCCCCATGGAAAGAAAAACCGTCAGTATAACGGGCAGCTCCTCGGGTATCATGGCCATGGTCAGGGTGATGCCCGAGAGCACGCTCTGCACAAAACGCTCTTTAAAGGCAAGCTCATGTACATTTATATAGGTCACCGCGCTCATGAGAGCAAACAACACCGCGGCTATGCCGGCGGAGGTCTTGACCAACTTGCCGATTTGTCTTTTTAAGGGTGTTTGCTCCGCAGGAGCCGCAGCAACGCTTTGGCTAATGCGGCCATACTCTGTCTGCATGCCGATTTTTTCAACGCACACGGCGCCAAATCCGTGGGTCACCAAGGTGCCCGCATAACAATAATCCCTGCGCAGGGCCCCTCCTCCCTCTGCGTTGTCCTCCCCGCAGCTTTTCCACACACCCTCAGATTCCCCTGTCAAGGAGGACTCATCTATGCATAGGTCGCTGCAGCCAAGGAGGTAACCGTCTGCCTGGACTTTTTGTCCTTCATATATATAAATCAAATCGCCGGGCACTATATCCGCCGCGGCAATCAGCTTTTCCTTGCCGTCCCGCAGGACTTTGACCTCAGGGGCGGCAAAGTCTTTCAGAGCGGAGAGTGTTCTGTCTGTCTTTTGGCTCTGTATGATTTCGATGCTTATAATTCCGATGACAAAGACAAGCATCACCGCACCGTCGCGGGGCTCGCCGAGTATAAAATATATGATGGCCGCGGCGATGAGCAATAAAAACATGGGCTCGGAAAAGATCCTGAGCACCTTTTTGAAAAAGCGCGGCTTTTTTTCTATGTGGAGCACATTTTTGCCATACTGCAGTTGCAGAGCGCGGGCTTGTTCCTCTGTCAGGCCTTCGCAGCCCTTCGGGTTTTGCATTGATGAGCTCCTTTCGCAAAATTCAAAATTTTGGTATCTTTATTGTGGCGGCACCACGCCACTAAAGGGGGAGTGACAATATCAGAAAAAGACGGTATTTCCCTCCAAAATGGTGGCTTTTATGTTGAAGTTTTCGTCTGTGATGACAAAATTTGCCCTCTGACCGGCCTCTATTGTCCCCACATCGGGAGCCTTTATCGCCCTTGCGGGGTTGGCGGCGCAGATTTGAAAGACCTCGGGCAGAGAGAGCCCTGCCGTGTTTTTCAGGTTGCGCGCCGCCCGGTTCATGCGCAACTTGCTGCCGTACAGCTCACCGCCCACCATATTTATGTCGCTTCCGTCCACCGAGCCCGTGCAGGCGTCCGTTATAGCCACAGCGCGGCCAAGGCCGATGGTTTTCAGGGCAAGGCGCAGCATTTCGGGGCGGATGTGCACGCCGTCTTTGTCCACGATGAGCTCGCAAAACACATTGTCGCAGAGCATCGCCGCCGAGTCAAAACAGCACTCCACTGTCCCTGCCCAGCGGGTGGGGGAGATGTGGCAACCTGTGGCGTCAAAGAGATGCGTGCAGACGGTGACACCGTTTTCCGCCGCCCAAAAGACATCCTCGGGGGAGGCCTCGCTGTGGCCCATGGCCAGGACAATGCCTTCCTTTGCCACCTCTTTTATAAACTCTCGCGCCCCGGGGATCTCCGGGGAGATGGTCCACATTTTCAGGATGTCTTTAAATTTGTCAAGATAAAGGCGGTATTCGTCTCTGTCAACGGGCCTGATTGTCTTTGCGTTGGCGCCGTATTTGGGGTTTAAAAAAGGCCCCTCAAAGTGAACCCCGAGTATATTGCCCGGTGTTTTGGCCTCTATGGCGGTGCGGATTTTCTCCATGGCCTGCAGTGCGCCCTCTATGCCGATGTCGTGGAAAATCGTGCAGTTCAGTGTGGTGGTGCCGCCCGCCAGGTGAAAGGCAGCCATGGCGGCGGGGTCCTCATGGGCCCAGGTATCTCCCCCCGCGTGGCAGTGGATGTCCACAAACCCGGGGCCGAGAAAGAGGCCATTCGCATCATAGCTTTGGCTCACCTCGGGCAGCTCATGCCCCTGCGGGTAGACGGCCTCTATGCGCCCGTTTTCATGGAGGAGGATGCCATTTTCCAAGATGGTGTCATGTAGGACAATATTTGCGTTGATGATGGCTTTCATATGCACATGCCCTCACTTGCTTTTTATTATTTGGCTCTTGTGATGGGGGGCCCATGCAAAGATGCCGATGAGAAAGCCGAAGTTGAACAGATTGGAGGCAGCCTGGTTGGAATAGAGGGCGTGTTTTTTTCCGAATATGTTCAAAACAAAGAGAACGGGCGCCTTGAGCCCACCCCACACGCCTTGGAAAAAGACGGAGAAGGTCTCCGGCACAATCAGATAAAGCATACCCATAATGAGAATTATCAACAGGAGGAAGACCAGGGGAAAAATCATATATTTGCCAAATTTCAAATAAAAGCACCTCCTTGGTATTTGTCTAATTATATAACAATCGGGTGGTTTTTGGCAAATAATTAATATATACGCTCTATAAAACCATGACTGACGCAAAACCTTTGACAATGCCTCATTATGGCGTTAAAAGGCGTATTTTCTGTGGATAAAGTGCTGAAAACCGCATGGATTTTGCGTTTGACAGGGGGCATGTATTGGGCTATAATGAAAATTGATCATGGCAAGTAAAAACCAAAAAACCAACGCAAGCCTTTATGACAAGCGAAAGGAATGGTCAACGGACATGAAAAAAACAGACGCATCACGCCCACCGGTACGCAGGCTGCTAATCTGCGGTGTGCCCGCAAAAGAGTTTGCCATTGTGCTGCCGCAAGACCCAAGTGCGGCGGAGGAGTTTGCCGCGACACGCCTTGGAGTATATCTCGAAAAAGCCACAGGCTTTGAAATCCCCCGCGCAAAGGCGGCCAAAAACGCCATATACATAGGCCGTGCCGCCGACATAAATACCTCAAAACTCGAACACGACGGCTTTGCACTGAAAACCGATAAGGACTCCCTGCACCTTGCGGGGAAAATCGACAGGGGCACGCACTATGCCGTGAACGAATTTT
>CAYTOF010000066.1:0-11688 GCA_964439435.1 uncultured Oscillospiraceae bacterium
TTCAAGACATGGAGAAAAACTACGAAGCTATGTGTGATATTGTAAAAAAGTATACCGAGTAAAGCAGTTATGCAAGTGTTGCAAAACATACAGTGATAAAAGCATTTCTGTATTATACATAGTCAAATGCAAACACACTCACCCTCTGAAAGACAGCTGGTATCGTCGGGGTTTTGTCCGTTTTGCTCAAATCTTTCCTTTGGCTATCTTTTGTGGTTTTCATATTTGGCTCATCGGTTGCGCTCGCTGTTATTGTTGGTGTGTTTGCCAATAATTTACAAGATTTTGTGCCGATGAGCTATACTTTTTATAAAGGGTGGCAGTTCGGAGGTATATTGCCCGTAATATGGTATGTAGTAAAAAGCCGAATATATCGTTGCAACATTAATGTATTTTTGATATAATGACTAAAATTGATATGCAGTAAATTTAAACTATAAAGGACGATGCGTTGATGACAGATTATGTTGTTATTACATCACTGCATTTGATGCATGGAGGAATAGAAAAAGCCATAACGACCCTTGCCAATATGCTCGATGAGAGCGGATATAAGGTTGAAATATTTTGCACATATAATTTAGGAAATCCTGTTTATGCTCTAAATGCAAATGTGAAAATCAGATACTTAACAGACAAGAAACCCAACAAGGATGAATTGTTTAATGCTTTAAAGAGCAAAAATCCAATTAAGATAATTAAAGAAACTATAGCAGCAGCCAAAATATTGCATCAAAAAAAGAAAACAATGAAACAGGCTCTAAAGGCTGTTGAGAGTGGAACTATCATATCCACGCGACACGAAAATTCTAAGATATTGTCAAAACATGGTTCAGCAGAGGTAAAAAAAATAGCACAGCTCCATGTTGATCACGGCTTCGATAAAAAGCTGTTTGCAGACTTTCGCACAAAATACTCAAATATAGACTATTTCGTTTTACTCACAGAGCAAAGTGTGCAAGAAGTGAAAAAAGCCGTGGGAAGTTATAACAAACACACAAACATTGTTGCCATTCCAAACATTGTTGACGGCCCATATGAATTGCCATCTCAAAAACGGATAAAGCAAGTTATTTCAGTTGGCAGATTGCACCGAGATAAAGACTTTGATAGTCTTTTGGAGATATGGTCAATTGTGGCAACTGATTATCCTGAGTGGAAGCTTAAAATTATTGGCGGAGGACCACTGAAAACGAGCCTGATAGAAAAAGCAAAAAAACTCGGTATTATGCAGAATGTCATATTTTCCGGGGAGCTTCCACACGAAGAAGTGGTTTTAGAACTTTCTAAATCTCGTTGCTACGCTCTAACATCACTTTATGAGAGTTTTGGCATAGCGCTTGTGGAATCAATGGTTTGTGGGACACCGGCTGTGGCCTTTGATGTGAGAGTAGGACCTGCATATATTATTGCCGATGAGGTCGACGGATACCTCATACAGAATAGAGACAAACACGCTTTTGCAAAAAGGCTAAAGGAACTTATTGAAGACCCTGTGCTGAGCGAACGAATGGGGGAAAAAGCAATAGTGAGCGCCGCAAGATTCTTTGCGCCAAAAGTCATGGTAGAATGGGAAAAAATACTAAAGGACACAAGAAAATGAAAATGCCTCTAATAAGCATAGTCATTCCAACGTATAATGCTGCTGAGTATATTGGCAATACGCTCGATAGCATTCAAAGACAAAGTTTTAGCGACTTTGAGCTTGTTTTGGTGAACGACGGCTCAACAGATGAGACATTGAAGATTCTCCAATCTTATCAAAGGGCAGATGAACGCATAAAAATACTCACTATAAAAAATTCCGGTCCGGCAGAAGCAAGAAATAAAGGGATCAAAGCAGCCATCGGCAAATATATAATGTTTGTCGACAGTGATGATGAGCTGACTGAAAACGCTCTTGGAGCAGTTGCGGATTTAATAAAAAACAACGATTTGGATTTACTCATTTTTGGATTCAATATCTGCAATAAAAGTGACGATACAGTCTATCATCACTTTTTTGAGGATTTAGATATAAAATCTAAAGAAGAATTAAAGGCAAATATTGGCGAGCTGTATATAAACAATCAGTTGAACCAGGTTTGGAACAAGGCATATAAAACGGAAATGCTGAAGAACAATGACATTAGGTTCCCCGATCAAAGATTTGGTGAAGATCGGTTATTTGTTTTTGAAGTCTTAAAATATGCAAGCAGAATATTTGTCAGCAAAAAAGCTCTATACAACTATATAATGCAAAACGACAATAGTCTCATCAACAGATACATGCCTAAAAAACATGAATACTGCAATATGATACAAAAGAGTATACTGGACCTTCAAGATAGTCTGGGTGCGTTTGATAGTGAAACATTAAATCAAATGCAATATATGTATGTCAAATGTATACTGTCATGTATCACACCTATTTACCACCCGTCATGCCCTTTGACAGGCAAAGAAAAAAGGAAAGCCATTTCCGGCATTGTGAAAAACCGAGAAACACAAAACTATTTAGCCGGATATAAACCTGCGGGGCTTATGATGAAAATGCTGACAATCGGATTGAAAACCAAAAGTGTCTCTATAAATGCGCTCATGGCAAAAACCATTTATATAACAAGCAAACACTCACCGCGCGCATTTTTTGGAATGAAGCACCCCAAAGCAGAAAAAAAGCAGATTGGATAATAGATTTTGTCAAACTTTCCTTATCTGGAGTGAAGAATTGTAATAATATAACACACTCTAATAATATGTATGATTTGTGATTCTATGCTTAAAATCTAGAAGATTGGCAAACATGTAAGATTTTATAAAAACAACATCAAGTTTTTGTTTAAATATAAAAAATATCTGCATTTGTTCAAGCGAAAGGTAGGAAATATTCTTGGGAAAAATCAACGTTTTGACTGTGTTTGGCACAAGACCTGAGGCGATAAAGCTCGCTCCACTCATCAAAGAGCTTCGCCTTCGGCCTGAAATAAGCAGTACTGTTTGTGTTACAGCGCAACACAGACAAATGCTTGACCAAGTTTTAGACGCTTTTGCAATAGAACCGGATTATGATTTAAATATCATGAAGCCGGGGCAATCTCTTGGGCAAATCACGGCACGAGTGCTTGAAGGTATGGAAGAAGTGTTAAAAAAGAGCACTCCAAATATAGTACTCGTTCACGGTGATACTTCGACGGCGTTTACCGCAGCGCTTGCAGCCTTTTATCAAAGAATAACCATAGGCCACGTTGAAGCGGGTTTGCGCACATATAACAAATATTCGCCGTTTCCTGAAGAGATGAACAGGCGCTTTGTCGGCGTCATGGCAGATATTCACTTTTCTCCGACTGAGCTTGCGAGAGAAAATCTACTTGCCGAAGGGATAAAGGATGAAAGAATCCTTGTTACCGGAAACACAGCAATAGATGCGCTGAAAACAACAGTCAAGCCGGATTATCATCATGAACTGTTGGATTGGGCTGGAGATAGCCGACTGATTGTCCTCACGGCGCACAGACGAGAAAATCTTGGTGAACCGATGAACCATATGTTTTCAGCAATTCGGCGCATTTTGGGAAAACACAGTGATGTAAAGGTTATTTATCCAGTACATTTAAACCCGCGAGTCAGAAGTGCTGCAGACAAACACTTTGGGGAGCATGAGCGGGTTTTGCTTGTTGAACCCATGGATGTGGTGGATTTTCATAACTTGCTTGCAAAATCTTATATCATTTTGACTGACAGTGGCGGAATACAAGAAGAAGCTCCTTCTCTACACAAGCCTGTCATCGTACTAAGAGATACTACCGAACGTCCCGAGGGCATTAAAGCCGGAACGCTGAAACTAGCCGGCACAAATGAAGACACAATCTTCAATTTGACAGACGAGTTGCTGTGCGATTGCAATGAATATGCCAGAATGAGCAATGCGGAAAATCCATATGGTGATGGCAAAGCAAGTGAGCGTATTGTGGAGGCGCTGATAGAGCGGTTCTAAGGAACCTTGATTTAATAGGGAGGAGAGGCTATATGACCAAGGCACATCCCCGAAAAGAAGAAGCTATAAAGTTAAACTTGGAAAACGTAGGATTTTATTTATTGTTATTTTTCTGTGTGTTTATTCCATTTAGATCTCCATTGGCTGATTTTACAACCGAATACATCAAACTCTTACCGGACATTTTAATATTGGCCATATTCATATGGTATTCTATTGACATTCGTTTTAGATACAAATTTAAACTATATGACATGGCTTATTTTGTTTTTTTGATTTGGGCTTTGATTAGCACAGTCTTTGTAAACAATATGGGGATATATAAATATTTTTTTGAAGTCAGGAGTCTCTCTATTTACTATCTAATGTTTTTTGTGCTTCGTAACTTCAAATATGGGAGAAATGAGTTTTTAACAGTTGTGAAAGTATTGAACTATATAGCTGTGGCGCTGTTTATGCTTGCTATAGTTGAAAAAGTGGGAAACAAAGAGCTGTTATATCCTAGACATGTGGCTGAATCTATCACGTATCCATCGAATTTTACGAGAGTCTACGGTATGTTCTACAATCCCAATACATACGGTGCATTTCTTGCCTTTGTTTTTATATTCAACATCCATATATCAATCTTTCTAAAAGAGAAACGACACTTGCTGGAAGAAATTTTGATTTACACTTCTCTAGTCACTTCGCTATTGCTTACACAATCACGAAGCTCTTATATTATGTTGCTTTTAGCTCTGATTCTACTATGCGCGATAGCTATAAAAAACAAACTCATAAAATTGGATAAATTTAAATTGAGAAGATATGCATTTAGAGTTGCTGCGGTGATTCTTTGCAGCACACTCCTATATGGAGGCACAATCAATGCCGGAAGATTATATTTTCAGAATGTCATAGCAGATGATGGCAAGAACCACACAGACAAGAAGCCAGACAAGCCACCGGCTAAAACTGATGGTTTTTATGAATCAGCGAACAAACAAACTGCATCTGATAGGGTGACGGAAACTTTTGAAGATAAAATTGTAAATGATAGCAAAACAGATGGGCGTATTTTTTCGCTTACAAAAGCATTGAAAATTGCAAAAGATTATCCTGTCTTTGGCACAGGATTTGGCTCATTTGGCTCAGCTGCAAGTCTGGGGACAATGCCGGACACATATAAAGAATATGGCATTTGGAAAGGTTTTTACGCAGACAATCAATTTGCTGCAGTTGTCACCGAGACAGGTTTTGTTGGTTTGCTTTTCTTTTGCATATTTTTATTAATTGGACTAATTTCTTTTTGGAAAAGCCCTTTAAAATTGACATTATGTATTATGATGGCTGGCTTAGGCGTTTTTTACAACGTATTCGAAGTGCAAATAATTGCAATGCTGCTCTGGATGACTGTAGCATTTGATGATAAACACTTGGCCTACTCGAAGAAATAAATGCAAAGCAAAAAACAGCAAGGGAAATGGAGCTGAAACTTTCGATGGCAATTCCTAAGACGATACATTATGTTTGGGTGGGAGGAGGTCAAAAATCAAAGACAATCCTTCGCTGTATGAAAACATGGAAAAAACATTTAAATGAATATGAGATAATTGAGTGGAACGAGGAGAATTTCGACATAGATTCAAATCCATATGCCAAACAAGCGTATGAACAAAAAAAATGGGCTTTTGTGAGTGATTTTATACGAGCTCATGTTGTTTATGAATATGGTGGTATTTACCTTGATACAGATGTCCTAGTTCTCGATGATTTAAAGCATTTACTCAAAAACAGAGCATTTGTTGGATTTGAAAATGAAAAATATCCATTCACTGCAGTTTTTGGAGCCGAACCGCAACATCCTTTATTAAAAGATATGTTGGAGCTATATGAAGAGACAGGATTTGTTTACAATAAAACTAATGAGCTAAGCCAAACCAATACGCGAACAGTGTCTGATATATTGATCAATAAATATAAATGTGAAACAAACAACAGATATCAATTGTTACGTGAAGAAATTGCAGTCTATCCTGATCACATTTTGTGTAATCCATCAGAGAGTTCCTCAGCTATTCATGTGTTTACCGGGACATGGCTCGAAAACAACAAAGGTTTTGCTAGAAAAGTTGTAATGTTTATAAAAAAAAGGCTTACAACAAAAAAAAGAGCAAAACTGTATGAAAGGTTCACAAGAAAAAAGGTATAAACAAATGAAACTAAAGTTTAGCCTGAATAAATTAAAAGTAATAGAATTGGGAATATTAAATCATCTGGATAGTGTGTGTGAAAAACACAATTTGAAATATTTTTTGAGTGGCGGAACACTTTTGGGCGCTATTAGACATAAAGGTTTTATCCCTTGGGATGATGATATTGACATAGCGATGCCTAGAGGCGACTATCATAAATTGATAGAATTAACAAAGGATGATGATAGATACAAAACGATTTCTCATTATCACACAAAAAACTACTTCTATCCTTTTGCAAAAATGATAGATACAAAAACAATTGCGAGAGAAAAGGCAATATATAAATGGCAAATTGACGATTTAGGCGTATATATAGATATATTTCCAGTTGATGGAATGCCGACAGATTATCAGAAACGGCAGAAGCATATAAAAAAGATTGAATTTAACAAAACTATGCTGTTTTTGTCCTTATGTAAAAGCACACCAAAAAGTTTAAGTTTTATCAAAAGGATTTTAAAGCCGTTTGCGAAGCAGTATGCTTCGATTGTGGGGTATAAGTATTGGCTAAATCAAGTTGAGGAGTTAGCTCGAAAATATCCGCTAGAAAATAGCGAGATTGCGGGAGCAATAGTAGCAATATATGGACAAAGAGAAATACTACCCAGTTGGGTGTTTGAGGTGGGTGATAGAATCGAATTCGAAGGGAGCATGTATTTTGCGCCTGTAGGACGACATGAATATCTTACAAGTTTATATGGTGATTATATGCAACTTCCACCTATAGACAAGAGAAAATCACACCATGAAATCATAGCATATTGGAAAGAGGATGTCTAAATGTCTAATGTAACTATTAAAAATGAACTTTCTCTTACTGAACTGAGAGAAATACAGTTGCAGTTACTTAAATTCATAAAAGATTTATGTGAAAAGCATGAGCTTAGATATTTCCTTTGTGGCGGGACACTACTAGGAGCAATCCGGCATAAAGGTTATATTCCTTGGGATGATGACATTGACATTTTTATGCCACGCCCTGACTATATGAAACTCATTGCACTACTTAAAGAAGAGTCTTCTTTTGTCGTAAAATCAATGTATCATGATGCTGATTACTGCGGGCTATTTACAAAGCTTTGTGATAAAAACACATATCTTGTGCCCAAGGATCCTGAACGTGTATATGAATATGGACATGGTGTGTTTATTGATATATTACCAATAGATGGTTTGCCTAAAGATAGTAAAAAAATTAAGTATCATTTAATGAAGCTACACAGAGCTCAGCTTTTATTGTATTATTCGTGTGAAAATAAAGTGCCCTCTTCTTCGAATAAAATAAAAGAGATATTCAAAAAACACATATGGAAATACGCACGAGCAAGAGGATGTAAAAGATGGAGAAATAGAGCTGAGAGGCTCTTGAATAAATACAGCTATAATGAAAGTGAAAAATGTGGTGGGATAGTAGGGCAATATGGTTTCCGTGAAGTTATGGATAAGGGAGTTTTTCAAAAAGAAAAAATGGTCGAATTTGAAAATTCAATGTATCCTGCACCTATAGGTTATCATGAATATCTTACTAGTCTATATGGCGATTATATGGAGTTGCCCCCTGAAAACAAAAGAGTCACACACCATCTCTTTAGAGCAATATGGAAATCGTAAAAGACAAATAAGAGCAATGCTGGCAATTGAACATAGGAGAATATATGTTTATTAGAACAGATAAATATAATGAAAGTCTTGATGTGCTGTCTATTCATGAAAACTATGAATTCCTAGAAGATAGGATAGTGTTAATAGCTGGTGCATGTGGTATGATTGGCACATACATTGTTGACATATTGATGCATTTAAACATAAAGTATAGAAAAAACATCTCTGTAATAGCAATGGACAAAAACGAGTCCTTAGGAAAGGAAAGATTTGCAACATACAGTGATAACCCTCATTTCATATTTGAATTTCATGATGTCCGGAATCCCATTCCTAAAAGAATTGGAAGAGTCAACTATGTGATAAATGCTGCAAGTATAACCTCGCCAAATGAATATAAAAACGATCCAATTACAACAATAAATACCAATTTTGAAGGAACAAAAAACCTGCTTGAATATTCAGCAAATAACAATGTACGGCGGTTTGTTTTTTGTTCCTCAGTAGAAGTTTATGGAACTAACCGGGGTGATGTTGACGAATTTGATGAAAAATATTTTGGATACATCGACTGCAATACGCTCAGAGCAGGATACCCTGAAAGCAAACGTGTAGCGGAAGCACTGTGCTGTGCGTATTTAGCTACCTTAGAAGTTGAGTATGTAATCGCTAGAATAGCGCGCGTATATGGCCCTACAATGATATTATCTGATAGCAAAGCAGTTTCGCAGTTTTTATTAAATGGCAGTATGGGAAGAGAAGTAACACTAAAAAGTCACGGGAAGCAACATTATTCGTATATTTATGCTGGAGATACTGCAAGTGCCATTATAATGCTATTAGATAGAGGAAAATGTGGTGAAGCTTATAACGTAGCTGACAAAAAGTCAAAAATACAACTAAGTAAAATCGCTAAGATGATAGCACAAGTGTCTTCCTCGACATTAAAATATGAAATTAATGAAAACATTGAATCCGAAGGTTATTCTACAGTAGAAAAAGCACTGATGTCAACAAAGAAAATCGAGCATCTTGGCTGGACTCCAAAATTTTCATTAAAAGCAGGTATAGATATAACTTATGATATGTTGCATAAAATGATTGAAAAAGGTAAATAATAATGGAGAAACTTGAAGTTTTGTGTACTGCAGACATAGATGTCAAGGTACTTGATGAGTTTTCAAACCACATAAACATAGTGTGTGATGGTTACTATAACTCATTTGAAGTTATGGCTCACGAGGAACTGGTAAGAAAAATTAGCAATTATGATATATTGATTTGCGAGTATGATACAGTCAGCGCGGATGTGATTTCAGCTGCAAAAAAATTGAAATTGATTATTTGCTGTAGAGGTGGTGTGAAAAGTGTTGTTGATATAGATGAAGCAAAGAGTAAATCAATAATTGTTTGCAACACCCCGGGAAGGAACGCAAATGCAGTTTCTGATTTTACAATGGGATTTATATTGGATATTACAAGAAATATTTCATTAACTAATAACTTAATTCACGATAGAAAAATAACTGCAATAGAAACGACTAAACCTAAAGAATATAAAGACACAGTTTGGGGACTAGACAAAGAAAGTCCCTTCATTCGGTACAGGGGAAGAAGTGTCAATCATATGACTCTTGGAATAGTTGGGTTTGGTCGTTCGGGTAGACTGGTTGCTAAAAAAGCTAATGCTTTTGACATGCAAATAATAGTGTTTGACCCTTATGTGGACTTTTCAACTGCTCCAAGCTATGTTAATGAAGTTGAATTTGAGGAGCTTTTGAGAAGGTCAGATATTGTATCCCTGCATTGTAACGTGACACAGGACAGCCCCCTGTTGTCATATAAAGAGTTTGAAACAATGAAAGATAATAGCATATTTATTAACACCGCACGAGGAGAATTGGTGGATGAAAATGCAATGATAAAAGCGCTACATACCGGACAAATTGCAGCTGCAGCAATTGATGTGGCTAAAGAAGAACCTATTGCTCCAGATTCACCACTGTTAGAAGTCCCTAATCTTCTTATTACGCCACATATTGCTGGTTCATCAGATGATGTTAAAATACAAGGCAGCATTATGGTAAGAGACGCAATACACTCTTTTTTGCAAGGCAATACACCCGAACACAGTATCTAAAAGGAGTTTTATTATGGGGACATCGATTGGATTTATTTTGGCTGGAGGTATTGGCGCAAGGTTTGGTGGAGAAAAACCAAAACAATACCATACAATTAATGGAAAAGAGATATTAGCATACTCTATAGAGGCTTTTAGGAAGTCCAAATATATTGATGATTTTTTTATAGTACTTGACGAAGAGGTGTTTTTAACACAGCGAATAGAAAAAGATTATGGTGTTACAACAATCATGGGGGGGAAGAGCAGAAATCACTCTTTTAAAAACGCTCTAGATTATATTAAGCTAAACTATCCTGAATGTGAAAAAGTAATAGAAAACGAAGCAGCTAGGCCACTGATTACTAATGAGATAATTGATAGTTATTTAGAGTTACTTGATGAATATGATTATGTCAATACAACAGTAAAGATTTCAGATGCTCTAGGCTCTTTTCAAAATAGAGTAGCTGATAGGAGTCAATATTACCTGATTCAAGCGCCCGATGCATATAGGTTCCAGTTACTTTATGAAAGCTTTGATCCCGAATCAGATACAATTCATCCAGCCTTTCAATTGCCAAACCATGCAACAGAGTACCGTAACTTCAATTTTGGAAACAACATAAAAGTCACATATCCCCAAGATTTAATGATTGTTGAAGCAATACTCAAAAGCAGAATTGAATGACTGTTATGAGAATTATACTATTTATATTATTATGAATGAGGAAAATAAATTTGCGCTCACGAAAAGCAATTTATAATATCTTAGCATCACTCACACTACAAATTGTGTTAGTGATTAGCGGATTTATCGTTCCGAGGCTGACTCTCGGATATTTTGGATCTGATGTAAATGGTGTTATTTCCTCGATATCACAAATATTGGGCTATATAACATTATTAGAGGTAGGTGCTGGCGGAGTAATTATGGCTGCGATGTATAAACCTCTTTCAAACAATGATGATGTAGCGTTAAGTGGTATTGTAAAAGCTTCTGATCGATTTTTTAAGAATGTAGCATATTTGTTTGTTGTCTATAGCTTAGTCCTGGCCGCAACTTATCCACTGATAGTTAGAGATTTCTCTTTTTTGTATACCGCAATTCTTGTTCTTATAATTGCGGTAAGTACATTTGCACAGTATTACTTTGGCATTACTTATAACATCCTACTTTCTGCAGATCAAAAGCTTTATATTACAGCCGCAATACAGATAGTCACAATTGTCGCTAATACATTGCTTGTTGTTTTGCTAATTAACCTTGGAGTTGGCATTCATGTAGTGAGGCTTGGGAGTTCATTGGTTTTTGTTTTGCGCCCCATACTTTTGAATTGGTATGTGCGAAAAAATTATACTCTTACAAAAAAAATAGCTCCTGATATGTCTGCCACAAAACAGCGTTGGGATGGATTTGCTACGCATATGGCGTATTTTATGCACAGAAATACAGATATGGTTTTGATCACTTTTTTTTTAAACCTGAAGGAAGTATCTGTTTACTATATCTATTTTTTAGTTATCACTGGGATTCAAAAAATTATAAATTCTATTTCTTCTGGTCTGACAGCCACAATTGGAAATATGATAGCGCGTGGCGAAAAGCACACTTTGGACAAAGCATACGGAGCGTATGAATTATTTAATAATATGCTGACCACAATTTTATTTGTCAGCTGTGGAATATTGATCGTGCCATTTGTCTTTGTTTATACCAAAGGCGTAACCGATATTAACTATAGTAGGCC
>CAYTOF010000067.1:0-11655 GCA_964439435.1 uncultured Oscillospiraceae bacterium
GATATAGACATGTAAAGTGTTGCTCTCCCAGCGATCTGTTTCCATGGAGCCCTTAGTGCCGTAGAGTTGATAGTTGATGGAGCCCGGCTCCCGTTTCAGCCCTCCGTGAACACTTTTGACAATCGCGCCATTGGAGAGTTGCACCATGACCACTCCATGGCTACCTGCGGGATTTCCGAGGGATGACATAAAGGGCCTGTTGGGGCTTTCAAACCCCACCACGGTTTCGGGCCTCAAACCCGTGGAGAAAAGCACGGGGCCAAGGGAGTGGGTGACATAGAAGGTGGAAAAAGAGCGATTGCGCCAGTGGTTGCGATCGCCGTATGTTATTCTCGGCCAAATAGACGAGCAGTCGTGTATATATTCGCCCTCACCATGCATGAGCTCTCCGATGTCACCTTGCCTGTAACGGCGGCGCATCTCGGCTGTCGTGTTAAAATAGCAGTAGTTTTCTGCGTATGTGTATATCTTGCCTGTTTTTTCCACACAGTCGGCAAGGGTAGCTCCTTGGGCAAGGGTGGCACAGGCCAAGACCTCGCTCATAATATGTCTGCCACTTTCAAGCAATCTAATGGCAAAGGGAACATGCTCGTGGGCATAATTTGCCAGCACCACGGCATCCATATCACATTGTATAAAATCGTCAAAGCTTTCAAAACACTCGATTTTTTGACTGTACTCCGCGGCGGTTTCACGACACTTTTCCAGCGCTGGCACGTATTTGTCACATACGGCGACCAACTTTGCATCATCTCGTTTGGACACTTGGTGGACCATGGTCATGCCTCTTGCGGCGCCAAAAACCCCGACTTTGATTTTACTCATATAAAAAACCCCCTCATTTTATCAAATATCAAATATCAAATAAAACACATTTCTATCTTAGCACTCTTATGACGGATTTACAAGGGGCATGCAATATAATTATTGCAAACGTATCTGTGAGATGATAAAATGCATATATAAAAGATAGGCGGTGATTTCATGTATAAAAGCCCCAAGTTTTCAATTGACATCGACTCAACCGGCATTATAAAAGCGGCCTTCGCCGCTGACGGGACACAGCTTTTGAAAGCCGGAGACAGTCCGCCATATATTGCCCATATACAGACAAAAAGAGGACGCCACAACCCTGTCTACGCAAAGTGCTTTGAAAACAGAGTGCTTGTTGTGTTTGAAAGCGCCAATGTCACAATTGAAATAGAGCCAAAAGATGAGGCCATGTTGTTTACTGTTCAAAGCTATGAGGGGGATATAGAAAAACTGTCTTTTCTTTGCTTTGAAGTGGAAAGCAATTTGCCATTTGCGGTCTCGGGGCTGGCACTCAATTTGTTGACGGATGGTGAGGGACTGCCCGGAGATGCCCTAAAGCTCGGTGCTCATGCCTTTGAAAGGACAGGTATTGTCGGAGCAGCATATGCGTTGATGAGTGAAAACAGAGAAAACCTCCACGATACCCTGCGCAAAATCACTGTCAAATACACAGAGGACATACCTTTCACCTCGCTTGGCGGAGCATTTGCCTCATCCTCCGAGACTGCGCGCGGATCTTATCTCTTCAATATGGACGGCATGACAGCCGATAATGTGGACAACTGGATAGAGCTTGCACAGGAACTCGGCGCCACTCAGATTGATTTTCACGGAGGACACTCCTTCAGATTTGGCGACTGTGAGCCAAATCCCGAGATTTTCCCAGAGGGGAAAAAGTCATTTCGTGAAATAATTGAAAGACTGCACAAAGCCGGAATCAAAGCCGGGTTGCACACCTATGCCCATTTCATCGATCCGGCATCATATCTCGTGACACCTGTGCCGCACAAAGACCTGGGAGCGGCGCGTTTTTTGACGCTGTCCAGAGATATTTGCGACAAAGAGGAGCACATTGAAGTTTTGGAAGATATATCCGATATGCACACGGTGACGGGCTTTTTTGTGAGAAATAGCGTATATATTCAGATAGAAGACGAGATTATTAAATTTAATGATTTACACAAAGACACACCCTTCATGTTGACGGGATGCGAGCGGGGAGCCCTCGGCACAAAACCGAGAGCTCACAAGAAAGGCTCAACCATAAAACACTTGACATCCTGTTTTGGACTGCTTGCCCCGGCGCCGGACTCTGAGCTATTTACGCTCGTTGCGGAGTTGGTGGCGGATATGTACAATGACTGCGGCTTTGACATGATCTATATGGACGCCCTGGACGGAGACGATGTCTTTGCCGGGAGGGAGTTTAGCTGGCACTACGGCTCAATATTTGTCTTCGAGGTTGTGGAGAGGCTGAATAAAGCGCCCGTTATGGAGATGAGCACCATGCATCACCATCTGTGGTATGTGCGCTCAAGACTCGGAGCGTGGGACTGTCCTACGAGAGGGCACAAGCTGTTTTTGGACAGACACAACAAGACAAATCTCGGCTCAAGAAAACGCTCTCTCCTACCGCAGTGCCTGGGCTGGTGGGTATATGGCAGATCAGATAAAGATATCTCCCTCTCCACCCGCATGTACACCGATGACTATGAATACATGTGCAGACTGGCCCTTGTAAACGACTGGTCACTTGCTTATCTGCGCATGAGCCCCGGTGAGTTTGCGCATTCGCCCGAGCTGCGACATATCGCAAAGTTGATAAAGCGATATGAGGATCTGAGGCTTGGCCGCAAGATTCCGACAAAAACCTTGGAGCTGCTCTCAGGGGGCGAGCATACTCTGCAGAAAAACGGGGAGTTTGCGCGCATTAAATATGTGTCTAAAACCATCTCTATGACAAAGGGAGAGGCGGAGTTTGAAGTTGTCAACCCTTATGGACGCCAAGTGCCCATGATACGTATAGAAAACCTTGCCCATGTGTCAAACAAAAAAGAAGCTCTGGTCCTTTTGCGACCGGAGCGGGATTTCTCACAGCTGAAAGTGTATGCTTCGAAAAATGTGGATGCCTCCATTGAGCTCGAAAATGGCATTGTGTATCTAAAGGCAATTCAGCAAGGAAAGCATGGCTGTGCGCGCTTTGATTTGAAATTTGAAACTGCCCGCGATATAGCTGACTTGCACGCTTTGCAAACAACACTGTATGGAGACGGCGGCGGTGAAATCGTGAACATACAACTGAAAAGCCCCAAGCATATCGTAGCGGGCTTTTTGGACAGATTGGTGGATATAGACTTTAGCGGTGAGCGCAACATCACCCTCATTGAGAATGATGCCGACCGCATGGATGAAAATCTGTGGCCATTCTCAGGCGGAGGGCATTACAGCGAAAATCCGGAAGAGATGGATATATTCGGTATCGACCAAGGGCCGCATCTCGACCATGAGTGGAGCGACTCCCTCACCGACGGAGGTCTCTATCATTTTGCCAGGGAAAGACTGGATATGAAGAATATCTGGGGTGTATCTGTTTGGATCAACAACATGCTGCCCGGCAAGGAATACAGAGTGGGAGTGGGGGAAATCTCCGTCTTGCCTGTCAATGTTGAAGAGCTTTCGGATGTGAAGATGGAAATGCAAGGTGGTCATCTTGAAATTTCCCTCGTTCCGGAGCTTGGTTATGCCCAGACTGGAGATGAGAACATCTGCTTTGATATGAAGGGACAGGATGCGGGAGCGGACATGGCGGGAAAAGTCGAGGCTTTGCATGGTGTGAACCAAGTTCGTTTCAAAGCCCGAGCGGACCAAGAGTCGGATAAACCGATTCGCATGAAAGTTACATTTGGTTTTAAAGAGAAAATTTAATGCTGTTTTGCGCATGAGATACCTCGTGGGCAAGCAAAAACTTTTTAATTTCGAGGCCTCCTCCAAAACCCACCAAGGAGCCGTTTTTCCCCACCACGCGATGGCAGGGTAAGATGATGGCCACAGGATTTTTACTCATGGCAAGGCCCACAGCACGGGCAGCGTGCGGATATCCGGCAGCAGCGGCGAGCTCACCGTAACTGACGGTCTGACCGTAAGGGATTTTTGAAAGCTCATGCCATGTTGTCATCATAAAAGGTGTGCCGTGGATTGAAAGGGGGAGCTCAAAATTTTGAAGAGTGCCCTCAAAATATCGGGTCAGTTGATCGATGACGAGATTTAGCACGGCATTGTCCCTGGGATCTCCATTTTGTTCCGGAGATGCGCCAAAATCCAGAGATGTGAGGTGCCCCTGCGATGCGGTGAGCGTTATCGGGCCTATGGGCGTTTTCATGGTGATGGTGCTCATGGGTATTCCTCCGTTTTAGTTATGTCTTTTTGTTGTCTTTATATGCTTTAATCAATTATAACATGAAACAAAATCATATCAAGCAAAGGAGAAAGTATGTACACATTTAAAGCTGAACGGTATAGGCTAAATTACAGCCCCGAATGGGCAGAGCTTGAAGTCGATGTGGACGGTGTCATTTGGAAATGGAAGAACAGCCCCTAT
Organism: uncultured Oscillospiraceae bacterium; assembly: GCA_964439435.1. Classification (GTDB taxonomy): domain Bacteria; phylum Bacillota; class Clostridia; order Oscillospirales; family QAMX01; genus CAYTOF01. The sequence continues at coordinate 4,412 of CAYTOF010000067.1, forward strand.
ATAGTACTTGATGACGGCGAAGTTCTCGACTTTAAGAGTGCGGACCTTTGTGTGTCTTCAGAGTATTCTAACGGTGTCTCAGACGGTGTCAGAGCAACGTACAGCGGTTTTATTTCCAGAGGCGGGCGTCCATATTGTCTTATGGCCCATACATATGTGGCGATTGACAAGGCCAATCAGATCCTGCGATTTGAGATTTGGCTCGAAGGCGAGGAGGATGGACAAGTGGCCGAGGTGGCTTGGCCCGCAGCCTTTGAATTTAATGCCGAAGAGGGCATGGGCTATTCCATCCTTTCACGCATGCAGGGCGCGCTGATCCCTGCAAAAGCGGATATGGAACTTGTGAGAAAAGGCGAAAAGGTCCTGGACAGGCCGGCCTATATGCCGATTTTTGGACAGGTCAAAGACCACACGGGATATCTTGCGATTTTTGACACTTGCTACGACACAAAGTACAACATAGTGCATGAGCGGGGGAAAGACACGACGATCGAGCCTTTGTTTATACCGTCCTTGGAGAAAATCGGATACAGGCGCATCATGCTCTATGTGTTTGAAAAGGACATGGACTATGTCAAAATGGCTCATATATATCGCCAATATGTCACGGAGCGCGGACGCTTGGTCACTTTGCGCCAAAAAGCGGACAAAAATCCAAATGTTGCAAAGCTGCTGGGCACACCCATTGTGCATGAGGGGATTGCTGTCCGTATTCACGAAAAATCCCACTACTATCATCCCGGAGAACCTGAGAAGAACGACCATTATAAGACTTTTGCTTCCCTGGGTCAAAGATTGGAAAATCTGTACGAAAAAGGCGTGAAATGCGCATATCTCCACCTTGACGGCTGGGGAAAACACGGCTATGATAATCTTCATCCGGACCCATTTCCGCCCCATGAGGATGCCGGCGGAGCGGAGGGCATGAAGGCACTGTCGAAAAAATGCCGCGAACTGGGGTATATCTTTGGTATACACGATCAATACCGCGACTATTATTATGACGCACCGACATTTTCATTCGACAACGCAATCATGTATGCCAATGGAGAGCATCCATATTGTGAGATCTGGTACGGAGGGCCCCATTCGTACCTCTGTCAGGCGTTGGCTCCGGAGTATGTGCGCAGAAATTATGCGGAATTTGAAAAACTTGGCATAAAGATCGAAGGAGCTTACCTTGATGTCTTTTCCGTTGTCGCTCCCGACGAGTGTTTCGCACCGAGCCATCGCCTCACCAGGGAGGGGAGTGTTGACAAGCGAAATGAGTGTTTTGAAATCTTGAACACCCGGGGCATAATACCGAGCTCTGAGGAGGCGGTGGATCCCAATATGGTGTCGATTGCCCTTTGCCACCACGCCCCCTATTTCATCGACAGGCTTGGGGATACCCAAAATGGCAAAGCAGTCGGCATAAACATCCCGCTTTTGAACCTTGTGTACCATGACTGTATCGTTATCCCGTGGGAAGGGGCTATGTCTAAAAAGCGCGGAGGTTGGGGTTGCCCGGCAGATGAGTGGTGTTTCCTGCATGCCCTGCTAAACGGGGGTACAGTGTATCTTTCGCCCGAGGCGGATGAAGAGGCGTTGGAGCGCATGAGGGAGGCGACGGAGCTTCACAAGCGCGTGGGTGCTCAGAGAATGATGAGCCATGAGTTTTTAAGTGACAACTTTAAAAAACAGAGAACCGTCTTTGAAGACGGCACAGAGGTAGTTGTCGACTTTGAAAATGAGACCTATGAGATAATTTACAGCTGAACAAAGGAGAGCACAATGATAAGAGTAACCATTTGGAATGAGTATCTTCACGAAACTCGCGCGGGTATTGTAAAAGACCTGTATCCCAGGGGCATGCATGAGGCCTTGCGTGAAGCTTTGGAATGTGATGAATTTGAGATTACAACCGCATATCTTGAGCAAGACGAGGAACATGGGCTTTCAAAGGAGCTGCTTGATAACACGGATGTATTGCTCTGGTGGGGCCACACCGCCCATGACCGTGTTCGGGACGATGTGGCAGCCAGGGTTGTTTCCCGAGTTTTGAACGGCATGGGGTTCATTCCTCTTCACTCAGCGCACTACTCAAAACCTTTTCGAAAGCTTATGGGGACACCTTGTACTCTGCGTTGGCGCAATGCCGACGAGCGGGCTCATGTGTGGACGGTGGCACCTGAACATCCGATAGCAAGGGATGTACCTATGCACTTTGAGCTAGCGGGGGAGGAGATGTATGGCGAGTTCTTCCAAATTCCAAAACCCGATGACATCGTATTCATAACATGGTTCAAGGGAGGAAATGTCTTTCGTGGCGGTTGTACCTTTGCCAGAGGGCAGGGGAAAATCTTTTACTTTCACCCGGGACATGAGACCTGTCCGAGCTATTATAACCCCCATGTGATCAAAGCCATAGCGAACGCAATTCACTGGGCGCGCCCGACGGACCGCAAGGATTATGGCAGAGGTGACTATGAGCACCCGATTGAGCCCTTTTAAATAAAGCAAATAAGGCAATGCGAAAGCCCGACTTTCGCATTGCCTTATGAATTCTTAAAAACAACACCCATAAAATCACCTACCTGTGCCCAGGCGGCCTTGCTCTCGGGGGTTAAATCCCCCAGGATGTGAAAAGCATGAAACATGCCGTGAAATCTCAAAAGTGTCACATCCACGCCGACTGCGGCACACTTTTTAAAAATGGTCAGTGAATCGCTTTCCAGCATTTCCACAGTGCCCACATGCAAAAGGAGCGGTGGAAAGCCGCTGTAATCGGCATACACAGGAGAGAGGGCAGGGTCTTTCAGATCTGCTTGACCCGCATACAGTGTGGAGAGCCCGGGGCTCCTTCCGCCGTCGTTTTTCCCCGGCGCCTTGCCGAAAGTGGGGTCATTATACAGATTGTAATCATAAGAATCACCCAGACAGGCAATATCGGCCCAAGGAGAAAGACAAATAACTGCGGCAGGCGCAGCTTTTTTAGTGGCTATGAGATGAGCTGTTAAAGACAGAGCCAGATTCCCGCCCGCGCTGTCCCCGATGACAATTATGTTTTGGGGCAAGGTGCCGATGCCAAGGAGGTATTCATATGCCGCGAGAGCATCGAAGAGGGCCGCAGGATGTGTGTGCAGTGGGGCAGTTTTATAGTCCACAGAGAGCACTGTGGCGCCGCCTCCGAGTTTGCTGTAACGGACAGCCAAGTTTCTATAGACATTGTTATAGCCGAGAATAAAAGAACCGCCGTGCAACATCAAAATAACGTGATCTGACATGCTGTCTTTGAGTTGGAGTTGTTCAAGGTGGACATCGTCTCCATATGTAAAGCGCTTGTTGGTGTACTCACGCGGAGGTTTCCATTCGCCCTCCAGGCATGATGAGGCGACAAATGGCATGCTGTTCTCGTTGAGAAAAGGGAGGCGCATGACAAAGCGAAGTGTCTCTCGTGTAAGTGTGGCAGAAAAAGACATACGCGGATCGGGTCTGCCCAGCACCGGGGCAGAAAGACCAAGCATAAGCGCCAAAATCCAGCAAAGTGGACGCAAATACCCTTTCCAAAGACGGGTGATGCGCAAAAGCGCAAGAAGTGCCATCGCACAGAAAAGCAAGACCCATGCGGCAAAAATTGATTTGGTTATGAGCATTAAAATTGTGCTCGGTAAAAAGGCGGCGCAGAGCCCCGTGAAAAACAAGAGATGTTTCTTTGTCTTTCTTGATTTTGCCACAAAACACCGCCTTTGCAAGCTTGGAAATTAAGTATTTTACAGTTATGTTTTAAATTATAACACGGGTTGTTCCAATACGCAAAGCGAATTAAAAGGCAAAATGCTCCATGGTTTTGAGAACACAATCCCTTGAGCTTCGATGCGCGTTTTAAGTGTGATTTTTGAAAGCTGCGAAGGGGCTGTGAAAACACGCATTTGATAACAGAGTTTTGTTTACAGTTGATTTTTATACATATTTATAGTAAAATATAATATAATTTATTTGCGGGGTGGAGAAAATGGAGAAAAAAAAGGCGCTGGAAACAGCAATGGCTCAACTTGAGAAGTCATACGGTAAAGGTACGGTAATGAGGCTTGGTGACAATCCCACGATGAATGTCGACTCAATACCCACAGGCTCTCTAACTCTTGACCTCGCTCTCGGAATCGGAGGAGTGCCCAGAGGTCGAATTGTAGAGATTTTTGGGCCTGAATCATCGGGCAAAACAACGGTTGCCCTCCATATTGTTGCAGAGGCACAAAGGCTTGGCGGTGAAGCTGCTTTTATAGATGCGGAACATGCCCTTGACCCTGAATATGCAAAGAAAATAGGTGTGGATGTGGACAACCTCCTTGTGTCTCAACCTGACTACGGAGAGCAGGCATTGTCCATTGCAGAGGCACTTGTAAACAGCGGAGCAGTTGATGTGATAGTGGTGGACTCAGTTGCCGCACTCACACCCAAAACCGAAATAGAGGGCAACATGGGTGACGCCTATGTGGGTGTGCTTGCAAGACAGATGTCTCAGGCGATGCGCAAGCTCGCAGGCCCGGTGGCACGCTCAAATACCGTTGCCATATTTATAAATCAATTGAGAGAAAAAATCGGTGTTGTATACGGCAACCCGGAAGTCACGACCGGCGGGCGTGCGCTCAAGTTTTATTCCAGTGTGAGACTTGATGTGCGTAGAATGGAGCTCATAAAAGCCGGAACCGAAAATATCGGCACACGGGTGAAGGTTAAAGTTGTGAAAAACAAGGTGGCACCTCCCTTTAAAGAAGCTGAGTTTGACATGATGTTTGGCCTTGGCATTTCGAAATACGGAGAGCTTGTGGATATCGGCACAAAGCTCGGACTGGTTCAAAAAAGCGGTTCATGGTTCAGCATGGGCGAAACCAGACTCGGACAGGGGAGAGAGAACGCCAAGGAGTTTTTCCAAAACAACCCGGATTTGGCGCTTAAACTGGAAGCGGACATCAAAGAGACGATTAAAAATGGCAGCACACCCGAACCTGAACCCAAACGCACTGGAGGCACAAAGGCAACCTCTCCTGTTTTGGTGGAGGATTTCGAAGAGTAATAGCTTGAAAAACAATTATGGATGAAAATACAAATAAAATTATATCTATAACGCCGGCCCTCAGAGGCAAAAAAATGTGTGTCAAGTTTTGGGACGGCAGAACTCTTTATCTACGCAAAAAAACTGTGGAAGCTCAAGGCCTTTCTCGTGGGATGAGTTTATCCGACGAACAGGTCAAAGAACTGCGAAACAGCGAAGGGTATTCTGCCCAAGAAGCCGCAGCATTCACACTTGGCAGGCGGCAATTGTCACGCAAAGAACTAGAAGACAAACTCTTAGAAAAATCCTATGCCCAAGATGATGTGGATGAGGCTTTGGACAAAATGACGGAGCTTGGGTTTATCGATGATGAGCAGTACTCCTTTGATGTAGTTGAAATGGCCATCTCCAAATGTTTATCTAAAAGAGGGGCAAAACATGAGCTCTATAAAAGAGGGATAGACAAAGAGCTAATGGAGAATGCGCTTGAAAACTACCCGGCTGAGGCGGATTTGGTAACCAAAACGGTCAAAGAAAAATTTCCCCAAAGTGGCGAAAGAACACAAAAAGAGCGCACCAAGATACAGAATTATTTTTTGAGGCGTGGATTTGGATACAGTGAGATAAGACAGGGCTTGCAACAAGCCGATGAGAACGAATAAAAGGAAATTGCCATCCAAAAAATGGAGGCAAATTAAAGAGGACAAATGGCTGAGAAAATCGGGATGATCTCCCTGGGATGTGCAAAAAACCTTGCGGACACAGAGCAGATGCTTTATCTGCTGGATGAGGCCGGCTTTGAGCTGACCGATGATATTGGAGAAGCTGTGGGTGTTATCGTCAATACCTGTGGTTTTATAGATGATGCCAAACAAGAGTCCATTGACACAATACTGGAGCTTTGCAAAATGAAGTCTGATGACGACCTGCCTTTGCGCGCTGTCGTTGTTGCCGGCTGTCTTTCTGAACGCTACCAAAAAGAACTGACGGAATCTATCCCTGAAGCTGATGCCGTGCTTGGTTGCAGCGCTGTCGAGGGCATAATAGATGCTGTACGCGGAGCTTTGGACGGAACAAATCCGCGTATTTTTGGTGACAAAAATGCTCCGATGAAGGAAATTGGCCGCATAAGCGCCACTCCGAATTATTTTGGCTATGTGCGCATCAGCGAAGGATGTGACAATTGCTGTTCCTATTGCGTTATACCCGGCATCCGTGGGGTGTTGCGTAGCAGAGCACATGAAGATATCCTAAATCAATGCCGTGAGATGGCAAGTGACGGCGCAAAAGAGCTCATCATCATCGCCCAAGACATCACAAAATACGGAACTGATTTATATGGGAAACCGACTCTTGTGTCGCTGTTGCGTGATATCTGCGCAATTTCGGGTCTTGAGTGGATAAGGCTGCATTATATGAACCCCGATGGAGTGGACGACGAACTCATCTCCTTTATCGCAAATGAGCCCAAAATACTAAAATACCTCGACATACCAATCCAACATATAAGCGACAAGATATTAAAAGACATGAACAGGCATTATGACGGAGCATATGTCAGAGCGCTCTTTTCAAAACTCCGCGCGCAGATCCCGGGGCTTGTTCTGCGCACCTCTCTCATTTCCGGCTTTCCGGGAGAAGAGGAGCGGGATTTTGATGAGCTTTGTGAGTTTTTAAGAGAATACAAAATTGAACGAGCAGGTGTTTTTGAGTATTCCCCTCAAGAAGAGACGCCGGCTTATTCCTTTGCGAATATGCCGGACGAAGACGAGAAAAGGCAAAGAGCATTTGTTTTAAGGGAGATTGCCCTTGAAAATATGGTAAGCTATTCAGAGTCCCTCCTTGGCAAAACAATTACTGTTTTGTGTGAGGATTATGACAGATTGGAAAAGCTGTGGTTTGGCAGAAGTTTTGCCGATTCGCCGGATATAGACGGAAAAGTTTTTTTCACAACCAAGCGGAATATAAAGCCGGGTGAGTTTGTGAAGGTTGAGATTACTGACACAATCATGGGAGACGCACTCGGAAACGAATGTGTCGATTGACGAATGTGAGGTAAAAAACATGACTGCTGCGAATATTATCACCGTGATAAGGCTTGGCATAATCCCGTTTTTTATTGCCTGTATGCTTTTTCAAGGGGTTATTCCGGGATTGATAGCGTTTATTCTATTTGCTCTTGCGGCAATTACAGACAAAATTGACGGAT
>CAYTOF010000068.1:0-11582 GCA_964439435.1 uncultured Oscillospiraceae bacterium
GACCGCATTAGCAAAGATCGCAGTTAAAAATACGCCCACAAAACAAGCGATTGCTCCTTTGGTGAAAAGGAGATCCCCGATGAAGTCTACAACCGCGTCAAAGCGCTGTGGGAGGCCGGAGAAAACGCATAAAGCTTTCCTTTATTTCAGCTTTATCTGCAAAATAACCGGATTGTGGTCTGAGTGTTGAAAATCGAGGTCCACGGTCTTGACACTTATCAGCTCGATGTTGGGCGAAATTATATATCCGTCTATCACATAAAACGAGGCGTCCGTACCGTCATAGGGCTTATCCAACAGCCTGCAAGTTGGCACATCATAGTCGATGGCAAAATTCCATCCCTTGGGTAGAATCTCTTCTGACAAAATACCGGGTTTCCACACATTCCCTTCTCTGACCGGATAAACATCTTCGGGCACGGAGGGGAATGTTTGATTGAAATCGCCTCCCGCAAGGACATAATTTCCTTTTTCGTATTCGCCGCTTAAAAACTCTGCCAGTACCTTGGTCTGGGCTTCTTTACCTTCCCCGTCATCATATGCCTCAAGGTGCAAGTTCACAATGACGAGCTCGCTTTCGGTGCCCGCAACAGGTATTCTCGTCACAAGCAGGCATCGCTTCAGGTTTGCAACACGCATAGGCCAGGAAAAGGGCACGGGCAACGAGATGCGCAGAGAAGTCTCAACGTCAAAATGTGTCAGCGTCAACAGCCCGCTCTCGACACGGCCGATGGTGGGCAGTGGGAAAGGCACATATTTGCAGTTGAAATTATAGGCAAAGGCAGCTCCCATATCGAGGTTCTCTTGAATGGCCTTTACTTGATCGATATTATAGCTGCGCTTAGAGTTTATGTCGACCTCTTGAAGCAGATATATGTCCGCATCCGCTCCCTTAAGCCATGTTTTTATATTTTCCAGGTTTTCGGTGATGTTGTTCACACTGTCCGGACGCACGCCTTTGCCACCGTCCATAAAGAAATCCTGTGACTTGTCAAGACCGCAATAGCCAATGTTGAAGATGGCAAGGTCAATCTCATCTCCCGGTTGCATGGTACCTGACTGTTTCGGTTCAAAAACGACACTTTCCACCTCACCGGGTTTGTATTCTGCCAGGGTGAGATAGGCTACCAAGCTCGCCGCCGCGACTACAGCCAAAGCGACTATCCCGAGTACGAGCTTTATGAGTCCTTTGATGAATTTCATATCTTAATGCACTCCCCTTTTGCTCACAGATGCACGACATTTATTGCCCAAAATAATACCTATCTTATAAAATTTGTCCTATGTTTGCGCTCGCGCTCGGGCAGGGCGATGCCGCTTTTTCTCCCTGCTTCAATGCTCTTTAAAAGCCACGCCATGTTTCTACCCAGATTGCGCATGACCTGCATGCCTTCAAGGTCCTTTGCTATCTCCTCTGGGTTGTTGCCGTGGACCATATTCCAATAGGTGCTCGATACAACAGGCATAGAATTGAGCCCGAAATATTTGGAAAGCTGGTCCAGAGCCGCTGTGGCTCCTCCTCTGCGACAACACACCACAGATGCTGCGGGCTTGTACATGAAATTTGCACTGCCGGCATAGAAGCAACGGTCCAAAAAGGACTTGACGGCACCGGAAACACCCGCATAGTGTACAGGCGACCCAAAGACAAAGCCATCGCTCTTTGCTGCTTTGTCGATTACAGTATTTACTTTGTCCTCATCAAAGACGCAGTGTAGTGAACCGCTTCTTCTGCAATAACCACAGGCGGTGCAGCCAATGATTGGCCGCACACCCACATGTACGATTTCCGCTTCACATCCTTGGCGTTCAAGCTCCGCAGCCACTTCCGCCAGAGCTGTATATGTGCTCCCCTTTGCTTTGGGGCTTCCGTTTATCAACAACACCTTCATGAACACACCTCTTTTTAAACATTTATATCTCAATTATAGAGTGTTTTCATACCACGGTCAAGGAAAAATATGAAATCAACCCCTCCGCTTTTCTTTTCAAACTTGCCCTTTTGGCAATCTATTTTTTTGTTGTTGACAACCAAAGAGCAATATGCATATAATCTATATATCACAAAACAGTACCAGAGAGCGAGATTTTCTGACATAAGGAGTGTATGAAATGTCCAAAAACAGCCTCTCCATCGAAAATGGAAAAAAGTTATTTGCACGCCTTGAAGACCACAGACAACTGCCCTTTTCATTTGTCTATAACGACACATCACACACGGGTTTGGCCCTGTGCGATGCCCAAAAAGAGACATTCCAAACAGAAAAAGAAATCAACATCACATGGACAGCTATGGCAGATGAGAGCTTAAAGGTGATATTCAAAGGCAAATTCAACCGCGAATTCGGACAATGCGAGTACACCCTTTGGTTTGAAAATGTCGGTAATCGCCCCAGTGCCGTTTTGCGCGATGTATATGTCTTTGACGATTTTTTTGAAGGCGAGCATCCAATCCTCTGAGGAAATCTCGGCGACCACGAGAACATGTATGCCTCCTATGAGCAGGATCTGACAAAGGCGGATAAATACTTCCTGTCAAAGGGCGGCCGTGCAACCCACATTGTGTTTCCTTATTTTGACTTGGTCCATGGCGACGGCGGTACTATGATTGCCCTTGGATGGGCGGGTACTTGGGAAGCTCGTTTTTCATACTATGACGGAGTTGCAAACCTTCGAGCCAAGACGGGAAACGATCTGAACGCCGTGCTTCTTCCCGGAGAGAGCGTGCGCACGGGGCTTGTCGTCCTCCTACCCTACAAAGGGCGAAATTATGACGATGCCACAAATCTTTGGCGTGAGTGGTTTATGAAATACAACCTGCCCAAAGCCAATGCAAAGGGCGATCCCCTTATGCCGTTTTCCACTTCTTTCTGGGCAAATGACACAGGTCTTGTAAACTCCGACGGCAGCATTTCCGAGCGCCATTTTACTTGGAGGCCAACCCTTGACAAACTTGTCGCTGAAAACATCATCACAGATTTTCGGTGGTTTGATGCGGGTTGGTACTACGATCCGGCGGGCAACACGGTCGAAACCGACTGGTACGGCACTGTCGGTTCATGGGAGCTTGACCGCCACAAATGGCCGGGCAACAGCTTTCGCGAGTCAAACGAAGCCTGCCATGCCCTCGGGATGAAGGTCCTCGTATGGTTTGAGCCGGAACGCGTAACCCATGTGGAGGACCTCGTTGCCAATCACGGCTACAAGAGAGAATGGGCAATTGAAGGCGGCGGAGTGATGACAAACAACATCGGCGATGAAGCCTGTTTTGAGTGGACCCTTTCCCGTGTTCTAAAGATGATGGACGAAAATGCCGTCGACATGTACAGAGAGGACAACAACAGCAATCCGGGATACTCATGGCCCTATCTTGACCGAAAAGAGACAGAAAAACATCAATTGCCTCGATATGGCATCACCGAAAACAAATGCATCACCGCTCATTATCGCCTTTGGGACGAGATAATCAAATACTGTGCCCAAAATGGTAAATGCACTTTTGTTGACTCCTGCGCCTCGGGCGGCGGCAGGAACGACATCGAATCCTTAAGACGCGGTATACCGCTGATGAGAAGCGACTATGATCGGACAAGCTCCTCTCTGCGCCTTTCCCAGACCTCCACATTTTGCAAGTGGATTCCCTTTCACGGCTCTTCCACAAAGGAGACACTCCATCAGCTTGAGGCAAGCTCGGGAGAGGGCAGCAACAGCTATGTCTCCAGGGCTTCACTGCTGCCCATATACAATATAAGCGAGGCTTTTCGCCACAACAAAGACCTCAACTATAATATGATGAGGAAAAACATAGCCGAGTGGAAGAGAATCTGTCCACTTCTCACCAAGGATTTTTATGTGTTGACCCCTTGGCACCATGAGTCCACACGCGAGGCTTGGACAGCTTTTGCCTATGATGACCCCTCCTCCTCTGAAAGCACCGTGCTTGCCTTCAGAATGGAGGAGTCAGATTGCGACACATTTACTGCCAAACTCCCCTTCTGTGATCCAAATGCCACATATTCCATTGAAAATGTCGACCAAGAGGGCAAAATCACATTTGAAAGCGGAGCAAAACTACTTAACGGCTTTGAGATTGTACTCAAGGAAAAGAAAACCAGCGCTCTGTACTTTATCTGCAAAACCGAAAACGCTTAATAATCATCTAAATTCCGGATTTTCTGTCACTTTGGTTGCCTTTTCTTTAAAATACGCCTCTATAACGACAACGAAAGCAGATCGCCTCAAAATTCACACCTCAAGCGCAAAGGGAAGCAGCCAATGCATCTCTTTGCGCTTTTTACACCTTTCTTTGGTGCCCTCGTCACATTGACAAAACTCGCACTTTCTTATATAATTTTATATTGTTATATATCAAATTTTACGGCTGCGGCAAGATTTTTATTTGCCAAGTGCCGTTTATGATGTCTTAAACGGAGGTATTTTATATGGAAAAAAAGGAATTTAGAACTGAGTCTAAAAAGATTCTGGATTTGATGGTAAACTCAGTTTACACTCACAAGGAGATTTTCTTGCGTGAAATCATCTCCAACGCCAGTGACGCTTTGGACAAGCTTGCCTATATCGCCTTGACAGACGACAAAGTCGGCTTGACAAATGAGGATTTCAACATCACCATTTTGCCAAATGAAGACGAACGCACGCTCACCGTGGCGGACAACGGTATCGGTATGACCTATGAAGAGCTTGAAAACAATCTCGGCGTCATCGCTCGAAGCGGCTCACAGCTTTTCAAAAGTGAAATTTCCAAAAACGGAAATACAGTGCCGGACATCATAGGCCAATTTGGGGTGGGGTTTTACTCCTCTTTCATGGTCAGCCAAAAAGTCACAGTGCTGACCCGTGCTTATGGCTCAAACGAAGCCTATCTGTGGGAGTCCGAGGGAGTGGACGGCTACACAATCACCCCCGCACAAAAAGACTCTGTCGGCACGGAGGTGCGCATGTATCTGAAAGACGATACCGAAGATGAAAACTATTCCGAGTATCTTGAATACTATACACTGCGCAGACTTATCAAGAAATATTCTGACTACATCCGCTTTAAAATCCTGATGGATGTGCCCAAGACGCGCACAATCGAATCCGATGAAGTGGATGAAGACGGCAAAAAGAAGACAACTTACGAAAGCTATACCGAGCGTGAGGTCATAAACTCCCGTGTCCCCCTTTGGAAACGCTCCAAAGAAGAGGCCTCTGATGAGGAGTGCTTTGCCTTTTTCAAAGACAAGTATTTTGAACGCGAAGACCCGCTTCTCTGCATACGGGAAAACGTACAAGGGCTCATCTCTTACCGTGCCATGTTGTTTGTACCTTCCTCCATCCCCCACGGCTATTTCACAAAGGAGTTCGAAAAGGGCCTGTCCCTTTACTCCAGCGGGGTGATGATCATAGACAAATGCGCCGATCTCTTGCCTGAGCACTTCCGTTTTGTCAAAGGCGTTGTGGACTCAGATGACCTCTCTCTCAACATTTCCAGAGAACTTCTGCAGCAAGACCGCCAGTTAAAAGTTATCGCTACAAGCCTTGAAAAGCGTATAAAACGTGAGCTCAAGCGTCTTTTAGAAGAAGACAGAGAAAAATACGAAAAATTCTTCCATGTTTTTGGCCTACAGCTCAAATACGGGATAGTAAATGACTTTGGCACGCACAAGGATTTGCTCTCTGACCTGTTGCTGTTTTATTCTTCCAAAAAGCAAGCGATGATAACTCTGGATGAATATGTGGCCGATATGCCCGAAGATCAAAAATACATCTACTTCGCCTGCGGCGACTCCCACACCCTCATCGAGTCTCTTCCTCAAACCGAACGCATCCGTGACAAGGGCTGGGACATCCTCTCCATGACCGACGACATAGACCGTTTTGTGGCGGAGGTGCTCGAAAAGGTCGGCGAAAAGGAACTGCGTTCCGCCGACAGTGACGATGCCGAGCTTGTTTCCGATGAAGAAAAAGAACAGACAGAAAAGGCTGCAAAAGAGAGTAAGGATCTCCTCGACTTTATCGAAGACAGCCTTGATGGCGGTATAAGTGCGGCGCGCATTTCACAAAAGCTCCGCTCCCATGCTGTTTTCCTCACAGCTGAGGGTGGAATCACCCTTGAGATGGAGAAGTACTTCGCACAAATCCCCGGGGAACAAAAGCCCAAAGCTGAAAGAGTGCTGGAGCTCAACCCCAACCACAGTGCCTTTTTAGCCCTCAAATCCGCTTTTGAAGGCGGCGACAAAGACAAGGCCGCCAGGATGGCCAAGGTGCTCTACGGCCAGGCTCTCCTCATTGCCGGGCTTGACCTTGAAAACCCAACAGAGTTTTCAGAGCTTGTCTCCTCTTTCCTCTCCTGATATGGCAAATTCCAAGGTGAAATCGAGAATATTACCCATATGCTTTTGCATATACACCTTTGCATACATGCTGCGCGTCAACATGGCGGCTCTTTTGCCGTTCCTGCGCGAAAGCCAAGGATATAGCGTCGCAAAGCTCGGAATTGTGGCCTCTGCCTTTTTTGTGATGTATATGTTTGGACAGCTCGCAAACGGTTTTTTGGGAGATCGACTTTCCTTGAGATTGATGATTATTTCCGGGTTGACCCTTTCTGCAATAACAAACATCGCCTGTGCGTTCACGACTTCCGTGACCGCACTTGCGTTGCTTTGGGGGTTTAACGGCGCCGTGCAATCCATGTTATGGGCTCCCCTCATGCGCCTTTTGGCCATGTGGCATGATAAAGATGAGCTGCAAAAGGTATCTTTCTATATGTCCTTGACCTCGGTGGTGGGATATGCCGCTGCTTGGACAATATCATATGTCCTTTCTCTTCTGCTTTCTTGGAGAGCTGCTTTCATTATCCCCTCAACAATGGTACTATTGTTCATACCCCTCCCGTTGTTGTTTTTAAGACTGCCTTCTCGACATGCTGCCTCACAGACAGAAGATGAAGCTTCCGCCCCTGCAGAAAACGAACCTCTGCCCCGCAGGTGGTATCTAACCCTGTTGCCGCTTTATGCTCTGATACCGGTGGCTCTTTCTCAAGGGCTTATACGTGAGGGCATTGGCGTGTGGTTTCCGACAATGCTCTCCGAAGTCAGCGGCCCCATCAAAGCACTGGAGGCGATAGTGCTCTTTGCTGTCCCCATTGTCAACTTCCTTGGCATCTTGGCGGTGCGGAACATATACAAAAAACTGCTCTACAACAGTGTCAGAGCGCTTATGGTGGTGTTTTCCCTCAGCGGCGGACTGGCGTTGCTGGCGTATTTTCTCGCACGGTTTTCAAGTTCTGCCGGTCTTGCGGCATCCGTGGCACTCCTTGCGCTTATTTCCGGGCTCACACCCATCCTCACCAGCATAATTCCATTTAAATACGCCAAATTCGGCCGTGTCTCTACTGTTGCAGGTTTGACAGACTTTCTCATATACTGCGGCGCCGCACTCTCCTCTGTCCTCACCAGTGCGGTGGCACAAGGAGAGGGGTGGCATTCTGTCATGCTCATGTGGGCAGGTTTTGCTCTGACGGGCACAGTATTTGCCGCCATCTGGCGCTATGCAGAGACAAAAAACAAAGCTCTCTAAACTAAAGGCTCTTTAAAAATATAATATAAAAAAGCAAGAATCCCATTTATATGTGATTCTTGCTTTTATTTCAATGAATATATTTTACAACATGATCAGCCAAGCGATGCCCGCAATAAAAAGCAGCGCAACCAGTGCGGCGGGGACCAATACAAGCAGAGCTGCTATGATCATCGCTGTCAAATCGCCTTTCTCCATCTCGGAGGCAAGGGTATTGTCCGACTCTTTTGATTCGCTTTTGTCTTTTTTGCGGAAAGCATGGTCAAATGCCCTTTGAATTCGTTTGCGGAACAGCATATCGGCCTCTCTTTATTTTCAGAAAAAACAGGTGTCAATTCTTGATGGGGAGCATATGATGGCAGGCAACAAAGTGACCGGGCTTCGCCTCTTCCCATTCGGGCGGAACCTGCGTGCAAATCTCCGTGGCATAACGACACCGTGTGTGGAATTTGCAGCCCTTGGGCGGGTTGACCGGGCTTGGTATATCTCCCTCCAAGATGATGAGCTCCTTTTTGTCCTCAGGATCAGTCGTGGGGATGGCTGCAAGCAGCGCTTCTGTGTATGGGTGCAATGGGTTGTCAAAGATCTCCTGTGAACCAGCAAGCTCAACGACATTGCCAAGATACATAACAGCTATCCGATCGCTGATGTATTTGACAACGGAAAGGTCGTGGGTGATAAACAGATATGTGAGGTTTTGCTCTACGCGCAAATCCTGCAACAGGTTTATAATCTGAGACTGAATCGAAACGTCCAGCGCGGACACCGCCTCGTCGCAGACAATGAACTTCGGTCTCACCGCAAGAGCCCTTGCAATACCTATGCGCTGCCGTTGTCCGCCTGAAAACTGGTGCGGATATCTATGCAGGAAATATCCCTGCAGACCGCAGCTGTCCATAACGCGCAACACTTCCGTTTGCATGCGCTCGTCGTTGTGTTTGAAGTACTTGTGAGCAAGCATGCCCTCTCCGATAATCTGCCCTACTGTAAGTCTTGGGTTCAGCGAAGAATATGGATCTTGGAATATGAGCTGCATGTCACAGCGCAACCTTCGCATCTCGTTGTTTTTAAGTCTCGCCAGGTCAATGCCGTCATCTCGCAGCTTTTCCAGCTCCGCAAACTCCGCATTGCCTTCATATGCTTTCCGCATATCTTCGATTTTTTGCTCCGCCAAGACGGTTTTTTCACCAAGTTGAGCTATAATCTCATCTATCGCTTCCAAATCCGTCCGATGCTTAGCAATTTTATCCTGTAAACGCTTTTCCGCTGCGCCGTTTCCTAAATTTTTGTTTTGTTTAAACTCTGCTTCTTCGATCTTTTGCAGTATCTTAGTGCGTTTAAAACCGTAGTCTCTGCGCTTCACGGATAATTTATAAACATCCATAAACGCGCTCTTGACGGGCTTAAAGTCCGGAGCCAGTATAAAGCCACCAATGATTTTGCCCATATCAAGCAGAGCATCATTTTCTTCTTTGCGAGCTCTGTCATATTCCTCATACATCTTGAATTGTCCGCGTTCGTCCCTAGTATTGTAATCTGCCTCAATGGCTTTGTGCTTCGACTTCAAAATCTTATGCTGCCTGCGCAATTTGTCCAGGGATATAAGGGTCTTTTTGATATAAGCAGGCGCTTCGTCGAGGAGGGAGCGGCCATAAAACATTGTTCTGCCGTCCGTCTGTTTATAAAGTTGTAGTATAGTGCGTCCAAGGGTGGACTTTCCGCAACCCGACTCCCCCACCAGCCCAAAAACTTCACCTTGGTAGATGTCGATGGAGACACCGTCATTTGCCTTGACATACATTCCTCGTTTTTTTAACGGGAAGTATTGTTTTAAATTGCTTACACGGAGCAATACCTTTTTATTGTTCTCCATGTCTGTCCTCCTCATACGGATAGAAACATCTGACTTGCTGCACATCCGTCACATTATACATATCCGGTTCTTCTTCTCTGCACTTGTCCGTCGCAAACTTGCAGCGTGGGGCAAACTTACATCCCTTTGGCAAATCAAGGGGATGAGGCACCGCTCCGGGAATGGCCGCCAGTCTTTGATCTTGAGGTGAGTCCAGTCTCGGGATGGATTCCATCAACCCTTGTGTATAAGGGTGAGAGTATTCGTGTTTTCCAAATATCACAGATGCGGGGGCCTTCTCCACAACCTCTCCGCAGTACATGACAACCACATCATCAGCCATTTGATTTATAACTCCAAGGTCGTGGGTTATAAACAATATGGAGGTTTTGCGCTCCTCTTTTAAATCGTTCATCAGCTTGAGTATCTGCGCTTGAATGGTGACGTCGAGAGCTGTGGTCGGCTCATCGGCAATTAAAAGCTTTGGCCGACATGCAAGCGCCATCGCTATCATCACCCTCTGTCGCATTCCGCCCGAGAGCTGATGGGGATACTGCTTGGCCACAATTTCGGGGTTTGGAATTTTGACGGCAAGGAGTATGTCAATGACATTTTTTTCGGCCTCGGTCTTATCCATCCCCTGATGAATCATAAAGGGCTCTCTGAGCTGTCTTTTTACAGAAAAGATGGGATTCAAGCTCGTCATGGGCTCCTGAAATATCACGGAGATGTCGTTTCCACGAATTTGATACATATCATTGGTCGAAAGTTTTGTGAGATCGGTGTCGTCAAACAAGATCTCCCCGGACTCTATATATCCGTTGCCGTCAAGCAACTGGAGTATGCTCATAGCGGAAACACTTTTTCCGGAGCCCGACTCACCCACGACACCAAGTGTTTTTCCCGCTTCAACTTTGTATGAAACCCCGTTGACAGCCTTGACTATGCCGCGCTTTGTGCGGAAAAATGTTTTGAGATCTTTAAGTTCAAGCAAAGCCATATTCCGCCCCCCCTATCTTTTATTGGATTTGGGATCAATAGCGTCCCGCAGGCCATCGCCTATTGTGTTGATGCAAATGGTGCATATGCCAAATATGATGGACACAAACACCCAGCGCCACCAATACTGTTGGATGACAACGCTGTTGTTAGCTCCTGTGAGCATATTGCCCCAGGTGGGTGTAGGCAGCGAGACACCAAATCCAAGGTATGAAAGCGTGGATTCTGTGAGCATGCTTGTGGCAAAGCTCAGCGTGGCACTCACCACCACTATTGAAATGACATTTGGCAGTATGTGTCTAAATAAAATTTTGCCCTCACGCAGGCCCACAGCCTTTGCTGCAGTGACATATTCACTCTCCCGTGCTGAAAACACCTGTGCACGCACAAGGTTGGCAAGCCCCGGCCAGGAGAGCACACCCAGAATAACCATGATCAAATATATTCGCTGCGATTCCGTGAGCAAAGAGCCGACTATAGCGGATAAAATCATGGCAAAGGGCAGGAAGGGCAACCCCCCTACAATTTCTGCCAATCTCATGATGAGAATGTCTATCTTTCCTCCGAAATAGCCGGCCAAACTGCCAAGCACAACGCCGATCAAAACGGAGATCACCACGGCGACTCCGCCGACTGTCATCGTCATTTTACCGCCGTTGATAATGCGCGTCAGGATATCTCGCCCGAGTTCATCAGTACCCAGCAAAAAGCCCTTCAATCCCCAGGTATGCACCTCTCCATCTGAGGTGACGGCGTAGTTTTGGAAATAGCCTCCGAATATTTCGGTGGTGTTCTGACTCGCCGCGGCTTTTGGCACCTTTGTGACACCGTTATCCTCTTTGCCCCAAGTATATACAGTGCCCTTGTCACTTAGAGCTGTAAAACTATATCTGCCTCCAAATATGGAGACGATTTTACCGTCAAAGTTTGGAAGTATATTCTCGCCATCAAGTGTGTTTCCCCAGACAACAACACTGCCGTCGGCCTTCGCCGCCGCACAACCCGAAGATGTGGCGGCTATGTCCACAACACCCTCCGAGAGGCTTTCGGGTATCCTTTTGTAGGCTTTGTCCGTTGCGCCGGGATATACAACAGAGCCGTCTTTCAGCAGAGCGATCAACCCCCCCTCGGCGGCTTCGGGGGAGACATG
>CAYTOF010000069.1:0-5381 GCA_964439435.1 uncultured Oscillospiraceae bacterium
TAGGCCACTGTTTGCGTATCTGTTTACAATTGCAGAAGCTGTTTATTGTGTTAGATTGCCGCTATCAAGTGTAGTTTATTCAGCAGGACACTATAGACAAACCCGAAAAATGGCCTACATCGAGGCCATACTAAAACTTGTGCTCTCACTCGTATTATTACCTACATTCGGAATAATTGGGGTAGCTATAAGCACTCTTGTTGCGATGACATATAGAACAGTGATGTTTGCATTTTATCTTTCTAAAAACATTTTAAAAAGACATTACTTTCTTTTCTTTAAAGGAATAGTAGAAATGGTTTTATCTGCAGCTTTGATTGTGATAGCAGTTAGCTTTTTGCCTGAAATTCCCGTGACATCATATGGTAGTTGGGTGATTTATGCTGTTATTGTAACATTGATTTCTGTTGCTATCACATTGCTTGTCAATATTTTGTTCAACAAACGTTCGCTGATTGACATGTTTTCTTTGATGAAAGTTGCTGTATCTAAGAAACAGAAAACAATTTGACCATCTTGCAACTAAAAAGGAGTTGATGTGTTGAAGTCATCAATTTTTGTTAGATTTCGAAATCTAATTATGTTTATGTTTAAAAGCTTGGTGAGCATTTTTTGTGTTGCTTCGTTCATGTTTGTGCTTTTTAACAACTACAAAGCTGCCACATTTGAAAATAGAGGTAACTTTGTCTTTGCGGCACTTTATTTTTCAATTTTATTCATAATGACAGTGACATATGGATGTTTTCGCATAGGCAAACAGCGTGTAAAAGAGCTGTCTTTTTCGTTTTTTATCGCTTTGTTTATAACCAACTTTTTCACATATTTCATCATGTCGCTCATTGCTGAGAGGATGCTCTATGTTGTGCCTATGCTGTTATTGTCCCTTGGACAGCTGGTCTTTGCCATAATGATATTTATTGTTTCAAATGCGCTTTATCCAATTCTTTTTCCGGCACGAGACGCTCTGTATCTATGCGGTGCAGACAAGTGCGACTATGATGCCAAAGTGTTAAACAAGCTAAAACACCAACCTCATCGTTTTGACATAAAAAAGGTAGTGGATGAGGGAATCGAATTTGATGATATTGTCAATGAGCTTTCGGGGCTGTCAACTCTTGTTATCGGTGATGTTTCGCCGAAGCTAAAGGCAAAACTTATAGATTATTGTTTTGCAAATATGGTGCAGCTTTACATCAGTCCCTCCGTCAGCGATATTGTCAAAAACAGCTCACAAATAGCCATGGTCGATGACACACTATTGTTGTTTGCAAGAAATCTGGAACTCTCCAGGGAACAGTTGTTTGCCAAAAGGGCGCTGGATGTTTTTGTGGCAGTTCTGGGAATTTTGCTCACATCACCGCTGATGCTTTTAACGGCGCTTGCAGTCTGGCTATATGACCGCGGACCGATTCTATACAAGCAAAAAAGATATACTTACAATAAACAAGTTTTCACCCTGCTGAAATTTCGCAGCATGATTGTCAACGCAGAGCCAAAAGGCGCACAGCTTGCGGTGAACAATGACCCGCGCATCACGCCAATCGGCCGGATAATACGTGCGCTGAGATTTGATGAATTGCCACAGCTTTTCAACATATTAAAAGGCGAAATGACATTGGTAGGCCCGAGAGCTGAGCGTATTGAAAACACCGACGAATACACAAAATGGATGCCGGAGTTTGCATATAGACTTAAAGTAAAAGCCGGTTTGACAGGCTATGCCCAAGTGTATGGAAAATACAACACAAGTCACGAAGACAAAGCACGCATGGACATATATTATATTGTCAACTACTCGCTGCTGCTTGACCTCAAGATCATTTTTTACACGATTAAAATCCTATTCATCAAAGACAGCACTGATGGTTTTGCGGAAGAAAAAATTGAGAAGCATAAAAAACAAAGCGTTGAACCACAATAGCACCAAAACTCATTTTAAATCACAGAGCGCTATAGCCATATGGTTGTAGTGCTCTGTTTTTACGGTGCATATATTCCTCGGCCGCTTCCCAAAACACCCTGAATATATTTCTGCTTGACTATGGAGTATATCTGTGTTAATGTATCGTCAAGAGCAATATTGCGGTATTTATCGCAATATAGTGCAACAATCGTTATAAAAACTACAACACAAAAGAAGGAGGAAGCGCTGAAATGAAGATACACGAATCAGCAGAAGATTATCTTGAGACGATCTTAAAGCTTGAAAGGAAAAACGGACATGTGCGTTCCGTCGACATCGCAAGGGAGCTTGGGTATTCAAAACCGAGCATATCCCGCGCCATGGGAAAACTGCGTGAAAACGGCTATATCCTTGCAGACCGCAGCGGCATTAAAATGACAGAAAAAGGCCGAGAGCTGGCGCTTCTGATAACAGAAAGGCACAACACCCTGAGGGAGTTTTTGGTGCTTATAGGTGTGCCGCTCGAAATAGCCTCAAAAGATGCATGTCGCATTGAGCATGTCTTGAGTCCGGAGACATTTGAAAAATTCAAAGAACATTATCTTGAAATGAAAGCAACCAAGAAAGCGCAATAATAAATAAAATAAAATCAAAAGCTAAAGGGTGATTTCATGGTATACGAAAACAATTGGGAGTCTTTAAACAAAAGACCGGTGCCAAAATGGTTTTCTGATGCAAAGTTTGGCATATTCATCCACTGGGGTCTGTATTCTGTACCCGCATACAGCAGAAAAACAGAGTATGCGGAGTGGTATCGTGAGCAGCTCAACAAGCCGGAGCACCCATCAAGGCTGTTTCATGACAGGGTATATGGGCCCGGGTTCAAGTATGAGGATTTTGTCCATGATTTTCGCGCGGAGCTGTTTGACGCGAATAAATGGGCCAAGTTATTTTCGCAAAGTGGGGCAAGATACATAAACTTTGTCTCAAAGCACCATGACGGGTTTTGCATGTACAAATCCGACTATGCATGGAACTGGAACAGTGTAGATGTGGGGCCCAAGCGCGATTTTTGCGCGGAACTGGCTGAGGCTTTAGCGGCAACTGAGGTGCGTTTTGGCGTCTACCATTCGCTCTATGAATGGTACAACCCGCTGTACCTCAAAGACCCGATAGAGTATTCAAAAAAAAGGCTCTTGCCAATGCTAAAAGAGCTGGTCGAGCGCTACAAGCCCGCCACATTGTTCACCGACGGCGAATGGGAACATGAGAGCTCGGTGTGGCAAAGCACAGATTTTCTCACCTGGCTATACAACGAAAGCTCCGTGAAAGACTTTATTGTACCAAACGACAGATGGGGCAAAGAGACGCGCGGCAGGCTCGGAGGGAATTTTACAAGCGAATACGGCACGATAGATGGCAAACTGACCCTTGATGACATTGAAGACGACCGCCCCTTTGAGGAGTGCCGTGGCATCGGACATTCTTTTGGGTTCAACAGAGCCGAAGGTGCGCAGGATTATCTGTCTTCCAAAGAGCTCATTGAGCTTTTGTGTTCCTTGGTCTCAAAAGGTGGCAACCTTCTTTTAAATATCGGCCCCGCAGCGGACGGCACAATTCCCGCGATCATGGAGGAAAGGCTGCTGGACATAGGCTCTTGGCTGGTGGTAAACGGCGAGGCGATTTATGAATCGCGCAAATATTGCCCAAATAGCGAGGAAGGTGTGTATTATACCACACGCAATGGCAATATATATGCGATAATCAACCGCTTTCCCTTTGGTGAGATCACATTGAAAGATATAGAATACAAACCCGGGATGCGCGCCTCTCTCCTTGGCAGCGATGCCCATATAGGTGTCAGAGATGATGGCGGCAAAGCCTGCCTGTTTTTTGCGCCCATCAACCCGGATGAGTTGGCCTCAAAGCATTTATACACATTCAAACTCTATACATAAACTGTGTTTCTACACAAGGAGGGTATTATGGACATTTATCTGGGAGTGCGGCAATTTGGTGCAGTTGGAGACGGCGTTGCAGATGACACCAAGGCTTTGCAAAGCGCGATAGACAAGGCTCATGAGACGGGCAAGACATTGATTTTGGAGCCGGGCATGTATCGCACGGACACTCTTTATATAAAACCGGAGATTTGTCTCAAAGCAGACCCCACATGGGACTATTCATCCAACGGGCGCAGCGTGCTCCTGCCTCTGACAGACACCCAAACCTGCGTGCTGAATGTCAACGAAGCCTACGGTTCAACGCTTGAGGGTTTCTGTGTGGACGGCGGACACAAAGGCGAGAACATGTGCGGTATCTTGATGGACCGCGGTACCTTTGTCAGGGAAGACTCTTTCAGGTTGGAAAAGCTGAAGATAATGCGGTTTTCCTCCCATGCGGTGCATCTGGAGCACATTTGGTGTTTTTCCATGCGCCACTGTATGCTGGCTTTTTCGAGCGGAGACGGCATCAGAATCTTGGGTTGGGATTGTTTCCTGCTGGACAATTGGCTTTCGGGCAATGGCGGCGCGGGGTATAACTCTTTCGGGCCAAATGCCTCTGTCACAATGACGGGAAACAGGATAGAGTGGAACAGGCTGGGCGGTATAATCATCCGCGGTGGCAATCACTACAATGTCACAGGCAACTACATTGACCGTTCGGGCCACGGGGGTATTATAATCATCTCAAGGAAATCCAAAACGGATGACGGCGAAGATTTCACAATGTTTTCAAACATCATCTCAGTGACAGGAAATGTGATTTTCCGCAGCGGCAAAGAGCCTCACGGCGAGGAGGACAGTTGCCATATGCTCTTAAAAGACAGCATAGGGCTCACCGTGGTGGGCAACATCATGTGTATAGGGCGAGATGATGCCGGAAAAGGCATTTACACACCTGATTATGGCATGATTTTGGAAAACCTCGGCGCATCGGTTATCACCGGCAACACAATGGCTTGCGCGGCTTTCAAAGAGCTGATACTAGACAAGGGCCGCCACGCCTCCGACACCATCATAAAAGACAACACAGGAGTGCTGGCACAAAACGACCCGAGGACAGGCGTGCCAATAGAATCGCCAAGCTACCCTCACACACTGCGCATCTCCCCCGATCCCTGGTACCGTGACAATTTAAGGATCTAGATGTAAAAATAAAAGCTTTACAGCGGCAAAATCCCCTCCAATGGAGGGGATTTTATTTTAGCTAGCCATGCGGGCATACTGTGGCTATACAAGCCTAAAGAATAAAGCTTTAAGTAGCCAATAAGCACCACCCCGCCTTACGGCACCCCTCCGAAGGAGGAGAATAAAGGGAGTGACACCGCCAAATTTCTTTCTCGGTGTGGATTGCACAAAACGTATCACAATGCAGTGCGTATTTCGTTCAAAGTGTTTTTAATTCCCCTCCATTCCATCGGGAGGGAATCGTGCTACGCACGCCGCGCCTTCGACACGCCCTTGTGTCGAAGGTG
>CAYTOF010000069.1:5481-11509 GCA_964439435.1 uncultured Oscillospiraceae bacterium
ACGGGGTGGTGCTACCGGACTCCACAAAATACAAGTATTGAGGATATTCTATACAGACAGACTTTGACTTCAAAAAGAATAAAATATGTTAGAGGTGTTTTTAATTCCCCTCCATCGGGAGGGAATCGTGCTACGCACGCCGCGCCGTCGACACGTCCTTTGTGTCGAAGGTGACGGGGTGGTGCTACCGGACTCCACAAAATACAAGTATTGAGGATATTCTATACAAACAGCCTTTGACCCATAAAGAATAAACATATGTTTGGGGCTGTTTTAATTCTCCTCTCTCACAGTAAAATAAGGGCAAGGGTTGTTCTAATGTATCCCTAAAGAATAAAGCTTTAAGTAGCCAACAAGAACCACCCCGCCATTCGGCACCCCTCCGAAGGAGGGGAATTAAGGGCAAGGTTGTATATAAACCTAAAAATTGAGCTTTCAGTAGCCAATAAGAACCATCCTGGTGCGATAAGGTTGCGCTGCGTGCACATCACGCTTCCCTCCGAAGGAGGGGAATTGGGGCCTCACCACCCCGGTACAAAAAACCTCGCTCATTTTTGCTGATGAACGAGGTTTTTGGATTTTTGCAAGCTGTCGCCTGACAGCCCTTTTTAACAAACGAGATTATAGCGGCTTAAACGGGAAAGAAAGCGTCTTCCACCAGGGCACAGAGCAGGTGGTATATTGCAATGTGAAATTCCTGGATCCGCGGTGTGCGGTCGGAAGGGGCGAGCAGCGCAAGGTCAAACTTTTTCGCCATTATCCCGCCCGGGACGCCTGAAAAAGCGATGGAGGTCATGCCCAGTTCCTGTGCCACAATGCCCGCGCACAGCACGTTTTTTGCGTTGCCCGAAGTTGAGATGCCAATCAGCACATCGCCGGGGCGGCCCAAGCCGTAGAGTTGCTGGGCATATACAAGAGCGGGGTCGGTGTCGTTGGCGACGGCGGATATAATGGATTGTTGCGCTGTCAGATCAAAGGCGGCAAGAGAACCCTGCAACTTTTCGGCCATCATCTCCCCAAGTTCGCCGTGATCTTTCAGTTTGTCTTTCATCTCCGCACTCTGTGGTCTTTTTCTCAAAAAGCCTTTTAAAAGCTCACCCACAATATGGGCGCTGTCGGCACTGGAGCCGCCGTTGCCGCAGCAGAAAACACGCCCGCCGGATTTGTAGCAGTCCACAATGATGTCAACCGCCTTTAAAATGTCGGGCAACATCGAGGCGAGCATCGGATATTCTTCGTTAAAGCGCGAGAGAAGCTCATCGCGTGTAACAGCATTATACATGGTCTTGTCCACCTTTTTTCAGTTTTAAATACAGATTGGGGATCGAAATTTTATGGTCTACACGGAAATGCCAGCCTTTGCCGGCAACACTTGTGGGGCGATTGACGATGTTTTTGCGGGGGCGATAGTAATAAAGCGGATCGTCGTACCCGATTTTTGTGCGATAATCGCCAAGGTCAATGAGGTCAAAGTTCGCTGTGGTGATGCGGAACGTGGGATAACCGAGGTTTCTGGCAATCGATAGGGCTTTTAAAAACACCTCAGGGCCGATAACACCCGAGCCGAAGTTCAAAAATACACCGTTGTCAAGCTTGGAAATTGTGTGGCAGTATTTGTGAAAGTCTATACCGCTGCAATGGCCGATAGCGCCAAAATCGACAATGGGGTGTTGGTGTATGATATCTGTTCCGAGAGCGATGTGATAGGTTGCGGGGACGCCGAGCTTCCATGCTTGGTAGAGGACACAGTCATCTTTGTATGGAAACTTCTCCGGATTTTCGTCTATATACACGGCAAGGGCTTCGCCATATCCAAGACCACGGCGGGAACCCTCTTGCAGAGCTGTGTTCATCCAGCTGCCTGTCTCCTCCCACATACCGAAAGATCCGTCTTCTATGGCCGTGGGGACGTCTTCGGATGTTCCGCCGTTAAAGGCAAGCTCAAAGTCGTGTATGCTGACAGCTCCGTTGCCCGAGAGATGTGTGATATACCCTTCTCGCATGAGGGCAATGAGGAAACGAGACAGATTGTTTTTTATCACATGGGCACCCAGAGAGAGCACCACAGGGGCGTTTTTAGCTCTTGCTGCCAGAACGCGCTCACAGAGCTCGTCAAAATCAGGGTCTTCAAAGGGCTCATACTCGTCGTTTAGGTTAAAGAGATTGTCAATTCTGACAAGGTCGTATCTTTCCTTGACAGAATAGGTTTTGATATTTTTAAAGCTGAGTTGGCCCGGGATTTCAATGTTTTTATCTTCCATATGCATCTCCATTCTGCGGCTGCATGCCGGCGCAAAAGTAGTATTTGGCAACATATGCACACGAAAAAACGGACATCGAATTTGCGTGCCGCTTTACGAGCTAATGCGCCGTATGTATAAAGTATAGCGATATGTCCGACGGCTGTCAATATTTTGAGCACATCAATTTCTTTTGGTCTGTTGTGCTTCTTCCTCGGACAAATGCTGTTTTGACAAAATTGTCAAATGGGATTGCGGTTCCTTTTAGTTGTACAAGAACTTGAAATTATCCCTTCACCTGTCCGTAAGTTGCCCCGGTTCCGTATTTTCGCGCATAGTGACAGTCTTTCAGATGTTCGGGAAATTCCGGGGCACAGGGGGAGATGGAGAGGGTCATAAAGGCAAGCCTGGCAACTTCCTCCAGCTCGAGTGCCACCTTTACCGCATCAGGGGCATTGCGCGCCCAGGTGAAAGGCCCGTGGAAGGGCAAAAGCGCGGCTCTGATTGCCAGTGCATCTCCGTCGCCAATCAAATCTGTTATGGCGATGCCGGTGCTCAGGCCATAGGCTTTTTCTGTTTCGGCTTTTGTGAGCAGTCTTGTGCATCGTACAGGTCCGGGAAAGCAGTCTGCATGGGTAGTGCCGAGTACGGGGATGTCAAGGCATCCTTGAGCAAATGTGGTGGAGTAGGGCGAATGGGCGTGGGCCACACCGCCGACTTCCGGATAGGTTCTGTAAAGATGGAGGTGCGTGTCAAGGTCAGTGGACGGTCTGAAGTTTTTGGAGATAATGGTGCCGTCCAGTGAAACAAGCACAATTCGCTCAGGCGTCAGTTCCGAATAGGGGACACCCGAGGGTTTTATGGCGACTATACCGGCGTCTCTGTCGATGCCGGATACATTGCCCCATGTGAGAGGAGCAAGACCCAGGGTAGCAAGTTTGATGTTTTCCAAACACACAGTCTCGCGAAGTTTCATCAGCATGTCAGATTCTCCTTGTATAATATTTGCGGTTATTTTGGTGCATCTTGCCTGCCTCACCGCAGGAGACAGGATTTGCTTTTATCTATGAACATACAACGGAAAAAAACACAATTTATAAAGCTTGCGCAACACATCCAAGACTCAGCGATTGTAGAGCATGTCATGGATTTTCAGCTCTTTTTGAAACTCCATGCTTGTTGAATTTTCTCCGATGTGCAAAAACTCTATGTTGACCATCTCGCAAAAATCCCGGAAATAATCCGCATCAAGGCTGTAGCTCATGGCCGTGTGGTGGGCGCCGCCGGCCATAATCCAGCATTCGGCCGCACATTGTAAGTTGGGCAAGGGTTTCCACATCACGCGGGCGACGGGGAGTTTTGGCATGTTAAAGGGAGGTGAAAAGGCGTGGACATCGTTTGCAATCATACGAAAGCGCCCACCCATGTCCACGAGAGACACAAGGGTTGCGGGCCCTGAGGCACATTGGAAGGTGAGCCTTGCGGGTGGGTTTCGATCACCGATGCCCAGTGGATGAACCTCAACTTGCGGTCTTGTCGAGGCAATCGAAGGGTCCACCTCCAACATATGCGCCCCGAGAACAGCTTCTGCCCCGGGTTCCATGTGGTAGGTGTAGTCCTCCATAAAGGCGCTGCCGCCCGAGAGGCCTTTGCCCATGGTTTTGGCGATACGGACAAGGGCAGCTGTTTTCCAATCTCCTTCGGCGCCGAAACCATAACCGTCTGCCATGAGGTTTTGAACGGCAAGGCCGGGCAATTCTTCGAGGCCGTAAAGGTCTTCAAAGGTATTTGTAAAGGCGCCGTATTCGCCCTCTGTCAGTATGTTTTGCAGAGCCACTTCGATGCGTGCTTGGTATTTGACCGAGTGCAGGTTGTCTGTGGCTATAACATAGCGTTCACTGTATTGTTCCAGTTTGGCGTCAATATGTGAATCGGGCACGGCGCGCATGTGTTGGACCAATTCACCGACGCCATAGCTGTTGACCGACCATCCGAATTTGATCTCCGCTTCGACTTTATCGCCCTCCGTGACGGCGACATAGCGCATATTGTCACCAAAACGGCAAATTTTCAACCGTTTGGACTCGGCAACACCGATGGCGCTGCGCATCCATCTTCCGATGCGCTGTTCTGTCGTGGGGTCTGCCCAATGACCGCAGATAACTTTGCGTGGCAGGCGCAGTCTCGCGCTGATAAAGCCGTGTTCCCTGTCACCGTGGGCTGATTGGTGCAGGTTCATATAGTCCATATCTATGGAGTCCCACGGGATTTCGCGGTTGTACTGTGTGTGAAAGTGGAGCAGGGGTTTTTGAAGTGACAAAAGGCCTTGAATCCACATTTTGGAGGGTGAAAAGGTGTGCATCCAAGTTATCACACCGACACAGGTATCACTGTCATTTGCTCTTCGCAGGACGGCTGCAATGCTCTCCGCGTCGGTGACACAGGGCATGGGGCGAATTGTGCAGGGGATTTCAAGCGAATTGTTCAAATGCGTTGCGATGGTGCGCACATTGGAGTTTACGTTTTCAATTGCCTCTCGTCCATAGAGGGTTTGAGAGCCTGCCACGAACCAAAACTCAAGTTCTTTCATATATTATAACAACTCCGCTCTCGGGTATTTTGAGTTTATTTGCTTCTATATAATATGATAGAATGGTAAACTGTGATATCAGAGGGGTATAAAGCGCGGGACACGCCTCTCGTAAACTGTAAAATATCTAAAACCTGCGTCTTTTAGCATCTCCAAACCGCGAGGCAGACCCACACCGACATATTTGGGGCTGTGGGCGTCGGTTCCGATGGTGATGATCTCACCGCCCAGGGAGCGGTAGAGCTTTAGCTCTGCCATCTCAGGAAAGGTCACATTGCCACCGTCACGAAGACCTGAGATGTTGAGCTCTATGCCGGAACCCTTTTCAATCAACACTTTGAAGATTTCAGCCAGCTCTGCGCGGTATCCGTCCAAGCTGACATCAAAGCCATATTTATATTTCATGTAGCGCAATGGATAGGTTATGTGCCCAAGCACATCGAAACCCGGCATGGAAGCGACTTCGTGCAGCTCGGAGATATATCGGTCTAGCAGTTGCACACAGTTTTCCTTGGAGACAAAATCTCTCATGAAATAAAAGTCCATCTCCCCGCGCAGGTTGTGCAGAGAACCGATGACAAAATCAAATTCATTTTCTAAAATTTTGGCATAGACCTCCGGAGCTTGATGGCCCTGGGCTATTTCAATGCCGTGGGGCAACTTGATTTGGTCTCCAAAGCGCTCCAGTGCGATGGCACGCTGTTCGTCAACTCGGGTTTTGTGGTAGACATCAACTCCGGGGCCCAGTATTTTACGGTCGCTTTCGATAAATCCATTGCATTCGCAGTGGTCTGTGACGCAGAGCTCTGAAAGCCCGGCAGAAATTGCGGCATTGGCAAGTTCGGAAATTGTGTGAATCGAGTCCGGGGAAGCGTCACTGTGGCTGTGATAATCAACTAAATACATCATTTCTCCTGATTTCGTGTGTGTTTGCATATAATCAATAAGTAAAAAGCGCTTGCAAGCCCTTCTTTCTTGTAATAATTATACAATATATTGTCCTTTTTGACAAACAATATTTTCTTCAAATATCCATTTTTTTCCTCGAAAAAGGTGTTGACAAATAAATCATTATGTAGTATCATATTCGAGCACCGCAAAAATAAGCACGAAAGACATTGTCTGAAGAGCCGATTTTGCATCGCAAGTAGTACCTTGTAAATTAAACAATGGACGAAAATAGCACCAGAGAGAATTA
>CAYTOF010000070.1:0-4510 GCA_964439435.1 uncultured Oscillospiraceae bacterium
GTTTGTACCTGATACTACAAATCAAAATTTATCTGGAGTTTTTAGAGGTTACCTTAAGACAAAAGAGGACTATGGCTTAATATGAGATGCAAAAGATTATGTCATATCTCCTACTTCCATTGCAAGAGCAAGCTCATATACTGAGTCGAATATAAAATTTGCTTTCACTTCTTTTTGATTGTTGTACATTTCCATATTTGTTTCACCACTGAGAACAAGTATGGCACAAGCTCCGGCATTATTTGCAAAAGCTATGTCCGTTGTCAGACGATCTCCTACCATAGCGGCTGTTGAGATATCAAGGCCATACTTTCCGGCAACAGCTTTCGCCATCAAACTTTCCGGTTTGCCGACTATTGTTGGTTTTACACCGGTCGAAGCTTCGAACATTTTTATCATTGAGCCAGTATCAGGAATGTAACCGTTCTTCATGGGACACACTAAATCCGGATGTGTCGCATAAAATGGAACCCCATTAACAATATGCTTATGTGCTGCTTCTATTTTTTCATATGTCAATGTTTTGTCAAACCCCAGAATTACATAATCCGGTTCCTCTTTACTGTCATTGACAATTTCAATTTCCGCGCGTTCAAACTGCTGATGCAAAGCAGATGTTCCAAGCAAAAATACTTTTGGAGTTTTATTCTTTGCAATAGCCAGGATTGTCTGTATGGTTGCGTCCCCGGAAGTAAAAATATCTTCTTCATTGACATCAAGGCCAAAACTTTGGAGTTTTTTTGCATATCCAATAGGTTCGTTTGAGGAGTTGTTTGTCAAAAAGATGACATGTCCGCCTTTGCGTCGAATGTTTTCGACGAGCAAAGCAGATCCTTCTATCAAGTGGTCTCCAAGATAGATCGTGCCATCCATATCCAGCAAGTAATTAGTAATATCTGCTACATTGAAATCGCCATGCTTCTGTCTCATAATTTGTCCATTTCATATGATGATATAAACTTAGGTGCATAATCTATCATATCCAAAAGCCGCATCATTGTTATGCGGAAGCGCACATATCTACTGTATCTAAAACCTTGTTCTTCTAACTCACGCGGTATGCCTGCTGATACACAGGTGTCGTATCCACCCGAGGCACGTAAAAGCGCTCTTATTTCACTACCGGAGGGTACTTTTGATAAAATCTGCTTTATGGCCTCCCAGTTTTTACTTATCGCTCCATCCGGAACACAGTTCAAAGGATTTGGAAAATTTTCTTTTCTTGCTTCCTGCCACAGCGGCCCAAAAACTTTAGACAGCTCAGCCTCATCAAGTGTTTTTCTTATCTCATTTACAGCATTCTGCTCAGCCAGTTCCTTGTACAAATCTGCAATTATGCCTGCGGCAATACCGACCTTAATTCCGTGAAATAATTGTTGCCGATTCTCTAATGTGTATTTCATTTCCCAAAAGTGAGATAGGTGATGTTCCGAACCGGAGGCAGGTCGAGTACAATTCGTCAGCAGCATAGCAAGACCGGAAAGCACAAGAGCTTCCATCAACGTCTTTGCATAAGCTACCTCGTTTGTGTTATTTTTGCGGGCGAGTAACGCTGCTTGATCCACCGCAGCGCGAGTCAGAGACGCCACATTTTCACAATAGTACTCCCCTGTTGTCAATGCGGCGATTTCCCAATCTGCATGTGCAGTGTATTTACCAAGTAAATCTCCAAGCCCGGCAGATTTTAGTTCAACAGGGCTCTGAGCCAATATGTCTGTGTCAGCAATAATAACTTCAGGGGCTTTTGCATTAAAAGTGCGTTTAAATCCATTAACTGTCAGCGGTGCCATCACCGAAGCAAAGCCGTCCATCGACGGTGCTGTTGCAAAAACAGCAAAAGGCATATCATATTTTGCAGCTACATATCTACAGATGTCATTTAAGGACCCTGTCCCTACCGAGAGAATGCAACTGCAATTCTCTCTCAAAACACGCTCTTCCACAACAGCGGCGCTCTCAATGTCTGCAACAAGCAAATTTTCAAATTGAACACGTTCAACTTTATAACCCGCCGAATATAAGCTCTCCTCAATACCTTGAGAAGCAAAATAGGTGTTGACATCTCCAACTACACAAATCTTGCCTCGGAAACTTGAATTTACAAGGATTATTCCGATATCGGCTGTTGCTTTGTCGTTGATTTCTAATGTGCGGATGCCAATTTTATGTTCACGTCCACACGGACATTTGGAAAGCTTTTTTTCAATTGCTTTTAATGAAATCATAATCCCTCATATATCTGCATTTAGTAGCCAAGTACTTATCAGGAAACCCACATTACTTGCCACGCATTTTTTGACTGCATCGGCCATTTCTTGTTTTTTATACAAAACCCCTTTTAGACACTCTTCGAGTTTCTTCGGAAGCATTATGTCCAGTGAATCGGAATAGCATCGACATTCTGCAATTCTTCCTTTTAAAAAATAAAAGTTTAAGCTTATTTTCCCAAAATCAAATCTATTTTCCAATCGAGACTCAAATGGAGGTGTTCGGCCAAATCTAAAATCCCATGAAGCATAGGCCAAAGACAATGTATTCAACTGCTCGTCATCAATGGTGGGTGTTTTTATTATTTCCCCATATTCTTCTTGAAATACTTTTATCAAACTCTCAGTCGTTTGTTCAACACTTAGATTGGGCTGATAGTTTTGAAGCGTCCCAACTCTTGAAGCGACAGATTTCACGCCTTTTGCCACCAGCTTGTCCGTTCCCGGAGTGAGGTACTTTGAAAACACAGTGATATCGCTTTCAATCAACAAAGTGCCATGATGAAGTGAAAACTTACTGTCATGAAAAAAAGCATTTCCGGAAATTTTTTGATTCCCGACAATGATATCGTTTCTGCCACTTCTTTCTGCTTGAATGCCAAGACGCTCTAACGCTTTGAGGATAATCGAATACTGTTTGTTTTCATCGTATTGACCTTTTGGCATACAAAAAGAAAAGTTGAGATTGCCCATGTCATGAAAGACTGTTCCACCTCCACTTTTTCTGCGTACAAGCAAAGCACCGGCCAAATCAAGTGCTTTGATATCACATTCATCCCAGGGGTTTTGGTTTATGCCTACAACTGCACAAAGCTCATTGCGCCACAGGTATAACAGAGGCATATCGTGAGCAGCTGCGATATGGCATAATAATTCTTCTTTAGCTAAGTTTTTAAAAGGATCATAATATTTCGAAACATACAAATAACCCATATACAGACCCCATATCAAAATATTGCTTTTAGTATATAGCACACCCTCTCATCTGTCAATTAATTCGGATAATAATTCTCATGAGCCTCAAACGCCCATAGTTTCCTGTATTTAGCAATGATTAAAGGTTGCCCCAAATAGCGATTACATTCATTGCACTTATTGTCAATTTTTGGTATTATAATAACTACTTGTACCGACAGAGCGGTTCTATACGCATTGATATCGTCATTCTTAATCTATCTTGCATTGCATGTAGTCTTTTAAAATGTCAATGGAGTCCTCTTAGATAGAAATAATGTATTTTAATGGAGGGTTATATACTATGCGCCTTTTAATAACAAGGCATGGACAGTCCATGGGCAACATAGGGCATTATGATAGGCATGACCCGGAGCTGACTGAACTGGGCAAACAACAGGCATCTCTACTCGGAGAAAGACTCTCATCCATGAAACTCGATTGTATCATTTCGAGCAATTTGCGTCGTGCACTAGAAACAGCCAATGCAGTGGCTGTGCGTCAATCTGAAAAACATTTAGAAGTGGAGCTTTTGCCTGAGCTCATGGAACGCGGTACGCATCCCGGCTATGCAGGACTATCTATTGATGAATTAGTTGAACTGTGTCCTTCTTTAATACCGTATACAGACCCAACACCGTTAGGTGGCAGACCTTGGTTGCCCCAGCAAAACCACGATGAGATGTTTATCCGCGCTTGCTCTGTTATCCACTACTTGCGAAAACGATTTACAAACAATGAACTGGTTTTAGTGGTGGCACATGCGGGTTTAAACGAATTTTTAATTTCTGCCGCATTAAAAGTAGAACAACCTCTTGTCATTGGTTTTTCTCAGCAAAACACCGCACTTTCTTATATCACTTTTTCTTCAATACCGACCAACGACTTTGTTCAAGTTCATTATCTTAACAACTGCACTCATCTCCAACTGCTTTGAGCTGTGATTTTCAATTCCAATCTTATGTTATTTGACTCTCTGTTATTGTATTTTAAGTTTTGTTTAATATGACGAAATATAAAGTTTTCCTGATTTGACATCTCATCTTTCCTGTAGCTTGTATGCATAACTGTTTTAGTTTTATATCAAATTCGCTCATTATGATATCTATTTAGTAAATAAAAATACTTCGTGATTTTGACTGAAAGCTATTAAAAGTGCCCTTTTCCATGTGATGCCATGTTGATAATTTCTCCGTAATAGAGTATGATATACAGGATATATTGTTGTTTCTATATAAAAACCAAATAATTATGAATGTTATTTGTTCCACCACAATTTTCTTAATTAT
>CAYTOF010000070.1:4520-11495 GCA_964439435.1 uncultured Oscillospiraceae bacterium
GAAAAATATTAATAATAATAGAGAATATTCTAAAGATGTAAACCTAATTGAAAATAATTATACATCCTTAGATTTTTATGCCTCTTTTAGATAACCAATCATATAACTCAGGAGGAATCAATGTATCTTTTTATTACAAGACACGGACAATCAAAGGGCAATCTGGGTGTCCATCTAGGGCCCGACCCTGAGCTCACTGAAAAAGGTTTTAGACAAGCAGAAATCCTTGGCGAGAGATTGTCTACCATATCTCTCGACTGTATCATATCCAGCCCGTTGGTCCGAGCACTTGCCACGGCCAATGAAGTAGCCAAACGTCAGCCCGGAGGACCAACCAAGGTAGAGTTGCTTCCCGAATTGATGGAAAAAGGAACCGATCCCGGTTATGCAGGTTTGAAAGTCAATGAACTTTTATATATCTGTCCCACGTTGATTCCAAGCACCGACCCTACTCCTCTTGGAGGAAAGCTTTATTTGCCGTCTGAAGACGAATACGAGACACTGTCACGTGCTAACCGACTTTTTGAATATCTACAAAAGCGTTTTTCTGAAGGTGACAAGGTTTTGCTTGTCGGACACGGCTCTTTTAATACAAGATTGATATCTGCGGCACTGGGGTCTATATTTCCCTCAATGGTTCGCTTTTCACAGGACAATGCAAATCTCACTTTGATCTCTTATTTGTCTGAAGGCGGAATCAAAAGACCAAAGTTAAACTTTATGAACGATTCATCGCACATGCTTGATGAACAGCTTTTTGAAAGGATATGCTGACATATCATGAGATGTAAAGACATCATTATCTCATATTTCAAAAAACATGGAGCCCGCTACTTCATCGGGCTTGTTTTTGTTGTCGTCTCAACTGTTTTAAACACAATTATTCCCCAGTTGATTGGCAAGGCAATAGATTTGGTCGATGGGGCAAGCTCTGTTTCTGAATCAATGCCCGGTGTTCTTCATATGATGTTTTTGTTGACTATGTGCGTACTTGGTGCCTTTGTCACACGATTTGTATGGCGTCTCTTAATCTTTGGCTTTACAAGATCCATTGAACTGCATGTCCGACATGTACTTTTTACTCATTTACAAGCTCTTTCTCCGGAGTACTATGTAAAAAACAACACGGGCGACTTGATAACTAAAAGCATAATTGACACAATGTCAATACGCATGATGCTTGGTATGGGTATCATCGGAATAGTAGATATTTTAACCATCAACTCCGTTACCATAGGCTATATGATCTCAACAACAAGATTGTCGTTAACACTTATTGCCATCATTCCCCTTCCTATACTCTTATATACTTTGGTGCGCATCCGCACTCTCCTCCGCCGTCGTTTTGCAGAAGTACAGCGCTCAGTGTCAGATATCGCTGAAAAAGTACAAGAGAATATAACAGGCATACGTGTTATAAAAGCATTCGCACAAGAACAAAGTGAAAATGAACACTTTGAAACATTAAGTCGCAGTAAATGGAAGGCAGAGATGGGCATGGTGAAAATTTCTGCTCTTATCCAACCAATCAGTGCCCTTGCTTTTGGGGTTATATTTTCGTTGTTTTTATACATCGGTGGCGATATGGTTATAAAAGGCACTATAACACTTGGTGAATTTGTCGCATTTAACACTTATATTGCTTATTTATTGGATCCAATAAATCGTCTTTCACGAATTATCCAAGTTTGGCAAAGAGGCATTGTATCTATGCAACGCATGGATACAATCTTAACTGCAACACCCGCTATAAATGATAACAGTGCAGATTTTGCGATAACGGACATTTCACCTATAGACATATCAGTAAAAAACTTAACTTTTCGTTATCCTGACACCGATGTTGATGTTCTCAAAGATATCACTTTTGACCTTCCAAAAGGTGGTGTCCTTGCGGTTATGGGCGCTACCGGAAGTGGTAAATCCACACTTTTGTCCCTCTTGATGCGTATGTGGAATCCGCCGGTTAACTCCATTTTAATCTCAGGATATGAGCCCGAGAAAATTCCACTTTGTGTTTTGAGAAGCACCATAGCATATGTACCTCAAGAGACCTTCCTTTTTTCAGACAGCGTTAAAAACAACATTATCTTTTATGACGAAAGTGTATCAGAAGAAGATGCGATTCAGGCCGCCAAATCAGCTGCTGTACACAACAACATTTTGGAGCTTTCTAATGGATATGAAACTGTGGTTGGTGAACGTGGCATGACTCTTTCCGGCGGGCAAAAACAACGCGTTTCTATTTCAAGAGCACTCGCACGCAAACCATCACTTCTTCTGTTGGATGATTGTCTCTCTGCTGTGGATTCTGAAACCGAACACGCTATCTTGAGTAATTTAAAAGAATATTTCACAGACTGCACAACTATCATCGTCACACACAGAGTTGCTGCTGCCGGCATAGCTGATAGGGTGCTCTTGCTGAATGAAGACGGAAGTATGGCAGGAATTGGCACTCATGATGAATTGTCCAAAACATCTCCTGAATACCAAAATCTCCTTAAAATTATCGAATCCGCAGAAGCTACAGCTTCAAATAAAGTTGTCTCGAAATCAAATCAACTTTCACAACATCAAGATGACAATACAAATTAAAAAGTTTTTATGCCGAGCTCTATTATCAACTGGCCAGATTATAGATGAGCTCGTAAAAATATCTGCAGAAAGGCGGCAATAGAATGAAAAAGCAAAATGACCAAGCTTCTCGACCTATTATTGAAGGACGCATGTCTGAATATATTCACAAGAAAAGTCGCCGTACACTTCTGCGTTTGTTACAAAATTTCGGCCATCATCCCGGTCTTACAGGGCTTGCTATCACACTTGCAACATTAGGTGGTATAGTTCAAATTTCGAAACCTTTTATATTGAAATTGATCATAGATGAAAACTTGAGCAAAGGGTCAGGTGATCTGCGCTCAATCGGAGTATATGCTATCTTATATCTTGTCGTCGTCATCGTCGGCATTTTTAGTGATTACTTTCAGGCCATAACTCTCGGTACATTGGGGCAACGCATAATGCATAGGTTGCGCACAGGCCTTTTCTCTCATATACAGAGAATGAACATGAGTTTCTTTGACAAAAATTCTTCCGGTAGTCTCTTGACACGCATAAATAGCGATATAGAATCATTGAGCGACTTATTTTCAAGCATGGTCGTCCAGTTTGTGAAAGATATCATAATAATTATACAAATAATGGCCGCAATGATGTTGCTTGACATGAAAATTGCTCTTTATTGCTTTATAACCATTCCAATCATAGCAATTATCACATTTATATACAGAACCCTGGCCCGAAAAAACTTCATCAGAATGAAAGCTCAGATATCAAAGCTCAATAGCTTTCTTGCAGAAAACATTACCGGAATGAAGATGGTTCAAATTTATTGCCGTGAAAAAGTCAAAAACGATGAGTACCACAAGTTGGGACGTGACTATTATAAGTTCAGCATGACCGAGATCCTTCTTAACAGCCTCTCACACCCTCTTTTAAATGCACTTGCTAATCTTTCAATAGCTGTACTCATTTCAATTTTCAGCCCGCTGGTCATTAGAAATACAGTTTTGGTAGGAACATTATTTGCCTTTACACAATATATTAGACAGTTTTTCAATCCCATCGCAAATCTCGCAGAGCAATTTACAGCAATTCAGTCATCTTTAATATCTGCCGATAGGATATATGACATATTAGACCAAACCGAAACCCTTGAAGATCTTGATATAGGAACACCTCTCCAAACCTTCTCCGGTCACATTGTATTTGAAAACGTTTGGTTTGCATATAACGAAGAAAATTGGATTTTAAAAGACGTAAGTTTTGAAATCTTACCAGGACAAAGCGTAGCTTTTGTAGGCTCCACCGGGTCGGGTAAAACAACCATTATTTCATTGTTGGCACGATTTTACGAAATCCAAAAAGGACGCATTTTACTTGATGGCACTGACATTTCTGAATACAATCTCACCGATCTTCGCCGAAAAATATCTGTGGTCCAACAAGATGTGTTTCTTTTCACCGGTGACATCAAATACAATGTGCGACTCAATGATGACTCCATCAGCGATTTGGATATAAAAAAAGCAATTGACACTGTCAGTGCCACAAAGTTTGTTGAGAGTTTACCCGATAAATATGAAGCGCATGTTTCTGAGCGAGGAGCAGAATTTTCAGCAGGACAACGTCAGCTTATTGCTTTTGCAAGAGCTATTGCCGCCCAGCCCTCTGTTTTAGTTTTAGATGAAGCCACGGCAAGTATAGATACAGAAACCGAACTCGCTCTTTCCTCTGCTATGCAAAATGTTTCTAAAGACCATACTACAATCACAATAGCACACCGGCTTTCCACAATAGTAAACAGCGATACGATTTACTTGCTTGATCATGGTGTTATCGCAGAGCAAGGCACTCATTCCGATTTAATCTCAAAGGGCGGTGCCTACAGCGAGCTCTATGCGCTTTCTCAAATTAACAACAGCCAAGGAATTAGCTAAAAAAACAAACGGGCCATCAAAACCCGTTTGTTTTTTTAGTCTCATTATTTCTTTGAGCGTTCTTTTTCAAGTCGTATGACTTATCATCTGCGTTTCTTTGGCGCTATGAAATGAGTAACATATTTTGTTTGAAGTCTGTTTTTAAGTTCTAATCCGTAAAACTCGCCAATTTCGTTGATTGTCATTATTGCAGAGATTACAGTGGGTTTTAGCAAAGAAATTCTTCTGTCTACGAGATCCAAAATGGCTGCTGAGGTATAAGGAGAAACTTGCTCTCCACCCAATCCGTCAAGAAGCAACAAGTCATTGCTATATGCACCGGCTAAGTCATCTCGCTCTACACTTTCACGGCCAAACCTTTCATCTTCCAAAGCCTTGGCAAGTGTGAAGGCGGTCAGATATGTGACGCTGTAGCCGCGTTCAATAGCCACTCGTGCAATCAATGCCAACATATATATCTTCCCATCATCTGAAGCACCGGTAAAGAGAAGGTTTGGCGAATGTTTATCAAAAGAGTGCGCATATTTCTTTATGGCATCGAATACACCCTTCATATATTCACGCATATTTACCTTGCTTTCCAGCCCTTTTAAAGGCTCTGCATCGTATGCTGTCGCATCAAAATCATGAGGATATCCAGATGAAACTCCAAACAATCTGGCTAGTTCTTTGAATTGTTCTTCTTTATATGTTTGCAAAAAACAATCACAGGGTATTCCGCCGCCACTCCCACTATCTTGACAAAATCCGCATAACGGTTTCTCATCAAGAGTATCCGCCCTGTAACCATTCTCAACCAGTGCTTTCGTTCGCAACTCAATTAAGTTTCGTGACGCTCTTTTTATTTCTTCAAGATCGACGTCCATATTGTTTTTGGTAAAAACCGATTCGACAATACTGATACCAAGCCTTTTTTTCCTTTCTTCAATTTCAGCGATTTCAGGAATTTTTGAGACTATTTCAGCAAGTTTTCGTGACCTTGTTAGTTCTCTTTCATTTTTTTCGGCTTCGAACCGCTCTCTTGCTCTCTCGTAGGCCTTTGCATCATAACTCATTTATCGAGCCTCCAACACAATATTGATTCATTTCATGATTATATTTCTGATTGATCCTTACGTCTTTGGATTTCGAAAAAACTTTCAAGCTCAGCTTCATCGAGTTCCCTATCTGCACCCGCAAGCTTTCTTGCAGGCTTGCGTTTTTTTACATTTCGCGAAGTTGTTGTGCTTGCCGCCTTCTCTCGCTCATCTTGCAATATTTCTTCCGCGGTGTTTAGTTTGTTCTTCTTCCAGTTTTTTATAATTGTACCGATATAGCGTAGGTTGATTTCCCCCAGACGCGTTTCTGATATTTCCTTTGCAATCGTCACTGTTTTCTCACAATATCCAAGCTCAACCCAGCTTTTAATAAGGCGTCTTTCATCATTGGAATATACATCCTGCCCAAGAAGAGCCTCAATTTTAAAACTAACTTCTTGAACGCGCACCTCTTCGCTTATGTACTTATCAGCCAATTCAACAGTAATTATGCCTTTATCCAACCACTTATATGCTTCCCTCTTAACTGTGAGCATTGATGCTCTTTTGGCTCCTTCGGTTTGTGCTTTTGTCCTTGCAGAGACAAAATGAAGGAGCATAATCACACAATCCGCCGGCAAACCAAAATAGCCATAAATCGTCATTAGTTCTCGCAAATCGCTTTCAGTCAGCATAGGTTTGATTGTTTTTTCTGCTTCTTTTACGATTTGCGCAAATGCCCTGTCACTGCGAGAAAGGGTCACAATCTCTTCTTTTGTGTATTTAGGTGATGTGGAAAGCGCTTTCTCCATTTCGCTTGCTCGATTTTCATTCGAAACTTTTTCAATATCATCTACTGTTTTTGTATTTTGAGTTTGAATTTCTTGCTCACTTTTTATCGAACTAAATACATTGCTGTCGTTTTCCATTTGGGGATCTTGATGTTTTTCAACCTTACTATTTTCATCTTCACCTTTCCCTGACAATGACTGTGCTACTCCAGATACTAAATTCAGCTCCATTAGGCTATTCAACGCTTTTTCCAGTTCTTCTGTTGTTATGGCCAGCGTTTTACATAATTCATCTTTGGAGCACTTGTTTCCTACGCCACATAATAAAAGAAATAAGCGAGCCACATTACCATCTTTTATGCGGCAAAGAATCATTGCAGTTTCTTCTGTTATCAAAATCTCACGACGCGCTGCGCACGGATCTACATAAATAGTTATAGCGCTTACCCCCCTATATGGTTTCAAGAATCTACAGTAGTTAGATGTAAATTATATCACATCCATCCGCTTCGTTGCAATGCAATCACATTATAATAACAACCAAATCTTGTCCAGAGCTTTCTAAAGAGCAATTAATTGACACGCCTATAATTTAGAGGTATAATAATTACAGGTAACCTCTAAAAACTCCAGATAAATTTTGATTTATAGTATCAGGTACAAACA
>CAYTOF010000071.1:0-11035 GCA_964439435.1 uncultured Oscillospiraceae bacterium
GTAAAATCAGTTCGGTTTTGCTGTTGACATCTAGTTTGCGGTAAATCTGTTTGACAAAGTAGTTGGCGCCCCAGATACTGATGGAGGATTCAAGGGCGATCTCCTTTGCTTTCATCCCCTTGAGGAGCATATAAAAAACTTCTTTTTCGCGAGGTGTCAGAGCTTTAATCCTGTTCTCTATATTTTCATTCATGGCAACTCCCTCCACTCTAAATACCATTATAAAACAGAAGTTCCGCTATTGATAGCTACTAATATTAGTAGGTTTTGCGCAAAAAAGCCCCGACACCTCTGTTGGAGGGTCAGAGCTTGTGAAAAAAGAGACACAAGTCTATGTTTCGGAGGAAAGTCCGGTGGAATTTAAGCGGGCGAACAGTTCCATGCGGTTGTTGATACAGAGTTTTTTGTACAGGTTTTTGATATGGAAATGCGCTGTGTGCACGCTGATGTCAAGCTCTTTTGCGATCTGCTTGGCATCTTTTCCATGGAGGAGCAGAGCGGCGACTTCTCTCTCTCGAGGAGTGAGCTTCAGGTTCTCCAGTGTGTTTGAGGCCTCCACCGTTTGTACTGCCTCCGTCATGTCGACAGCGTGGAAGTCATCGGCCCACTCCGCATAGAAGAGGTACTTTGAATAGGCAGGGGAGAGCAATATAAATCCGACAAAGACAGCTCCGGAGGTCAAGGTGGCGACAAGGGGCAAAAGTTCGGGAGAGTAGAGGGCGATTGTGCCCGGAATCACATAGGAGATCATGCTGAGTGGCAGAATTATCACCAGACAAAGCTTGAAAATGCGAAAATCCCCATGTTTTTTGAAGACACAACCGAGGAGATAATAGGCTGCGATATATCCCATCTGCTCAAAACCGTGGATATATCGGGCAAAGCTCCGCAAAGCCGTGCCCTCGGGCATAAAATAAAGTCCGTAGGTGAGGATCATGGCGATGAAAAACAGATTGCACATATTCCAGATGCTGCGCTTTGTGATGAGTTGCAAGGCCACCGCAAGGCAGACGACGAGTATGCCCACGGCACCGTTGGCGGTTATGGCGGCGGGGGAGGAAGCCCCCGGCAGATAGGTGTAGAAGATCTCCACAAAATAGTGGGCGACAAAGAAATAAAGCGTCAGCTTAAGAGCGGGGTTTAAACGGGCTTTCGGTCGGTCCTGTGCGGCGGAAAAATCGACGGCTTTGTAAAATGAGAGGCAAAGAAAGGTACCGAGAATAAGTGTTGCCAAGTATGTCTTTTCGAAAACGCCCGAAAACAAAGAGAGCCCCGACCCCAACTGATTGAGAGCAAAAAACAGTGAGATGGCGGCGGCGCCGAGCAGGCGTTCTGTGTTGTTCAGGGCAAAGGTATAGGCAAAGGCGGCACAGGCGGCGCATCCGCCCAGGGCGAACATAAAAAACATGGCAAGCAGCAGGCTGGCTTGGCCCGTGGGTAACATTAGCCAGAGCACAAAAGCGATGGCGGTGGTCAGGGCTGCGAACCTTGAGACTTGGGCCATGTTTTTTGTGCTTGTAAATGCAAACAGCACACCGGCGCCGACACAATAGGCGCTTCCCATGAGCGTCATGGCGTCCAGGCCGAAAAGTTGCACGGATTCGTCAAACAACACCCCTTGCATATTGGCAAAAACAGGAGCCAGGGGGAATATCAGCAT
Organism: uncultured Oscillospiraceae bacterium; assembly: GCA_964439435.1. Classification (GTDB taxonomy): domain Bacteria; phylum Bacillota; class Clostridia; order Oscillospirales; family QAMX01; genus CAYTOF01. The sequence continues at coordinate 1,661 of CAYTOF010000071.1, forward strand.
GTATTTCAAATGGCTTTTGCGCACATTGCGTATGTTGATGCTGTCCTTGGAGCGAAGCAGCGCACGAAAGGAAGCCACAATGCCTTTTTTGTTGTTCCCTTTTGCCTTAGCCATGCAGGCACCTCCTCCCTGTATACAGACAGAGCCCTTTTCTACATTATACCGCAAAACAACCCAAATCTTCAAGCCGCAACGCAATAAATTGTAAAAGCCCAAAGATATTGCAAAATAAGCCCAAAAGGCAATGCTGACATGCATAAAAGAGGCAAGCTCATAACGGAGTTTGCCTCTTTGTGGTTTAGAACAAGGTGCAATCAGTGCTTGTGGTCGACACATGCCGTGCCTGTGGCTTCAAGCTTGCCCTTTATATATTCGTTTACGATGCCATCAGCAGTGCCGGAAACGCCGAGAACGACCTCAATGCCCTTTTCATTGAAGATATCGACGGCACCGCCGCCCATACCGCCGGAAACAATGACATTGACTCCCATCTCGTGTAAAAACACGGGGAGAAAGCCTGGTTTATGTCCCGGGTTTTTGACAAACTCCCTGTGTGCGATTTTACCGTCTGCCACATCATAGACTGCAAAACCCTCACAAAAACCAAAGTGAGCCGAGACATTGCCCTTATCACTTGCGACTGCGATCTTCATCATATCCATCCTTTCATATACAAATGCTTATCTGTCTATTCTAAATAATTTTTGCAAATACTTTCCCATATCTCAAAAATGGCCTTCCCTGCAGGGCTATTTGGGTACATGGCGATACTTTGAAATTGATTTTGAGCCTCCACCACCTTCCCGTCAAAGGGGATAATGCCCTCCAGTGGAATGCCTTCTTCCGCGCAAAATCTCTCTATCTCCTCCGTATTTTCGGAGTTTATATCGTATTTGTTGATGCAGACAAGGCATTGGACACCAAATTTGTTGGCGGTTTCCACGATGCGTTTCATGTCGTGTATGCCCGAAACGGTGGGTTCTGCCACAATGAGCACGATATCCACACCGGAGATGGAGGCTATGACGGGGCAGCCGATTCCGGGGGAGCCGTCTATGATGGCGAGGTCCGCATCTGCGCACTCATCATACAGCTGAGTTTTTACAGCCGCCACCAACTTGCCCGAGGCACCGTTGCCCATCTTGAGCTGGGCTGTGGAAAACACGCGTTCTTTGTTTTTATAAAGTGTCATCTCGCCGGAGACATGGTCCTTCATGACGATTGCCTTCTCCGGGCAGACCTCAACACATACACTGCAGCCCTCGCATTCAAACTCACCGACAACATAGTCGGAGCATATGGCGTCAAATCGACAGTGTTCAATGCACTTTCCGCACTCTGAGCAGAGTTCCTTGTCGATAAAGGCCTTTCCAAAACCGTAATAATCTGATTTTTGGGGTGATTTCAAGTCGGAGACAACGAGGTGTAAATTCGGAGCGTCCACATCACAGTCGGCAAAGGCACGGGCTTTGGAAAACTCAACAAAAGCCGCAGCAACGGTTGTCTTTCCGGTGCCGCCTTTTCCGCTGAGGATTAAAAGCTTTTTCAAAAGGCCACCTCCTCTGTGATTTTACTTAGCAAATCGGCAAAGAAAACTCTGTGGTGCTCTTTTTCGCGCACAGCGATTTGGCCCTTTGAGTTCATCTGCGCAAGCTCGTTGTCATAGGGAATCCGCGCAAGCACCTTGATGTTGTGCTTTTCGCAGTATTCATCCCCTAGGGTGTCACGGGGCATGCATTTGTTCAAAACAACACCGAAGGGCTTTTCAAAAAGGGATACCAACTCATGCACCATGCCGAGGTTGTGTATCCCAAAGAGGGAGGGTTCCGCCACCAAAAGGCAATAGTCCGCGGGGCGAATGCTCTCCATGACGGCGCAGGCACTGCCCGGAGGACAGTCGATAACGGCAATTTCGTTCTCTATCTTAGCCAGCAGATCCTTTATCACGGGGATGCCGCTCACCTCGCCGGGGTTTAACCACCCTGTGAGGACATTCACATTTTCAGAAACCCCCACAGCCACTTTGCCGATGGGCCTTGGGAATTCGGTGATGGCTCCAACGGGGCACAGCAGAGCACACCCGCCGCAGGAATGACAGATTTCGTTGAACACAAGTACCTTTTCTCCCGCCAAAGCCAGGGCATTGTACTCGCAAAACTCAACGCATATGCGGCAGCGTGTGCAGAGATTCATGTCGATTTGCGGATTCAAAACGCTTATCGCATTTTCTGAAAGGATACGGGGTTTTAAAAAAAGATGGCCATTGGGTTCCTCCACATCGCAGTCGACATAGGTAGCTTGCTTGGCGGCACAGGCAAGGTTGACGGATAAAAAGGTTTTACCTGTTCCGCCTTTACCGCTCAGGACAGCTATTTTCATTTTCCGCCCCCGCGGTGATGGTATCCGGCGTGTATTTCCGTGAGCTTTGGCAACTTGCCCTCTTTAAAGGCTTTGACATTGTCCAAAACAGAGCCTTCCGTGGCTTTGAACAGGTCGATTTTCGCGGCGTTTAAAACCTCTGCGGCATTGTCACCGCATCGAAAGGTGATGAGGGCTTTGACATCACGGTCCACCAGGGACTGTGCGGCCTTTATGCCGGCTCCGCCCTGGCTTATCGCCGCGGCATTGTCCAAAAAGCTGTGTGTGTCGTCACTTGTGTCAAAGATCACGTAGAAAGGCGTTCGCCCAAAGGAAGGACAGATGGGCGCGTCTAAAGACTTTTTTTCGACAGGAAGTGCGATTTTCATTTTATATCTCCTTTGAAAGATTATTTATTAACTCTTCTGCGAGTTTGGCAGCGTCCGCCACATATTTTGCACAGGGTCGCTCCTCATAGTACTTGGCACTTCTCGGCTCGGGCACAGGGCTTTGCGGCCCCTCGTCCAAGTCCAAAAGTTCTCTGCATATGATTGAATCGTGTGCTTCTTTAAAAGATGCGGCCAGATCCTGTATCAGCTCATAGTGTCTTGCCTTTCCCGCATCGTCATCGGGGTCGCTGTAACCGCATTTTATCCCCGCTATGGCAAAAAGGCTGGTCACGGCACCACAGACTTCGCGAAGCCTGCCCATGCCGCCGCCAAAAGAGGAGGAGATTTTCAAGGCGTCTTCAAAGCTCATGTCCAATTCGTCACAAAACGCAGCAAAAACGGCCTGTGCACAGTTATATCCGCGTTCAAAAAGAGCTTGTGCTGTTTTTTCTTTTTCTGTCAAGACAAGGTCTCCTCTTTTATTTCAGATTTTCGATTTTTTCCGCTGCGGTGTTCAGGTAGTCGTTGACAAAGCGCTCAAATTTGCCGCTGTCGGCAAGGCTTGCCATGGTTGGGTCAACGGGAACTCTGCCAAGGATGTCGATACCGAGTTCCTTTGAGGTCTGTTCCAGATTGCTCTCGCCAAAGAGCTTTATCTCCTTGTCGCAGTCGGGGCATTTCACATAGCTCATGTTCTCCACCACACCCAAGACGGGTATGTTCATCTGTTTGGCCATATTGTAGGCTTTTTTGACGATCAAGGAGACAAGTTCCTGGGGAGATGTCACGATGATGATGCCGTCCAGCGGTATGGATTGGAAAACAGTCAGCGGCACATCACCCGTTCCGGGGGGCATGTCGATGAAAAGATAGTCAAGCTCTCCCCAGACAACGTCTGTCCAAAATTGTTTTACTGCGCCTGCAAGCAAAGGACCTCTCCAGATGACGGGGGCATCGTCCTGCTCAAGCAGGAGATTGATGGACATGATGCGGATGTTGTTGTGAGTGCGCTCGGGGAAAATGCCCAGTTCGTTGGCCTCGGCCTTCCGCGTAATACCAAACATCTTGGGTATCGACGGACCTGTGATGTCCGCATCCAATATCCCCGTGGTATATCCCTTTCGGTTCAAGAGAATGGCTATCATCGCCGTCACCAAGGACTTGCCCACACCGCCTTTTCCGCTGACAACCCCGATCACTTTTTTTATGTTGTTCAACTCATTTGTCTTTTCATATTGACTTTTGGGATTGCATTGTGCGCTTTGAGGGCATCCCTCGCAGCTTTGCTGATCGCAGCTGCTGTCGCCGCGTGCTTTTTGTTGATTGTCCATTGTGGTTGACTCCTTTGTGTTGTTGTTATATATATGTAGTTATTTATGATGGCAATAATCAGATATGGCTGCTCTCAGGGCTGACTGACCCAGTACAGAACAGTGCAGTTTTTCCAAGGGCAGACCGTCCAGCGCAAGGGCGATGTCGTTTTCTGTTATCCTGCCAGCCTCTTCGAGTGTCTTGCCCTTTGCAAGCTCCGTTGCGGCACTGCTTGCGGCGATTGCCGCTACACAGCCAAAGGCCAAAAAGCTGATATCCTTGATTATATTGTCTTCAATTTTTAAAAATATTGTCAGAGAATCCCCGCACCGGGGATCTCCGCAACTGCCCTTTGCATCGGCATCCGGCATGCTGCCCGCATTTCTCGGGCACATAAAATGCTCAATGACCTTGTCCGAATAGTCAGAACCAAACACTTCTAAACCTTCTTTGCACATATTTATATTTATCGCATGCAAAATGCTAAACCTCGAAGCTGTCTCCGGCGCATAAAAGATGCACGCGCTCGCCAAGCAACCTCTTCATCTCGCACATGGCAAGTATACCGGTGCAGTGCAAGGGGATGATTTTTCTGACGTCCAAATCGGCCAGATGCGCAATGGTCATCGATTGTCGCAGGGGCGTCGCGTCCCCAAGGTGCATACCGCCTATCACGGTGTCGATTTTTTGACCTGGAAACAGCTTTCGGACATAGTGCAGACAGCTGATCACTCCGGGATGGGAGCATCCCAGCACAACAACAAGCCCTCCCTCGCTTTCGAGGACAAGCATCTGTTCGTCTCTCATCATGTCGGGAAAATTCTTTGAGCGCTCCTTCAAATAAAACCCTGTGGGGACGCCTTCAAACTCAACGGTGCTCGGTATCTCTCCCAAAAGATGCACAGAGTCTGCTATCTGCAGGTGCTTATTTGTGAAAACCAGATGTTTTTTGTGCCTGTCATATTCTTTTTGAGTCCAAGGAATGCCGATATCGCTAAAAGTTGCGCTGTCGGCTTTGTAGGAGTATTTTCTTGCAAAGGCACTCTCGTGGACATATATGGGCGGGTGGGGGTTTCCGGCGGGAAAGTGCACCAGCCCGCCACAGTGATCGTAGTGCCCGTGGCTCAAAACGATATGCGCTGCAGTTCCTATGTCCAGGTTCATTGCGGCGGCATTGCGGAGAAAGACATCGGAACGACCGGTGTCGAAAAGTATGTCGCCTCGCTCATGATTTATAAAAAGAGAAAGTCCGTGTTCGGCCAAAAAGGGGCACTTTCTTGTTTGGTTGTCGGTTAGAATGTGAATTTTCATATCAATACAGCCTTTGCAAGTAAATGAGACATTTTGTCCATAGCAGTATTGTACTCTTGTTTTGGGCATATGTCAATATCTTTTGTCGGCGATATATTTCAGTCGTATCTGATTTCCACCGAGGGGACATCCTCTCGTATTTCCTCGGCAAACTCCGCAAGCAGCGTGTTCCCGACGCCCTCGAGGCCTGCCTGTATCAAATCCCCCGTGTCAACAAACTTCTGCAGATAATATCTTTTGGCGCCTCGGATCCACTTGCCTATTGCTGTAAAATCAGCTTTTGTGTGATACCCGCTCACAACCGTGGTTCGAAACTCATAATCTGTGGGCTCTGTCAGCAGATATGAGATACTCCGATCCACAGCGGCGACCACGCTCTTGCTTTTTTCCGGATCTAATCCCGCAGTACTTGCGTAGGAACCCGGGGCATTTTTAATGTCCATTGCCACATAGTCAATAAGACCGCCCTCCACAAGTTCTATGAGCTTGTCAGGAAAACTGCCGTTTGTGTCCAGCTTGACAAAAAAGCCCATTTCCTTTATCTTTGATATGAATGCGCCCAAATCCTTTTGCATCAGGGGCTCGCCCCCTGTGATGCACACACCTTCCAAAAAGTTTTTTCGCTTTGAGAGAAAGTCAAAAAACTCCTCTTCTGAGATGGTCTCCTCCGCGTCCGGATTCAATACCAACGTCGCATTGTGGCAATAAGGACAACGAAAATTACAGCCCGCCGTAAAAACCGTGGCGGCTATTTTCCCCGGATAGTCCAAAAGCGTCATCTTTTGTAAACCTGAAATCTTCAAAACATCACCTCGTTGTCTTTTATTTACCTCTGCGACCGTGTCTGCGGCAGTTGCCGCGACAAAATCTCCCGCCCCGATCCCTGGTGCACACAATGTTCTTAGAACCACAGGTGGGGCACATATAGACATCGTCTTTTCCCGACATCAAATTTTCATAGCTTTCTTCCCATTCCTTGCCGCAATTGTTGCAGGTGACGGGGCAGATTTGGCGTGTGAAATTGCCGCCCTCCACTCTGATCACCTTGCTGTTTACCAAGCTGTCGGCCACTTTTTCCCTTGCCGAGATGAGTATCCGCTGAAAAGTCGGCCTTGAGATCTCCATCTTCTCCGCGCATTCGCTTTGCTCAAGGCCTTCAAGATCGCGCAGCCTTATGGCTTCCAGCTCCTCAAGTTTTAAAGTGTTCTCCGCCATATCCCCTGAGTCAGTCTCGGATGGGATAAAAAACGGAACACTGGGTATATGTTCTATGCGTCTCCATTTTACGGGCCGCGCCATTTATTTCAACTCCGTTCATTTAAAATAGCGTGTAGTGCAATAAAATCATAGAAAACCTCTAAATGCACCAAGCTATATGTTAATCCTTTTACGGCTCTATGTCAACTTAAAAGAGGGGCAAAAACCTCTTTATAATGAGCATGGTTATAAGGCAGGGTCAAAATCCTGCCTTATAACCATTATGAGCAATGCTTTATTCATTGTCTTTTTCCATGTTGGATAGACGCGTTTTCACCTCGGCCAGCTCTTCCTCAAGAAAAGCGGCACGGTCTTTTAAAAAAGCTTTTTCATTTGCTGCAACGGTGCTTTCGTCTGCATAGGGAGCATTGCTAAACCTTCCCCATCTGGGCATGCCCACACCGGCAAACATCCTGCGAAATCCGCCGCCTCCACGACCTCTTCCAAAGCCCATACCGCGGCCAAATCCTGCTTGATTTGCGCAACCCGGAACCTGATAACCGGCACAATAACCGGCACCTCGCCCGCTCATGCGGCCCATTCCCATGGGACCTGTTCTGTCACCTCTTGGCATAATACACACCTCCTTTCGTTTGTACTTGTCTCAAAGTGAATTAATGTGATTGGTTTTCGACTTATTTTGTTTTTGACTTGTTTTGTCTGGATAAAAAGTATGCGATTGCCGCAATGGGCAATGCAGCGATCAAAAGGGGCAGTTTTCTGCCTCTGCCGACGCCTCGGGCTCTGCCATAGCCTGCGTTCATAAAACCGGGAGTATCAAATCCCGCGCAGAAACCGGCACCTCGCCCGCTCATGCGACCCATTCCCATGGGACCTGTTCTGTCACCTCCGGGCATCTGCTCTCACCTCCCAAAGTTGTTGGCGTTCATGTCTTTATTGCTCTCTTATCATGGATGTATTGCACTTGGGACACAGGATGGAAGTGCAAGGCTTTCCGATGGTGTGGGGTGTCTTTGTGCCGCACTTGGGGCACACGCAATTTCCTTCAGGTCCTGCGCCGAGCGGTCCGCGCCGATCTCTTCTGCCGCCTCCGCGACCGCGCAACGGCCCTGTTCCGTCACCTCTTGGCATATATAACACATCCTTTCAAGCTTGTCGCTTTACAAAGCTCTTTGCCTGCAATACAGCTGCGAGAGCTCATGTGAAAGCCCATATGCCGCAATTTGGTTTTCCTATGCTATTATACAATAGTTATGGGCATATGTCAATAACTATTTTCGAAATAAACAAAATATTTTTATCCGAGCGCCGGTCTTTTTTGAGATCCGCAGGGGGAAATTGTTCACAATTAGTGCCTTGACTATGTTTGAGGCGGTGATATAATTATATAAGTTAGTTAGACTAACTTATATGCGCCAAACGGTGCTTTGCCGTTTTTATAAGGGAGTGAGAGTATGTTTGACTTTATAAGAGACAACCTTGCCACGCTCATCATCTTGGTCGTGGTGGCGGTTCTGGTCACTTTGGCTGTGATAAAGGTCATAAAAAACAAGAAAAAAGGCGGCTCTTGCGGGAGCTCCTGTGGCGGATGTGCCTTTGCGGCATCCTGCGGTGTGCCGAGTATTCCGGATAAAAAAGACAAATAGCGACTAAAAGCAAGATGCGAAAATTCAAAAGAGTTGCATCTTGATTTTAGTCGCTAAAAATGAACCTGTTTGTCAGGTATTTGTTTTAGTTGATTTTTGCCCCTCGTCTTTGTCGCTGTCCTTTTGCGGAAGCACAGAGAGCAGACGCAACTTGTGGGCGACGGCTTGAACAAGGGCCAGGAGGGCGATACCCGTGGGGGCAGAGGGGTCAACGTCACTGCCGGAAAAGGGTGCACCACAAGCAGGGGAGACGCCCTTTTCGCTTTCAGATTTAGAAAAAGTCCGAAAAAGCGCCCTTTCTAGTTCAGTACAAAAGAGATCGTAGACCTTCGCAAGTTCGTGGTTTTCCGTCATGAGCAGCACAAAACTGTCTATTTCCGCCAAACTGAGAACACGCTTGCAGAGGGCAATGATTGTGAGCACTGCCAGATGGTCACGCTGGTATTTCTTTTTATAAGGAGGCGGCAAAATACCGTGCTTGACATAGTTATTTATCATGGTGGAGGTGGTGGCACTCTCACCGCCGCTGTCAAAGGGGATGGCATTGCGTTCCAAAATCGTCAGCACCTGGTCCATATACAGCTCGAAATTGGGCAGTTCCTCCCATCTGGGCCATCGAAAAGAGATAATTTCCTTGTTGTTGATATGCCTCGACCTCCTTTACCTTCTTATATAATTATAAAGGCAATCCCTCTTTTGTCAATAGTTATTGACAACCAACAAAGGATGTTATATAATCTATGTCATGCGGTAATGAATACTATGTGATATATTATACGCGACAAGGAGAAATTATGATCAAAGTAAATAAAATAGAGATATTTGGCGATTCGGTCATGAAGGGCATAGTGATGGACAAGGATCAGAGATATAAAACCCTTGTCGACGACAGGCTGGAGATAGTGGAAAAGACCTTTGACGTGCGGATCAAAAACCGGTCGATTTTTGGCTACACCTCACAAAAAGGCAAGGCCTTGCTGGACAGGATTTTAGCCAGGGGGCTTGAGGGCGATACGGTCTTGATTGAATACGGCGGCAATGACTGTAATTTCCGCTGGGAGGAGGTTGCCGCGGACCCAAAGGCCGAACACACACCCATAACACCTCTAAAGGAGTTCACAAAACTGTGTACACAGATGGTC
>CAYTOF010000072.1:0-10746 GCA_964439435.1 uncultured Oscillospiraceae bacterium
TCTATCACTTTACTTTTACTCTGTCTAACCTTGCTTTTACTTTGACCGCCCACCCAATCCTCAAGCTGTGACAAACCATGCTTTTTGTCATCTCTTTTCTATTTTCATTTTAAAGCACAGCGGTTTTCGCAGAACACTTGGGTTTTGGTACCTTGCCGGTCAATATAGCTTATGCTCATGCTTTGAAAGAATTTCATCCTCCCTACAAAATAATGTTGCAATGTGCACTTGTTTGATATATACTTATTGTGCAGTTGTATCACTATTCACAATAAGATAATGTATCTGCACAAATGTTATAGCTTTCAGACCAAGGAGGTGAAGCTGTGCTGGAGGGGCCAATCCAAGCTGAGATGCTTGGCAATTTTTCTCTACATTATAATGACAAGCCTATCATGCCCTGGCAAAGCCGCACAGGGAAGGCCATAGGCCTGCTTCAATTCTTGATTTTCAACCAAGGGGTGGGGTTTTCCAAAGACAAATTGTTTGAGATCATCTACAATGACGACTCAGAAATCGATCCGTCAAACACATTTCGCGTCACGATGCATCGCATTAGGCGTATGCTTGTTTCAGCGGGATTGCCTGAGCTTCCGTATATAACATGCAGAAACGGCATATGCAGTTGGAATGCCGACATACCCTGCCAAGTGGATGCAAGGGAGTTTGAGCAATACATCAAAAAGGCAAGTAATGACAATCTTTCATCGGAAGAAAAAATCAACGCATACAAAAATGCCTTTGAGTTGTATAAAGGCGAATTTCTTCCTATGGCTTCAGCAGAAAACTGGGTGGCTGTGGAGGCCGTGAGATACAAATCTCTATATTCCGAGTGCATTGCCTCTTTGACAAAGCTTCTCAACAAAATAGGTGATTATGAAACAACCCACGAAATAAACAGCAGAGCCAGCTCCATATACCCATATGACGAAGAGTTTCATGCCGGCAAAATCAAATCGCTTATGGATTTGCGTCGCTACAATGACGCCCATATGGCATTTGAAAATGTCACCCAGTTGTTTTTTGAGGAACTGGGCATAAAACCCTCAGAAAAGCTCATAGCCCTCCACAAAGAGATTTCTGCAAACATACCCTCTGTTTCGGAATCCCTCGAGTCCATCAAGGCATATCTCTCCGCAGACGAGAGCGGGGACGGCGCTTATTACTGCAATTTTCTCACCTTTGTCGACAGCTACAGATTTGTGATGCGCATAATCGAGCGCAGCGGACAGTCTGTCTACCTCATGCTCTGCTCTTTGACCGATGTTGATGGCAACGAGCTTGAAGGAGATAAACTTGCGGAAGCCTCCGCAAGTTTGCACACAGCCATAAAATCCTCCCTTCGTCGCGGCGATCTCTACACAAGATACAACCCCAATCAATTTTTGGTGTTGCTGCTCGGCATAAACAAGGAAAACTGTTCCATCGTGGCGGACCGCATAGTGCGGCGGTACAAGGAGCTCTACACCGGCAGGGGCAGCCGCCTCCGTTATAAGGTCGTATCCGCTGCCGAATTTCAAAGCGAGAGCGAATCTTTGTCCTTTAAAGCCGGCACCCTCAAATGGTGAAAACGCTTTAGTTATATTATTTTTGAAAAATTTTTCTTAAACTTTCGAATGTAACGCTGTTGTAATATTTTATCGGTTATAATATAGATAAAAGCACACAAAACAGAAAACAACACGAAAGTATTGAAAGGGCAAACCTCGGGAAACCGCGGGACGCAAAGCCACAGGAGCCTAAAGCAAAACGCTACGGCAGTCCGGCCGCCACATATTTTCAAATTCTACTCTCAGAAAATGAAAGGATGTTGGCAAATGTCAGAAAGAACCTCAAACACAAAATTTAGAAAGATCCTCTCTTCTATTTTGGCGATTACATTTGTGCTTTCCTCTCTTGTGATCCCGCCGGCCCTTGCGGCGGTCTATCCCGTAAGCGCACCGCAAATCCAATCCGGATACAATCCTCAAAAAACAAGCGAAGACGGAATGGTTTTGACTTCAAAAAGCATTTCTCCGACTGATGCTGAGAATGTGTTTGACATTGAGCTTAAGATTGTCACGCAAAGCGAACTTGAAACGGTCTCTCTTTCAGAAAATGCCGCTGTTGTGCTTGTCTTGGACGTGTCCAACAGCATGAAGGAAAACCTCCCCAATGGCGGTGGGCAGAGACTTGCCGCTGCCAAAGCCGCAGCAAATGCCTTTGTTGACAGCTTCATCTCCGGTGCATCCGGTTCAAAACGCATGATCTCCGTTGTCAAATTTGGCTCAAATGCCGAAAGAGTTGTAAACTGGACAGACGCAGCCTCCGCACCCAATGCCACCGCTGTGAAAAACTCCATAACAAGCGATGTGAAAATCAGTTCCAATGAAAATGACGGCGGAACAAATATCGAAGGCGGCCTACTGCTCGCATATAATCTCATCGGGCAAACCGGCACAGGGCAAGCACTTGAAGGTTTTGCCAAAGAACAACTCTATGTGATTTTGTTGACAGACGGTGCCCCCACATACCACGTTTCTAAATCTGCCGACAAAACCAGTACCTCCTATATTGACGGTTTCAGAGGCGGAGGCAATGTAGCCAACTACAGCCAAGACGTGGTTCCGGCCGAAGCAATGGCTCAAAATGTCCGAAGCCGCGCCACACTTTTCTCCATTGCCTATGCTTCGGGCGACGACATCTGTTATTCTGTGCGGGAATGGGCCTTCTTTTTTCCCGTTCGGAAGGATACAACGATCCGCCAGTGGTTGACAAGGATTTCAAACGGATATTACAATGCCGACACGGCAAGCGAGCTTGAAATCTCCTTTGACGACATAAGTTCAGTGATTGGCATCTCCTCAAACGGCGGATTGCTGACAGACCCCATGGGTGAATACATTGAATTCCTCGGTCTATCTTCAAGCAATGAACATGTCGTTTTCAACGAAGCCAACAAAACGCTCTACTGGAATGTCGGCAATGACGAAAGCTTTGCAACATCCACAGAAGATGACATGACCACCTATACCTACACCCTGAGATACAGAATAAAACTTGATACGGTGGCCATCAGGAACGCCGCCGGTGATGGCGAGTTTAACCCCGATATATACTATCCCACAAACGGACCCACGGTTTTCAGCTATACCGTGGATGAATACGAAGGCGAAGAAGTTGTAAACACCGAGACAAGAAGCGTCAATTTGAATGTGCCCAGCGTGAAAGGTCTCTTTGCAAACTTAGGATTTGCAAAAACAGCCGCCCACAATGTTGATTTAGTTTTAGAAGGCGCAAAGTTCACCCTCGAAAATGCCGACGGCACATTGTTGTTGGCTGCAGAGTCCAATGGAAGCGGTGAGGTCTCATTTGCAGGCATTCCACTTGGCGTATACACCTTGGCCGAAGCGGAAGCTCCCGAAGGATACGACCTTGCGTTGGCATCGGAATACACCGTAGTCGTGGCCCTCGGCTCAGTAGCTGCGATTGTGGACAAGACAACCGAAAGCGAAGTAGAGGCCATCGAGAGCTTCTCTGTGACAAACATCCTCGAGACCAATCAGAGAAAAATCACAATCAGAAAAGCCTGGGTTGACAACAACAACGCATACGACACCAGACCTCAAACCATTTCCTTTAGTATAAAGCAAGACGGCAACGATTTCAGATCCGTGGAAATGGATTTTGAAAAATCAGAGATCACAGTCAATGTCCCTGATCTGAACCCCGAAACGGGCGTTCCCTATGTTTATACTGTGGTCGAGAACGCTGTGAACGGCTATACAAGTGCTGCCAACAGCGATGGAGATGTTTTTGCTTTCACAAACAGCCTTGCTCAAAAATCTGTCACTATTTCCGGCACAAAAACCTGGGCAAATGTGCCCCCGGGCACTGTTGTCCCGGACATCACGATAATCTTGAAACAGGGCAAAGCAGAAGTAAATCGCGCAATGCTGGCATCCGGTACCGCAACATTCAGCTTCTCCTCCGATAAAAACGGCAACCCACTGCCCATGTATGACTTATCGACCGGCGCAAAGTATGTCTACTCAGTAGAGGAAGTTGATGTCGACGGTTATGTGACCGCCTATCCCAAAGACACCTTCGACATCGAAAACACCTTCATAGACAAAGAAGACGAAGAAGAAGAAGAAGATACAGATACTTATTCTTACAGGATCATAGCAATTTACTCCAAATATGAAGACGATGTGCTCATAAGCACTCATACAGTCACCGGAGATGTTGTTTTGGGAGTGTTCAACCAAGTGGTGGTTGTCAATCCCGCCGATTTTGCGGAGTATAATGGCGAAGAATATGAATTCATCGGCGGAGATTTGTCCGCCACCCTGACCAAAGCCAATGAAACAGCTGAAATTGTGCTTAACTACGAGCTTGCGTTAATCGACGACGAACCGCCCTACAACGGCGCCGACAACAACATGAATTTGTTTGCCGCTCTGTCCACAATCTCAGGTGCGGGGATCATATTGCTCACACTGTCCAAGAAAAGAAAAACCATATAAATAACTCCGATTTGCCGACACGCGCGGTTTAGATGAGTGGAGTTTACACAGACACAAACCGGGGGCACAGCTTGAAATACAGCCTGTCCCCGGTTTTTTCAAAAATCTGACAGGCGCGTGGCGTAAAAGGCAGGTGTTCAACAATGAAAAAAAGAAAATACACAAGATATATAAGATATGGCCTCATGCTCATATTTGCCGGTGTTTTTGTCTATTCGGCAGTTATGTTGGTGGGCGAATGGCTTGACAGGCAAAAAAACATTGAGGAGAGAGAGCAGGCGATAGAAGATTTTTTGGTCTTTGATGACTTTGAAATCCCCGACTACAACGAAACCTCTCCTCCCACAACCCTGTCTCCTGACTCTGCACCCATCGAGTCGTCGGCAACTGCCCAGACTGTCCCGGGGGCCGTCACCGAACCCGACGCAAGCGAAGATGAAACACAAACAACAACGGCAACAACCGCGAACAAACCCCCGGCACCTCCAAAACCGACCTCCATTTGGCCGCAGTTTTCATTGAACTGGACGGCGATGCAAAACACCAACCCCGAAATCTATGGCTGGATCTGGGTGTACAACACCACCATTAGCTACCCGCTGCTGCACACAACAGACAACGAAAAGTATGTCACAACCGCCTATAACGGAACATACAGCTCCCTTGGCAGCATTTTCCTGGATTACAGGGCCTCGAAGGACATGACATCTCGAAATTCTATAATATACGGCCACAACGGCAACAACGGCATCAAGTTTGAAGTGTTGCTTTCATACAAGAAGCAGAGTTTTTATGAAAATCACAAATACATAAGTATAATCACAAAAGACCAGGGGCTTTTAAAATATGAGATCTTTTCCGCATATATAGTGGATGCATACAGCCCCATATATAGGGTGAATTTTTCAGGCGACAATGCCTTTGCTGTCTATCTCAACGATATCAGAGCTAAATCGCTGATAACAACGGATGTTGAAGTGAGCCCAAGTGACAATATAGTGACCCTCTCCACCTGTACCAACAACCGCCTGGACAAGGACGAGCGACTTGTCGTCCATGCAAGACTCATGACAGAAACGCCATGACTGTTCAATATATAAAGAAAGGGTGACGGACATGAACAACGCTCCCAAACGCTATTCGCCCAATATCTTCAGTGTCTGTGTTGACAACCTTGACACAGACAGCACCTCTATACGCCTCTTTCATTGTTACAGTGACACCGCTTTGGTTTTTTCAGAGCTTGGAGGCCTCTTGTTCCATATAGATAGGATGTTTGACAGCATCTGTTTTCCGCAAGCCAGCACAGAAATCAGAAGCTTTACCAGAAAGCCCGTTGAAAAATGTCTTGTACCGGACAAACACCGCGATGAGGCGGATGTGCTTGCACAGCGGGGTAAGCTTGCAACTTTTCATGTGCATGTCCAGTTTCGTCAATCCTCAACTTGGCAGGGATATGTTTCTTGGGTTGAGGGCAAAAAGTCACGGCGATTTAAAAGTGAACTAGAGCTGTTAAAGCTCATCGACAGCGCTTTATGAGCGCTGTCTTTTAATTTATTAGAGATAATCATCAAATTTTTCCTTGTTTTTTGCTTTGTAACGCTGTTGTAATGCACCATGCTTTATAATGAGCTTAAGATTAGTAGCAATATAATCTACACGAGAAAACACAAACGAATAAATGACTGTTGAAAACAATTCAAAGAAGAGTGGGGAGTTGCGCATGTCTGAGAAAACAACAAAAGAAAAAAAAGACGGCGCTACCTTCGTAGTGCACATCCTGCATAGAAACAATGCCACATGGCAAGGGGAGGTGGTTTGGGCAAATAAGAACGTTTGCAAGCCGTTTCGAAGTGCGCTGGAGCTTTTAAAGCTCATTGACAGCGCGCTGGACGATGAAGAAGACCTAAAATGACAAAATAGCAACCGAAAGAAGATCTAACTTAAGATACAAATTGTCCTAAAGAAAGGATAAATATTGAAAAAGGCAAACCACGGGAAACCGTGAGACGCAAAGCCAATGGAGCCTAAAACGCAAAAAGCGTCATGGCAGTCCGGCCGCCAAATATTTTATTCTCGATGAAACAATGAGAATGAAAGGATGTTGGCAAATGAAAACAACTGTTAAAACTAAATTTAAACGAACGTTGTCCTTTATAATGGCCATGACATTTGTGATGTCATCTTTTTTAACGGGTCTGCCCTCGCTTGCGGTTGGCCCTACCACAAACGCAGGTCAGATTGGCTCCTATTATAAAGACGGTGTTCCCTCAAGCAGCTCCGCTCCTACGACGGAGGCGGACGGTATCGTAGCTTCCAAGCTGATAGCCCCGGCCCCGAGCGGTGCAGAAAATGAGTTTGACATCACGCTCAGCGTGACCACACTTCAAAAATTTGAAGAGGTCATGTTGCCGGAAGACGCAGCGGTTGTGTTGCTCTTTGACGTGTCAAACAGCATGGTAAACAACAATGTGCCCTCACCCGGTTCCGGGACAAGGCTGGCAAACGCCAAGACGGCTGCAAAAAACTTTGTTGACCGCTATGTCCAGGATTCTAACGGCACAAAGCGCATGATCTCTATCGCCATCTTTGGCTCCAATGTAAAAACAGTCCAAAGCTGGACTAACGGTGCCATACCTGCAAACGCCACTGCCGTTAAAAACACCATTGACAGCAGTGTGGTGGTCGGCTTCGAAGACACACGGAATCCTAATCGCGGAAGTTTCTTGAGCCCCAATTACGCCGATGCCGGCGGTACAAACATTGCGGGCGGTTTGCGACTTGCATACAATCTCCTTGGTTTGACCGGCTCCGGTCAAGCGCTTGAAGGTTTTGAGAAAAAACAACTGCATGTTGTGCTTTTAACCGACGGAGCACCCACATATCATGTTCTGTCAAATGCCTCTGACAGAAACAGCACGGAGCATATGGTCGGAAACAGAGGCGGCGGCAATTCTACAACAGCCACAGATAAAACGACGGCGGAGACCTATGCCGCATCAGTTCGCACCCGCTCGATGTTGCATTCCGTTGCCTTTGCAGCTGATGGAAATAAATTTTATGGAAATCTCACCATCGGTGAATGGCTCACGGGAATTTCCGATGAATATATCAGCGCGGCAAACGCAAATGAACTCGATATTGCTTTGGAAAGTATCGGCGGAAGCATCGGCACCTCCTCGGAGGCAGGCCTGTTAACCGACCCTATGGGACAGTATATCCTTTTTGACACAGCCGCCAACAGCCATGTGGTACAAAATGATGACACTGCCACCAGATACTTCAAAAACAACACGCTTTATTGGAAAGTCGGCAATGACATCTATGTTGAAAATACCGTAAACGGCAATACAACATATACCTATACTCTGACCTACAGGGTAAAGCTTGACACTGTGGCGATGAGAAATGATGTGAAAAACGGCTCCCCAGTGAGCATTTTGAATGCATGGCATCAAACCAACGGCACCACCAAGCTTAACTACAGGATCTACAATGTGGTAAACGGCAATCCGGTGCCCACCGACAAATCAATGACTCTCTATGTGCCGAGTGTCAAGGGTTTCTTTGCGAATCTTGACTTTACAAAACTTGCGGCACATGATGAAAACCTCAAGCTCTCCGGAGCAGTATTTAATCTGACGCGTTCCGATGGCAGCTTGGTGCTCAATTCCACATCTGATTCAAACGGCAAGGTGAGTTTTGCCAATATACCGTTTGGAACCTATACATTGGAGGAGACCACAGCTCCTGCGGGATATGACAAAAATACCGACACATACACGGTTATCGTTTCCTTTGGCCAGGTAACCTTGATAAAGAATAACCGCACAGACGTGAATCAACCTATCAATGCTTTCGTTGTGCTAAACAGCTTTACTCAGGAATATGTGAGTGTGGAAGGCAACAAGACTTGGGTGCACCCAAGCGGATCCACCGCACCTACTATCACGATATGGCTCTATAGAAACGGTTCCAAAACTGATCAAAAAGTAATACTGACTGAAGGAACCACAACATACAGATTCGAAAACCTCGAAAAGTTTGACCCTGACCGCAACACCTACGCTTACACCGTGAAAGAAGACATGGGCGATGCGTCTGCAGACTATGATTCCGAACAGACTGGAAACAACTTCAAAAACACTTTCAAACAAAAATATGTGGATGTAGCAGGCACCAAAACCTGGTTGCACCCGAGCGGAACATCTGCACCCACCATCACAATATGGCTCTATAGAAACGGTTCCAAAACTGATCAAAAAGTTATTCTGACTGACGGAACCACAACATACAAATTCGAAAACCTTGAAATGTATGATCCGGATCGCAATGTCTACACTTATACCGTGGAAGAAGACATGGGTGATGCATCTGGTGATTATGTTTCCGTAAAGAATGGCTACAACTTCACCAACACCATCAAGCAGGAACATGTTGAGGTTGGAGGCACCAAGACTTGGGTGCATCCGGAAGGAACAACAGCACCCACTATCACGATATGGCTCTATAGAAACGGTGACATAACCGATAAGAGCGTCGAGCTCTCAAATGGTACTGAATTGTATATATTTGAAGGACTCGAGAAATACGATGAAAACGGTCAACCCTATACTTACTCCGTGAAAGAGGATATGGGAGAAGCGGCAGCACTCTATGATTCTATTCAGAACGGAAACGACTTCACCAACATCTCCAAGCAGGAATATGTCAAGATTGTGGGTACCAAAACCTGGATTCATCCCAATGGAACTGTTGCACCCGATATCAAGATATGGCTCCATAGAAACGGTTCCCCAACCGATATGAGCGTCACACTTTCCGAGGGTCAAACCTCTTTTGAGTTTGACAACCTTGAGAAATATGACAACGAGCGTAAACCTTACACTTATTCTGTAAAAGAAGATCCGGTTGAAGGCTATGAGACATCTTATGATGGCTATCTCATAATCAACACCATCGAACAAGACTATGTTAAGGTCGGAGGCATGAAGTCTTGGGTGCATCCGGAAGGAACAACCGCACCTACAATCAAAATATGGCTCCATAGAAACGGTGTCAAAACTGATAAGAGCGTCACACTCTCTCATGGAACCACGACATATGAATTCACAGGACTTGAAAAATATGATGATGCTCGCCAACCCTATATCTACACAGTGAGCGAAGACGCCGTGCTGGGATATGATTCCACACAGAACGGGTTTAATTTCACCAACACGCTCAAACAGGATTATGTAAGTGTGGAAGGTACTAAGACCTGGTCCGGTTTACCGGAAGAAAATGGCTCTGTGCCCACCGTCACGATAAGACTCTATAGGAATGGCGCCCCCCTGGTTGGTGATGAATATGTCATCACGCTCCCTTCAGGAACAACAACATTTAAATTTGAAGGTCTCGAAAAGTATGATGAGGCCCGCAAACCCTACACCTACAGTGTGAAAGAAGATGCGCTGGATAGATACACAACAACATATTCTGAAAACGGGTATAAAATCGATAACAAGCTCGACCAAGATTATGTCAAAGTAGATGGCAGCAAAGCCTGGTCCGGCTTGCCGGATGAAAGTGGCGCTGTGCCAACTATCACAATAAGGCTCTTAAGGAACGGTGCCTCAACAGGTAAGTTTGTCACACTTCCTTCGGGAATAACGACCTACGAGTTTAAGAACCTCGAAAAGTATGACAACTTCGGAAACCCCTATATCTACACCGTGGAAGAAGATGCTCTTGATAGGTACATCACCACTCAAGACGGTTTCAACTTTACCAACAAGCTCGACCAAGATTATGTCAAAGTGGATGGCAGCAAAGCCTGGATCGACTTACCGGATGAAAATGCCACCGTTCCAACAATCACTATAAGGCTCTTAAGGAACGGCAGCGAAGTCAACAATGTCACTCTCCCTTCAGGAACGACGACTTACGAGTTTAATGACCTTGAAAAGTATGACAACTTCGGAAATCCCTACACCTATACCGTGGAAGAAGATGCGGTTTATGGATATACAACCACATATCCCGAAGGTACCTACAACATTGTAAATACTCTCGAACAGGATTATGTCGATGTGAGAGGCAACAAATTCTGGGTGCATCCAAGCGGAATGACTGCTCCCACAATCACAATAAGGCTCTTCAGGAACGGAACTGAAATAGACAATGTCACACTGCCCCATGGAGTGACCGAGTTTGAGTTCTTACACCTTGAGAAATATGATGCCGAACTTAACGCCTA